>NZ_VLNU01000001.1:3357680-3731398 GCF_009765165.1 Lysobacter panacisoli
GGCCTTGCGCTCCTAGATTGAGGCCACCTGCGAATCACCAACCAGATCCGACACGTCGGCGGCGAAGCGAATACCGGTAACTGACCGAACTCGCCGCCGGCTCTTTGCGTCGAGCGCATGTGCGTCGTCAGCACAGCTCTTGGGAATGGGCGTTTCGCAGAACGACACACACTCAAAGGTTTCCAATGAACACGCAACAAGATAAAAGCCTGCACCTGCAGGTCGTCGCTGACCTGATCTGCCCGTGGTGCTTCATCGGCAAGCGCGGTCTGGATCGCGCACTGGTGGTCCTCGCGAGGGACGGTATCGCGGTCGATGTCGAGTGGCTGCCTTACCAGCTCAATCCAACCATGCCGGCGAGCGGGATGGACCGTAAGCAGTTCCGCACCCAGCGCTTCGGCTGGGAGAACGCCTTGGCGATGGACGCGCGCGCCGTCGATGCCGGGCGTCGAGTCGGCGCGGACTTCCGTTATGACCGCCAATCGCGTACCCCAAATACGCTGGCGGCACACCGGCTATCCAGGCTGGCGTGGAACGAAGGAGGTGCTTCGCTCCAGGATCGCCTTGTCGACCTGCTGTTCGTGGCGTACTTCACCCTAGGTGAAGACATCGGCAACACCGATGTGCTCGAGCTCGTCGCCCTTGAGGCCGGGATGTCGCCTGACGCCGTCGCACGGTCCCGATCTTACGCGGAAGAAGTGACTCGACTGGAGAGCAACTCGCATGCCCTGGGCATCAACGGTGTACCGAGCTACCTCGTGGATGGGCATCTCGTGCTCAACGGTTCGACATCGATCGATGGCTATGTCCGTGCAATCACCGATGCCGCGACGCGTGTGACCTAGCTCGCGTTGCGTGGAGGGTGTGCGCTCTTGCGCGACAATCGATAGGCCTGTTTATCGGAGGTAGGGAAGGGCAAGGGCGGCACTGGCTCCGCCAACTGCGCCGGCGGTGCTGACGTCCACTTTCGACCCGAAGCGGACACGTACAGAAGAAGGGGCTTGAAGATCGCTGTGCTGGTCCTTGCGCTGGTCATTCCTGCTCACCCTGCATGACGCATCCGGCGCCAATTACCCGCGCCCCGCGTGCGAAGCCATGCCCCGCGTCATTGACTGGGCATCGCCCACGGCGTGTATCCGCGCCGACGCTAGTTCTTCCGCCAGGTAGCGCGCATTCGTGCCGCCGAGCCACACGGGCACGCCGGGCGTCAGCCCGGCATCGAGCCGGCGCAGTTCCTCCAGCGCCGGGCGGGCCTGCTGCGGGTCCACCGAACTCAGCGCTACGCCGGCCGCGCCGAGCTTGACCGCGACGCGCACAATTTCAAGGGCCGGCAGTTCGGTGCCGAGGTAAAGCACCGGCATGCCCGCTTCGAGTGTCTGCAGCGCCGCGCCGATCAGGCCCAGTTCGTGGCGTTCGTCGGGAAGTGTCGCGAACAGCATGCGGGGCCGTTGTTCGCGCGGAGGGGGGCTGAGGATCGCGAGCAGGCGCATGCGCAGCAGGCTGCTGACGAGTCGTTCCTGCGCGACCGCGAGCCGGCCGTCGGCCCAGCGCAGCCCCACCTCCCGCAACAGCGGCATGACGACACGCGTCATCAGCACCGTCATCGGCAGCGTGGCGATCGCCACCGAAAGGTCGCGGTCGAACACGTCGACGCGGTAGTCGGCGATCGCATCGAGCATGCGTGACGGAAGCCCCTCCACGCCGCCGTAGGCTGCCCGTCGACCGTCTTCGAGCAAGCGGTCGAGGGCATCGTCGTCCAACGCCGCGAGGTCGCGGATCGGGTGGCCGCGGTCGGTCAGGCGGTGCAATCGCGAGAGCCGCTCGATCGTTTCCGGGTTGTACAGGCGCCGGCCCTGGGCATCGCGGACGGGGCGGATCGCGCCATGCCGGCGCTCCCAGGCACGCAGAGTCTCGGTGCTCAGTCCAACGAGTTCGGCGGCCGCCTTGATGGGGTACATGGGCCGAAGGTACATGGCGAAACGTACATGCTCTGTACATGGCTGGCTTGTACAGGTGTCTAACAGCACGGGGGTGAGACTCCGCCCCACGCCATCCCTTCCTTCTGGAGAACCGCCATGTCATTCCGCCTCCTGCCGATCCGCCACCGCGTCCTTGCCGTGGCCTTGGCCCTAGCCGTCGCGACGCCGGCCGCATTCGCGGCCCCCGCCGGCGGCAACGGTGCCGCCAATGGCGGCGCTCCGGCGCAGTCACGCACCGACATCGTCGATACCGCCATCGGCGCCGGACAGTTCAAGACCCTCACTGCTGCGATCGAGGCAGCCGGCTTGGTCGACACGCTCAAGGGCGCCGGCCCGTTCACCGTATTTGCGCCAACCGATGCAGCCTTCGCCGCGCTGCCGAAAGGCACCGTCGAAAGCCTGCTGAAGCCGGAAAACCACGACAAGCTGGTCGCAATCCTCACCTACCACGTGGTGCCGGGCCGCGTGACAGCGAGCCAGGTTGCGGGGATGGATGCCGCCACCACGGTGCAGGGCGGCGAGCTCGCTATCCGTGCGTCCGGCGGCGCAGTGAGCGTCAACGGTGCCCGCGTGCTCAAAGCCGACGTGGCCGCCAGCAATGGCGTGATCCACGTGATCGATAAGGTGCTCATGCCGCAGGGCTGACTGTCCAATCCGCGCACACGGAGAGATGAACAATGAAAGGTCTCAATCTTCTAACGCTGGTACTGCTGATCGTGGGTGGTCTGAACTGGGGGCTGGTCGGCGCATTCCAGTTCGATCTCGTCGCCGCGTTGTTCGGAGGTCAGGACGCGCTACTCGCACGCGTGGTGTACGTCCTGGTCGGCCTGTCGGCGCTGTGGCAGATCGTCTCGCTGATGCGCCCCACATCGCACGCGGCCGCAGTACGTAGCCCGTAGCACACCTGAAGTTTCCGTCGGCGCCAGACGCACGTTCCGGCTGGCGCCGACGCGTTCTACGCGGGGCGTTGTACTCCGAAGCATCTCCAGCACGACTGTCGTGAGGTTCGCAGAGGCCAATTACCGCTCATGGAGAAAGTCGCTGGCTCTTTTGACCAACTCATGGTCAGGCCGGCTTGCGGACTCCCTCGACCGGCACGGCGGCATTAACTTCGTCGTCTCATCGCGCGCCACTCGCGCCAGGATGGCATCGAATCAGCCCTGATCGCCAAACCGTTCCGTCTGTCGAAGCTACCCTGTCTTGTTCGCGGAAGATTCGGCAGTGAATGACGGTCGGGGCGGAAACGCGTGAGATCGCTATCCACCTCCCGGCCGACGCTGACGCGATACCTGCAGACCTTCTGCGATACTCGCCGCCTTCCCTCGAGCCGTGCCCGATCATGCCAGCGAGCGCCAACCTTGAGTTCCTTGATGCGCCGGGCAAGGTGGCTACGATGATGCGCAGCCACGACTGGAGCGGCTCGCCTCTCGGCCCGCCGGCGCAGTGGCCGCAATCGCTGCGCAGCGTTGTCAGCCTCCTGCTGTGGTCCAAGTTCCCCATGTTCGTCGCCTGGGGACCGCAGCTGGGCTTCGTGTACAACGATCCTTACGCGGAGATCCTCGGCGCGAAGCATCCGTCCTCACTGGGGCGGCCGTTCGAGGAGATCTGGTCCGAGATCTGGAGCGAGGTGGGGCCGTTGGCGCACCGTGCGCTGCAGGGCGAGGCCAGCTACGTCGAGAACATGCCGTTGCTGATGAGCCGCAAGGGCTACGACGAGCAGACCTGGTTCACGTTCTCCTACTCGCCGGTCACCGGCGACGACGGCCGAATCGCCGGCATGTATTGCGTGTGCACCGAGACCACGCACGGTGTTCTGCTGGAAGCCGCGCGCGAAGCGCAGACGCAGCGGCTCGCGTCCCTGGCGGAGCAGCGCCAGCTAGCGCTCGACGCCGCCCAGCTGGGATGGTGGCAGTACGACACCGAGACCGGCGCTGTCACCCACGACGAGCGTTATGGGCAGATCTATGGACTGGACGCATCGTCGCCGCGTCACGTCGATGAGATCCGTCGACTCGTGTATGAGGAAGACGCCCCACGACTGCGGGCCGCAGCCGAGGCCGCGATCAGGTCGTCCGAGCCGGAACCTTACGCGATCGAGTACCGCATCCTTCGTCCCGATGGTGCCACCCGCTGGCTGGAGGCACGCGGCATTCCCAGCTTCGAGGGCCGCGGCGCGTCGCGCGTGTTGACGAGCTATGCAGGTACCGTCGCCGACATTACCGAGCGACGCATAGCGGAGGAAGTTCTGCGCGAGGACGAAGCGCGCTTCCGGCTGATGGCGAACGCATCGCCGGCCGCGCTCTGGCTGACCGATCCGAACGGCCACTGCACGTTCCTGTCCAGCCAGTGGTACGAGCTGACCGGCCAGACGGAAGCCCAGGCGCTGGGCTTGGGGTGGACCACCGCAACGCATCCGGACGACCAGGAACATGCGCGCAACGCGTTCCTTGAGGCAAACGAAAAGCGCCAGCAGTTCCAGACCGAGTACCGCCTCCGCACCGCTGACGGCTCCTACCGATGGGCGGTAGACCTGGGCCGTCCGTGGTACTCGGAAACCGGTGAGTACGCGGGCATGGTGGGCGTGGTGTTCGACGTCGATGCGCGCCGTCGCGCGGAAGAGGCTGTCGAGGAAGCCAGCCGTCGCAAGGACCAATTCCTCGCGACGCTCGCGCATGAACTGCGCAATCCGCTGACGCCGATCTCCAACGCGCTGCAAGTCTGGCCGCATGTCGACGGCAAAGCCGAGGAAGCCAGCCGGCTACGCGGGATGATGGAGCGACAGGTCCGGCAGATGGCGCGGCTCATCGACGACCTGCTTGATGTATCGCGAATCACGCGCGGGCGCATCGACTTGCGGCGGGAGCGGCTTGACTTGTCGCTTGCGGTCCACGAGGCCGTTGAGGCACTCAAACCGTTCATCGATTCCAACGCACACCGACTCGTTGTCGACCTGCCCGTGGAGTCGGTGTACGTGGAGGCGGACCTCGGCCGGCTCGTACAGGTCTTCGGAAACCTGCTGCACAACGCGGCCAAATACACCGCGCCGGGCGGCGAGATCCACATTGTCGCGAGGCAGGAACGCGATGCGGCGATCGTGACGATCCGCGATAGCGGATTGGGAATCCCAACCGACATGCTCACGGAGGTATTCGAGATGTTCGCGCAGGTGGATCAGTCGCTTGGGCGTGCGCATGGTGGGCTGGGCATCGGCCTGACGCTGGTCAAGAGCCTCGTCGAACTGCACGGCGGCAGCATAGAGGTGCGCAGCGAAGGCCTGGGCCTCGGCAGCGAGTTCCAGGTGCGCCTGCCCGCGATTTCCGACGCCACCTCGCATGCCGCAATGGCGCAGCCGCTCGAAGGAGCACTCCCGCTCCCGTCGCATCGCGTCCTGGTCGTCGACGATTTGACATCGTCGGCCGACACTCTGGCGATGATGCTGGAATTGCTTGGACAGCACCTGCATATCGCGTATGACGGCGCGGCAGCGTTGGAAGCGTACGATGCCTTCGGGCCAGAGATCGCCTTCATCGACATCGCGATGCCTGGCATGGATGGTTACGAAGTCGCGCGTCGTCTCCGCACCTGCGCAAGTCGCAGGCCACTGCTGGTCGCCTTGACTGGATTCGGCCAGGAAGAGGATCGCAATCGCGCACTGGAGGCAGGGTTCGACCATCACCTGGTCAAACCTACAACGATTCAAGCGTTGCGGGAGATCCTCGCCGCCGTGCCGTTGCGCATCATGGGATGAACGCCCAGCAAGTTTCCAGGCCGTAGGAGCGAGGTGACTAGTTTCCCTGTGCCCATCTTCAACCTCCTTCAAAGGATCTATTCGTCGCGTTACAGCGCGATACAGCAACGTGGACGCGGTGTCGAACCTGCTGCGCCCATGGCCGCGGGCGCCCCTGAGTGCGCTTGCGGCGCCACCAGATTCGTACCATGGACACGACGGCCGCCGGCGCGAGGAGAGTTGCAGAGATGACCCATACGGGACGGGACGTTCTTGCCGGCGGCGGTCAGATGGGCGAGCGCCTCCGCGACATGGACTGGAGCAACACGGCGCTCGGGCCCGTCGAGACGTGGCCAGAGGCACTACGCACGTTGGTTCAGTTGCTGCTCGCTTCCAACCAGCCGACCTACATCATTTGGGGGCAGGCAAGATCGTTCCTCTACAACGACCACTACATGCCTTTTCTCGGCGCCAAGCATCCGGCGGCGATCGGGCGCGACATCCTCGAAGAGGTATGGCCCGAGATACGTAGTGAACTCGAACCTTTGATTGATACCGTGGCGAGCGGTGACCCGGTCCACGTCCCGAGCATGCGACTCATGCTTGAGCGAAATGGCTATCCAGAAGAAACCTATTTCTCGTTCTTTTTCGCGCCCGTGCGAGATGCATCCGGTAGCGTCGCCGGAATGTTCGGGGCCTGCAGCGACATCACCGCGAAGGTGAAGCTGGAGCGGGATCTGACCACAAGTGACGCCCGGCATCGCCAAGTGCTCACCAATATGGATGAGGCGTTCGTGCTGCTTGATCGCGACTTCCATGTGGTTGAGGTCAACCCGGTAGCGGAACGGCTGACGCAGCTTGGTCGCGACCAACTGGTTGGGCGGCTGCACTGGGACCTGTTTCCCGGCACACTCGAATCGCCGATTGGCGAGATGTACCTGCGAGCCCAAGCCACGAGTCGGCCTGAGAGCATCGAGTATCGCTACACGTTCGGCGACGGACGGGACTGCTGGTTCGACGTCCGTGCATTTCCTGTCGAGGAAGGGTTGGCGGTGTTCTTCCACGACATCACGCAGCGGCGCGAACAGGAGAAGGCCGCCTCGCTCGCGGCCGAGCGTGTTCAGTTGGCCCTGGATGCCGGCGCAATTCTCGGAACGTGGGTGTGGTTGATCCCGGAGGACCGCATAAGCGGCGACGAGAGGTTCGCGCATCTTTTTGGCCTCGACGAGGCAGCCTGCCGTGAAGGCATCCCGCTAGGGGCGGCGTTCGATGCCATTCACCCCGCCGATCGTGAGCGCGTGTCTGCGGCGATAGACGAGGTGCTGGCGCGGGGCGGGGCATACCGCTGCGAGTACCGCGTACTGACTCGTGACGGTACGTGGACGTGGGTAGAAGCGAACGGACGTGTAGAGACTGACGAAGGAGGCAGGCCGGTACGCTTCCCGGGCGTGCTGCTGGGCCATGATGAGCGTCATCGAGTCGAGGCCGAGCGCGACCGCGCACTGACGCTCCTGAAAACCTTCACCGAGACCGTGCCCGGTGTGGTGTACGCGAAGGACCGCGAGGGGCGGTTGGTCGTGGGCAATCGCGGTGTCGCCGACCTGCTCGGCGTACCGGAATCGCAATTCCTGGGCCGTACCGACATCGAACTATTGGCCGACAGATCGCAGGCCGAAGCCGTCATGGCCAACGATCGCCGGATCATGGCTCGCGGTGTCCCCGAACAGATCGAGGAAGAGGTCCGGCTGGCGGATGGCGCACCTGCGACGTGGCTGTCCACCAAAGCGCCCTGGTTTGACGACGCGGGCAACGTGATAGGCGTGATCGGGGCCTCCATCGATATCACCGAGCGGCGCCAGATGATGCAGGAGCTAGAGCAGTCGGATCGACGCAAGGACGAGTTTCTTGCAATGCTCGCGCACGAACTGCGAAATCCGCTGGCGCCGATCCGCACGGCTGCCGAGCTGCTGCGTCTCGCGCCCGGAGACCAGGTAACGGTCGGCAAGGCGGCCCAGATCATCTCGCGGCAGGTTGCGCATATGACGGAGCTTGTCGACGACCTGCTTGACGTCTCACGCGTGACGCGCGGGCTTGTGGAATTCGAACGCAAGCCCGTGGAGATGCGCACGGTGGTTTCCGCGGCCGTCGAGCAAACCGAGCCGGTTATGCAATTGCGGCGGCACACACTCTCGGTCGAGACCAACGGCGGGCCCGCGTTTGTGCTTGGCGACCGTCACCGCCTGGTACAGGTGGTTTCAAACCTGCTGAACAACGCCGCCAAGTACACGTCGCCGACAGGTTCAATCCGATTGGCGTTGACGGTGGCGGCAGACGAGGTGTCCCTCGAGGTCATTGACAACGGCAGCGGTATGGAAGCGTCCCTCCTGCCACATGTGTTCGAACTTTTCACGCAAGCCGCACGGACCCCGGACCGTGCCCAAGGCGGCCTCGGCATCGGCTTGGCGCTTGTGCGTAGCATCGTGCGCGCGCATGGCGGAAGCATCACGGCAACGAGCGATGGCTCGGGCTGCGGAAGCACCTTCCGCCTCGTGCTTCCGCGAGCCATTGTCGAGCAGGACCCGGCCATCGACCTCCCGCCGTCGCGCATTTCCGTGTCGAAGCGCACCATCATGGTGGTGGACGACAATCGCGATGCCGCGGACACGCTTGCGAGCGTACTGAGAGTGCTTGGACACGATGTCAGCGTCGCGACGAGCGGCTTTGAAGCGCTTGCGGTGCTGGCGCAGCGCGAGCGCTGGGACGCCTTCATCCGAGATGTCGGGATGCCTGACATGACCGGCCACGAGTTGGTTGGGCGACTGCGCGAGTGCTTGCAAGACGGTGGCCCGCGATTCATCGCGCTCAGCGGTTATGGGCAGCGAAGTGACGAGGCCGCGTCGCGTGCCGCTGGTTTCGACCACCATGTGGTGAAACCGGTTGATCTCGATCGACTCACGGCTTTGATTTCCAATTGAAGGCCGCTGTTGTTACGAACGCCATGAGCCGCCGTCCGCTTCTGCCGGAGCGGACACCGTAGCAACGCCGGGATTAGGCCGATTTATCGGGGGTAGGGAGGCAGGGTGTCTTCAAGTCATCCGTTCAATTCGCCAGGAATTGAATTTTGCGGCGCCCGCGTCTAGCGATCATGACGGCGGGCGACCATCCGGGTCGGGCTCGGCGGCTTGGATCGACGCCACTATGGCCTCAAGGCAACGCGCCAAGCCTGTGAGCAGGTGTAATGCCTGCGCGTAGAAGGAGGCGGCGGGGTCGATGCCGACCAGCGCAAAGGCAGATTCAATCTCCGAACTTGGCAAGTGCGCCGCACCTACGCGCATGTCATAGAGGCCGATCAGCGGTCCCATCAATACTCGAGCCTGTGAGGGGCCTTCGCGACGAGCCAAGGCCCGCTCCAGTGATTTCAATGAGCCTGTACCCGGCATTTCGCGGGTGACTGGCGCGAATCGCTGCAGCGATTCGGCATCGATGCGGTCAGCCGTCAGGCGAGCGACGTCCTTGGCAAGCTCCAGTAGGGAGTTTCGGTCGACCACGCGAAAGCGATAGAGCGAGGAGAGCAACTGCTCCTCGATCCCATGCTGCCTGAAGATCGGAAAGCCCCACTGCCCATGGGCAGCCTCGTCCATTTTTGCCAGTGACGTAGCGATGCGCTTCTCCGGTGCGGTGGTTTCCGCAACCCTGGCTTCGATGTGGGACATCGCCAACTCGGTGCTGAGCAAGCCCTGCGGATAGACATTGCGGCCGGCCCAGATTCGACGATGCCACTCAGACAAGCGTGCGACGTCACGAGCATACACGTTGATCATGCCCGCCTCGTTGATGCCGAAATGAATCGAATAACCCGGCTCGCCCTCAAGGCCGCCGGTATCATGCGTGTACCACTCGAGCTTTCCAGCACGTAGGGCGAGCAGATCGCGCACGATGGCTGGGTCGAACCAGAGCCAAAGGCCGATGTCTTCGTCGTTGAGTTCGTCAGCGTTGCGGCGATCCCCTGCAGCATTAACGATGAAGGTCGTCGAGGAGGGTGCATGATCGCCACGGACGCGGGGGCTCTGGGCGGCAGGTTCGATCCACACGTTGCGCCATACTTCCCCACTGATGCGATGAAGAACGGGGCCGGTTCGGGCGAACCGGCGCTGCGTATGATCGGTTCCCTCATCAGTCTCCGGGCACATGACAGGAACATCGGCATCCATGTCGATATCCGTACGCCAGGCATGGAAAACCGCCACCGTGGCGCCTTCTGGATCGCCGCCAGGGTGAATTCTCATCACGTGTCCTTCGAAGCGTCCATCCGCTAATGCATCACGCTGGCGGCCTTCTGGCCACTGGATGTGGTCGGCATCGGCCTGAATCGATACGCGCTCACGGTAGCTCAGCAAACGTAGCGCTAGTCCTCTTGCGCAGAGATAGTCACGAAGAAAATCTGTGCGAATCAAGATGGCGCCCACAGATCCATCCCTGCGCCTGACTCGCTTTGCAGCGATGGTGAAGTTCTCATCCGGTTGCACCCACGCGTCGTTCTCTTCGATCAGGCCCAGCGCGAGAACGAGATCCTGATGAAGGTGCCAGACCTGGTCCCCTATTGGATTGCGCTGCGCCAGTACCAGATTCACTCCAGCGTCCACTCCGTCGTCGAATTGGAAGGAATCGGCCGTCTTGTAGCGGCCATCGTCAAAGGCATAAGCGCCGTGCGTGTGGGTCATTCCGGAATTGCCCCATTCCAGTTCTTCCGCGGCGGCTCGGAACGCTGGTGGCACCGCTACAGAAACCGCGCAAGTGACGTCCTCCTGGAAGCCAAGATGGCCGATCTCACCCTGGCACTGCCCTAGGAAAGCGCGCAGCGGAATCCAGGTCTGGTCCGCATAGGCACGACGCCGCTCGGCCTGCATTTCGAACCACTCCTGCCTCATTCATTCCCCCGGTCATCGTCTATCAGCCGTCCCCTGAGGAACTTGCCGGTCGTACCCTGCAACTCGCTCCGATCAAAGAGCTTGCCCTTGAACTGGAAGTTATGATCAATGCGCACGATCAACAGTTGCTCGAAATCGCCTTGACTCTTGACCAATACGCGATCGGATGACTTCTCCGGTGAGATGGTCTTCACTTCGATGCGCTTGCCTGCGATGATGCCGTCAGAGCCGGCCTGATGGGTGCCGTGACGACGCAAGCCGAATTTGATCTCTGCATAGATCTCTCCCAATTCGCCCCAGACCTGCAGATAGCGACCCGTGTTTTCGAAGTGGCGCTGGGCACAGTCCACTAGGTCCAGGAAGATCTCGGTCTGCCTAACGACGCTGTAGGGAAATCCTTCCCGGCTTTGGAACGGGAGGTAGGAGCGAAGGTCGTCCCTTTCGGCGTCGGGGTGCTCGCCCAACTCGGAGGCTAGCCACTCCTGATCGATGTACTTCCACTCCCAGGGGGCGACGCCGCAGCTGGCAGCATCGGCGATGTCCTGCGGGCTACACCCGCGCTCCCGCATCTCGTAAAGAAAGTCCCAGTCCCCCACTGCCGCTCCTTGCCTGATTGCTGCGTAATCAAAGCACCGGCTTTATACGGCCTCTTTGCCAGACGCGCCACGGTCCTTCAGGCGCCCTGAGATCCCGACCCGGGCGCGTACTCCCGGTAGACCACCTGATGCGGTGGTGGTTCGATGCCGCATCCAGCGTTCCGGGGCTATCGGTCAGGGGGCTGTTCTGCTGGAAGGTAGGTAGCCGGTGTGCGGCGGGGCGCCCTGCTAGCGGGAGGAGAGTGTGGCTGCTGGACGATTGCACACGGTGCTGGGCGATGTTCAGATGGGCACGGGGTGGGGCAGGCGTAGACCGAGCGCGGGCTATTGAATAGCGAATGGGCAACGATCGCCTATGAGGTTATACCGCTCCCTCAAGTTTTCTGCCGGACCCTGGGAGGGCGCCGGACATTTGGGCAAAGGAGGCTACAAATGTTTTTGAACGATCAGGAGACGGCGACCGATCTTCTGCACTACGAGGCGATCGCTAAGACGGTGGTCAGGCTGATCAGGGACACACCCAAGACACCGCTGACGGTCGGCGTGCACGGTGACTGGGGGGCGGGCAAGTCCAGTGTCCTCAAAATGACGGAGGACGCGCTTTCAAAGGAACCCAAGGTGCAATGCCTGTGGTTCAACGGCTGGGCATTCGAGGGCTTCGAGGACGCCAAGACCGTCATCATAGAGACCATCATCGAGGAGCTTCTGCGCAGGCGCCCGAACTCCACGAAGGTCAAAGATGCAGCCAAAAAACTGCTCAAGCGGGTTGACTGGCTCAAGGCGGCGAAGAAGGCGGGCGGCTTGGCCTTCAATGTGGCTACGGGGCTTCCTACCTTCAATCAGATCGGCGATCTGATTGGCGCGGCGAAGCAGTACCTCGGCAAGCAGGCAGAGGGATTGACGCGGGAGGACCTTGAGGGTTTCGTCGATGAGACGGCGGGTCTTCTCAAGCCTGCAGAGGAAGAAAGTATCCCTGCCCACATCCATGCCTTCCGGAAGGAGTTCGTGGAGCTGCTCGATGCGGCAGAGATCGATCAGCTCGTTGTCATCGTCGATGACCTGGATCGCTGTCTGCCCGAAACCTCGATTGCCACGCTCGAAGCCATCCGGCTGTTCCTGTTTGTGGAGCGCACGGCATTTGTCATCGGTGCGGACGAAGCGATGATCGAGTATGCGGTCAGGGAACACTTCCCCGATCTCCCCCCGAACTCTGGGCCTGTGAGCTACGCCAGGAACTATCTGGAGAAGCTGATCCAAGTGCCGTTTCGCATACCCGCATTGGGTCCGGCTGAGACCCGCACCTACATCACGCTGCTGATGGTGGAGGCGGCCTTGGGCGCGCAGGATGAGAGGTTCCAGAAGCTGCTGGCTGCCGCGCGCGAGGATATGAAGCGGCCTTGGCTCAGCAAGGGGCTCGATCGGGCAGCGCTAGTGGCCGCCATGGGTAAAGACGAACTGCCCAAGGGCGTCGATCGCGCATTGGTGTTGGGGAGCCAGCTCACGGACATGCTCACGGATGGAACGCGCGGCAACCCTAGGCAGGTCAAGCGTTTCCTCAACTCGATGCTACTGCGGCATGCAATCGGAGAGGAGCGCGGCTTCAGCGCCGATATCTCCGTTCCCATCCTCGCAAAGCTGATCCTCGCCGAGCGATTCCAGAACGACTTCTTCGAGTATCTCGTGAGGCTCGTGGTCGCCGCGCATGAGGGAAAGCCCCAACAGATCATCGATTTCGAGAACAGCGTGCGCAGCGCGTCGCACCCGGCCACCCCAATACCGGCTGGAACGCTGCTCAGAAAAGTCGGCAAGGCAGATGACGCATCCGAGATGGAAGGGTGGGCGAACAACGAATGGGTGCGCAATTGGATCGCATTGGATCCGCCGCTGTCGGGCAAGGATCTGAGGCCCTACATCTTCGTCACACGCGACAAGCGGATTGCGCTCGGCGGTGCGAGTGCGTCCGGTCACCTCACTGCGCTGGCCGATCAGCTTATGGGCTCCGAACTCGAAGTGCGTGGGGCGGCCGCCGAGGTTCGCAGGCTCCCTGGCCCTGCGGCGGAGGAAGTCTTCGACATCGTACGCCTGCGGATTCTGGGAACCGACAACTTCGCGGCCAAGCCAAAGGGTATTGGTGGACTGATCTCGCTCGCCGCAGAACATCCGACACTCCAGCGACGGTTGCTGGGCTTCGCAAAGGAAGTGGACCTAAAGAAGGCGGGTCCTTGGCTCGCTGCGGCTTTTGATGCCAGCTTCACGAATGTGGATGTGAAGAAGGACTACGACGATCTGTTGAATAGCTGGGCGTCGCAGACCGTCAACAAGAAACTGCAAGCTGCGACCACTGCGGCCCTTACGATGAAGGAGGGTCGCTGATGGGGACGTCGAAGAGTTATGGCGGCCCACCCAATGGCCTGCTGCCGGACTGGATCGATCAGGTCGCGCCCGGTGCAGCGGCTCCGCCAGCTCCGGCTCCAGCGCCAGCCCCAGTCCCCGGCGCTCCACCGGAAACTCCACCGCCTGCTGCGACACCGCCCGCTGCGCCCACCGGGCCGCTTACCGGCGCAGCTTCTGCGGGTGGCTTGGGTACGGCGCGCGGTAATTTCACCCGGTTCGCTGGGAGCCGCGAACGTGACTCCCTCCGAAGGGCGGTATCGCAGTATGTGAGGCAGGGAACGGGTGGTGCGGCCGGAGCGGCCAAAAGGATGGGGTCATCGCGCGTCACCGGGGCTCAGCTGCTCGGACTGATTGGCGATGTGCAACGCAACGGACCGGTCGCAGCCCTCCAGCGTCTCAATTTGGGTGGCCTTGCGGGGCGTCCGGCGGTTGAGGTGTTCCTCGCACTCACCGAGGTGATGTGTCCGCCCGGCGGGCGTGTCGATGAGGCCATCGCCAGACAGGCCATGCTCGATACGATCTGCGACATGGCGGACCAGGGTGTCGGCGACTTCGGTTCCCTGACTGCCGATCAGCTTACTGAGTTCTTCTTGGGATTTGTCATCCATACGATCGAAGGACGTGTCGTGGCCGATCTGGGGCACCGGGCCATTGAAAGGCCCATGAGCGCAGAGGAAGCGAAATTGGTACAGGAAGATCTGCACCAGTTCGTCGATGGGCACGTCCGCGGACATCTAGGGACACTTCTGGACCGTGTGCGGGATCTGCCCGAGTCAGAGATCTCGGGGATGGTCGATCGCATCTATCGGGCGTCGTTCGAGCTTGTCTCGGCGACTGCAGGAGACGTCGAATGAGCAGGCATACACTTGTTATGCGTATCGGCGCGGACGACGTGGCCGATCCGGGGCAGCGTCTGACGGGTGGATTCGTCACCGAACTTCCGCGCTATGGCAGCTTCGCATCGATCGACCATCAGATCGGCGACACCATCACCCAACTGCAGTCGATGGGTCTGCGTCCCTCAGAGCGGGCGCTGGACCTGGCTGTTCTGGCGGCGGCCATTACGGCTGCAGATACACGAATCAGTCGCGATTCGGATGCGCAGGATGGTTGGACTCGCCAGATCGAACTGTGCGTCCCGGTGTCCGACAGTCGCGTGTGGACGGATGCTGGATTACTGATTGAGCGCACACTCAACTTCCTGACAGGGGACATTTGGTTCATCACATTTCGGGAGCGGGCAGTCTCCGTGCAGACCCTCATTCCCGCGTCCACCGGAACGCTGACTGAGAAGCCCCAGTCGGTCTGCCTGTTCTCTGGCGGCCTGGACAGCTTCATCGGTGCCATCGATCTGCTGAGCGGGGGCGAGCGGATCCTCCTCGTAAGCCATTACTGGGACCGTGTTGCCAGCAAGCATCAGAAACTTTGTCTCGATGCACTCAAAGAACACTTCGGCGAAGGGACCTTCGAGTCGGTGCGCGCGTATGTGGGCTTCCCAAAGGGTGCCGTAGCCGATTCGCACGACGAGGACACATTGCGTGGCAGGTCATTCCTCTTCTTCTCGCTCGCGGCGCTGGCGGCCGATGCGATCGGCGAAGGCACGGTCATCCATGTGCCCGAGAATGGTCTGATCTCACTCAATGTACCGTTGGATCCTCTGCGTCTTGGCGCATTGAGCACCCGGACGACCCATCCCTATTACATGGCACGTTTCAATGAGCTGCTGCGGAGCGTCGGGCTCACATCCAGGCTGGAGAATCGCTACAGGCACCGAACGAAGGGCCAGATGGTGGCAGAATGCGCGGACGCAGCATTCCTCCGGGCCGCGGCCGCCAATACCATGTCCTGTTCATCACCAGCGAAGATGCGATTCGATCAGGACGAGCAACGGCGCCAGGCGAAGAACTGTGGTCATTGTGTGCCCTGTCTGATCCGACGCGCCGCACTGCTCCACGGATTCGGTGCCGACGACACCGAGTATCAGCTCGAATATCTAGGGGCGAAGGCACTTGATTCGACCCGGGCCACGGGGGAGCACGTCAGGTCATTCCAGTTTGCCATCGCGCAGTTGGCTGCCAGACCGCAGCGCGCACGATTCGACATCCATAAGCCCGGACCGCTGACCGACCATCCCGGCGACTGGGGTGCCTATGAGCAGGTCTACCGCGATGGGATAGGCGAGGTCGCTGCGCTATTGAATGGCGTAGTCTCGAGGCCGGGTGGTGGCTGATCGCCGCATCGAGCGCAGGTGGGTCGATCTGCATTGCCATGTGGATCTGTACCCCGACCACCCCGGCGTAATCGCAGACTGCGATCGGCTCGGGATAGCGACACTTGCCATCACGACCACGCCCCGGGCGTTCGAACGGAACGTGCAGCTCGCGGCGGGATCGCCCTTCGTTAAGGTCGCGCTGGGCTTGCATCCACAGCTGGTCGCGAGCCGCTCCAATGAAATCGGATTGTTCGAAGGCCTGTTGGCGCAGGCGAGGTTCGTTGGTGAGATCGGCCTGGATGCCGGCTCACAGTTCTACGCCAGCTTCCCCGAGCAGCAGCGGGTCTTCGAGCGTATCCTCCGGGCCTGCGACGAGCAGGGTGGGAAGGTGCTGAGCATCCACAGTGTGCGATCCGTCTCCAAGGTCTTAGGGCATCTTGAGCGATCCCTGCGCTCGGGCTCGTGTGTCCCGGTCCTCCATTGGTTCACTGGCACCCCCTCTGAGGCCCGCAGGGCTCTTGCTATGGGCTGTTACTTTTCGATCAACTCGGAGATGGTTTCGTCACCGAAGAGTGCGACGCTGATCCGCTCGCTGCCGCTCGATCGCGTCCTGACCGAGACTGATGGTCCGTTCGTGCAGATCGGAGGCCGTCCATCCCGTCCCACCGACATTCCCTCGACGGTTGTGGGGCTGTCGGAGCTGATCGGAGCCGACAGTCAGATGCTTGAGCGCCGGATCCTGGAGAATTACGGATCGCTCACCGCGCCAGCGGCGGGTCACCGGTCACGCAACCCACGAACCATGGAGGGAGACCTGTTCGGTTGATGGGATTGCGATGGGGGATACTTTGGAGGTGCAAAGAGAGCAGCGCACCTCGCACAGAGGTCTGGTCCTTCACTACTTCAAGAGACGCGCCGCTGGATTATCTTCCGCTGCACCTGCCTGGAAGTAGCCAATCACGCTAGCCACGGAGCGGTGTTCCGTCATAGCCATGACCGCTGGGAGTGGTACGCCTTGCTTGCCAGCCTCTGTGACAAACCCCGACCGCAGGCTGTGGGCACCAAAGTCGCCTTCTAAGCCCGCCAACCGTGCCCGGCGCTTCACGATGGTAGCCACTGAACCAGGAAGTAGGGCAGGGCCCACCCGATCCTTCCAGACTCGACGGAAGATCGCTCCCTGGCAGATTCCCGCGGCCTCAAGCCAGTCCGAAAGCGCTTCAGCACTTCGCCCCAGGATCGGCTTGTCCGGCGTGGAATCCGCCTTCACTCCGGCCTGCTGGGTCTTTGAGTACTCCAGCCGGTAGATGTAGCCGTCGTCGCCGACCTTGCGCAGATCGCGCATGTCCGCGGCAGCGATTTCGCTGCGCCGGCGCCCACCGCTGGCGAACCCAAAGCAGAGCAGGGCACGGTCGCGCAGGCCTTCGAGGCTGTCGTCGCAGGTGGCCAGCATGGCCTCGAGCTCGGCCCGCGTAATCGCAGTCTTCTTGGTCGGTCGCTCGCCACGTTTGACCGCCGCACGGCGGGCCCGACTCAGGAGCGTGCGGACACTGGGTAGCTCGCACGGGTTGGCCAAGCGTTTGAGCTTGTGCGCCGTAGATAGAACCGCCACCCGCTGGACGACGGTTGAGAGCTTCAACGGCCCGACTTTGGCTTTGAGACCAGCGGCGACCAGCGCCCGGTCCATCACCAGCGGCAGCTCGCTGACCAGGCCGGTCTTGCTCTTGCGCTGGATGTGGTCGATCAGGAACTGAATTACTACGGTCTCACTGACCGGCAAGCTCAGGTCGACGCCGTAGCGGGCGTGGTGCCAGCCGGCCCAGTAGCGCAGGGCGGTGGCATAGCTCCGGGTGGTGTTGGCGGCTGCTGCTTCGGCAAGCAGTTCGCGCACCGCGTCGGCGGCCTGCTGGGCCAGTTGGTCCGGCAGGATCAGGGCGGCCGTCGCTGGCATCGCGGGCAATGTGCTATTTCGTTTCATACTATGTAATGTACGTTATGAAATCTTGCGCGTACTAACGATAATTATCTCTTATCGCGAATAGACGTCAGCTGCCACTCATCGCGCAGTAGGAGGACCGGATGGCCAAGGGTGTTACCGAGAATGACGTTCACGCCGCCGCTTATGCGGTGCTCGCAAGCGGCGAGCGACCGACGGTCGAACGCATTCGCGGCCACTTAGGCACCGGTTCGCCAAACACCGTCACGCGCTGGCTCGAGACATGGTGGCGTGCTGCCGGCGCGCGTCTAGCGTCACAGGAGTCGAGACTGGCGTTGCCGGAAGCGCCGAACGAGGTCGCCGCCGTCGCCAGCAAGCTGTGGGAACTGGCGTTGCAGCACGCCAGGGCCGAGGCCGAGGCAGGCCTGGCAGACGAACATGCCGTACTTGCAGAGGCTCGCGAGGCGCTCGCTAAGCGCGAGTTTGCGGCTGACGCCCAGCTTCAGGCCGCAGAAGACCAGGCCAACGAGGCTCGTGCTGCATTGCAGGTGTCCGAGACGCGACTTGGGGACTTACAACGCCTGCTCGAAACGCAAGCTGCGCAGCTGCAACAGCTTCAACGCGAACTACGCAACGCTGAAATCGGGCAGGCGGAACTGGCCGCTGAACTGACGCAGATGCGCGCCCGGTCGGAGGCCACGGCTCTGGCTGCTGCTGTCGAGCGCGACACTCTGCTGCAGCAACTACGCGGCACCGAAGAGCGGGCAGCGACGGAGATAGATCGTGCGAGGCAGGATGCCAATCGACTGCAGGCTGAGGCGAAGATCCAGGCGCGGCAACAGAATCAGGAACGCGCCATCGAGCGGCAGACCAGAGAGGCGCTCCAACGCCAGTTACAAGAGTCCCTGCGCGAGGGCGATATGCAAAGGGCCCGTGCCGACACGCTCGAGCAGCAGTTGGCACGGTTGGCGGACCTTCCAGCGAATGTGGAGGCCGCGCTACGCCGGAACCACTCGGCGGTCAAAGCGACACGGTCGGCAGCAGCTAGCAAGCGCCCTAAACAACGTTGACCCTGATTGGTGTCAGCAGAGTCAGCAGGTGCGAAATTGGCCCTAATTAATGTCCACATTCGCGACCAAAAACCCCTTACAAATCAATGTGGGACAGGAACTAAGGTCAAGAGGACAGCAACTAGGGAAGCCCGACAACCGCCGCGCCGACTGCTGCAGCAACTTCGACGTTTACATAATATGCATTATGCGAAGCTTCGTAGATGGCTCAGGGCCACGGCACGTGGCTTGCAACGGTTCCTATCCCGCTTCCCGTCGGATGGATTCGATGCGACGCCCACCCTGTTGGCCTGAGGGCCAGCCTTGCCCCAATGACTCGGCCAGAAGCGGTCGTTCGATGATCATGGCGAGTCCGGGCTAGCCGGCGCACGCAATGCTTCGTGGGCATCGGCCATGCAGCGACTCATGTCTTCGTTCGATTCGGCGGACTTTACGCACTCGTAATCCGCGCTCCGATACTGCGTTCCGGAAAGACAGGCACGTAGTGATTTCTTCGCCGATTCCTCGACCCACTTCGGGTCCAAGGGGGGCTCGCTGATTGCCCGCAGATACTCCATCTCCCGGGCTCGGATAGCGCGGCACTGCGACTCCGACAACCGGTCGGGTGAGCAGCCGATTGCCAAGACGAACAGAAGGCCAATCGAAAGGCCGCGTGCGGCCACCGCCAATCCAACGCCAACCAAGCATCGGTGCATTCTCATAAGCTGATGGTTCCCAATGACCGCTTTGGGTCGGAAGCGGGCATTAGCACCTACCCCACCTTCCGCCGTGTCGCCTCCTCTGAACGGCTACGGCAGCTATGACGCCTCTTGATGTCCGATACTGGCCCAGAAGCGGACACTTGCTCTCGACCTCACTGGTTTGAGTGCGCATTCACGCCCTGCGTCTGGACGAGGCATCCCCACCCGTCGTAATCCAGCTCGAACAACTCACAGACGCAGGCCATGAATCCGGAAACGGACTGGATCGCGTGCTGCTCAATGGGCATATGGACAACCACCAAGATGCTGGGCGAATCGTCCAAGCCTTGGGCTGTCGCGACCCCGTACTGATAGTCGTTGATGAAACTGGCGACGGTGGTTGCCTTCTCAGCGGAGGGGGCGCGAAGCAGGAACTCAACGTTGCGCGCGATGCCGAACTGGTCTCCCTGAGCATCGAGCTTATGGAGGAGGTCCGAGTCCGCTACGGCAGTTGCCATCAATGTGTCGATTATGGCCATACCTGTCCTGCTCCGACCCGCTGGTCTGGTTGATTGGATTGGCTGCTCCGATACCAGGGTGAAGAATCCCGGTGCTCGATGAGCATGTCCTTGCGCTGGCAATTGGAACACGCATTCCATCGCGAGTGAGCGAGAGAGGGGCATAGCCGTAGGGGGCTCGCGTTCTACCCCCTGCCCTGGCTTCCTGCTCATCAGCCGCCGACGCAGGCAACGGAAGCAGACGTTGCGGGTCACCGCGAGACCGCGTCTGGTGGTGCCGACGAGCTGATCGATGCCAGGCCGGGAACCTTCTTCCCGTTGCTGCATCCCATGTGTTGAGCGAGGAGAACATCATGGTCAGGCCAGGCAATACGCTGCGCGTCAACTACGCTTCGATGGATGACACTGCACTGGTGGATGCGGTGCAGCATGGCGATCGCGACGCCTTCCGCGAGATCATGCGGCGCTGCAACCAGCGCCTTTTCCGCGTGGCGCGTGGCGTGGTCAATGACGATGCCGAGGCCGAAGACGTAGTCCAGGAGGCGTACGCGCACGCATTCGAGAAGCTTTCCACGTTTCGCGGCGATGCAGCCCTGCTGACCTGGCTGACGCGAATCGTGCTGAACGAAGCGCACGGGCGACAGCGCCAGCGTCGATGGGTAGTGGACGTCGAACAGATCGAGGTGTCGCAGATGGACAACGCAAGCATCGTTCCCTTTCCCGCGAAGTTCGGCTACGAGGACCCCGCGGTCGCGGCGGCGCGGGAGCAGGCGCGCATGCTGCTGGAAGAGGCCATCGACCGCCTGCCAGAAGCGTTCCGGATCGTGTTCGTCATGCGCGAGATCGAAGGCTGCACGGTCGAGGAAACCGCCGCGAGCCTGGATCTGCGCACCGAAACGGTGAAGACGCGCCTGCATCGCGCGCGACGCCTGTTGCGTACGGCCTTGCATGACACCCTGTCGGGAACCTTGACCGATGTGTTCCCGTTCCTGGGTTCCCGCTGCGATCGCATGACCGACGCGGTGATGCGACGACTTGGCGCGTAAGAGCTTTACCCGCGCGGCGAGTGACATCCCATCGCCGCACTTCGCATCCTGACCTGACGGAGAATCGACATGTTGATCTATGCGTTATGCATCTTCGCTGTCGCCGCACTTGGCGGACTCGTGCTGGCCTCAAGCGTGCTCAGGGGGCGATTGGCGCCCTGGGCCATTTCGCTCCTCCACGCCTTGCTGGGCGCTACTGGCCTGGCGCTCCTGGTCGTCGTCGTGTTGCAGGGCGAGGCAGCAGGACGCGTCACAGCAGCCTTGGGGTTGCTGGTGCTCGCTGCACTCGGAGGCTTCTATCTCGCGTCGATCCACCTGCAGAAGAAGGTCGCTCCGAAGGGTGTGGTCCTGATCCACGCCGGCGTCGCCGTGACGGGCTTCCTCACGCTGTTGAGCGCGGTTCTCGGTATATGAGACACCCGCTGCACCCTGCCCTGGTGCACTTTCCGATCGCCACGTGGTCGCTGGCCACTGCGGGCGACCTTGCCAGTTTGCTGTGGGGAGAACCCGCATGGCGATTTGCGGGCATATCGATCGTGGTGGGCACACTCACCGCCCTGGCCGCAATGGCAGCGGGTTTCATCGAGCTTCTGAAAGTAGGCGCCAACAGTCCAGCAAGCCGTGACGTCAATCGCCACATGCTGCTCATGATGGCCACCTGGTGCTGCTACGCCGCGAGCCTGTTCGCGCGACTGGATGGAACGACGCTGACTCGGCCCGATGCGCTCGGCATAGCGCTGAGCGCGACGGGCTTCGTTGTCATGTGCTTTGCAGGAAGGATCGGTGGGAAGCTCGTGTACGAGCATGGGATCGGAGTACGGGAACGCCACGGGGCCTGACCATCGGAAGCGGACGTTGTCCTTAGACCGTGACGTTCACCGCGATGTCGATGTTGCCCCGGGTCGCTTTCGAATACGGGCAGGTCTGGTGGGCCCTGTGGGCGAGTTCCTCTGCGACTTCGCGAGCAACCCCAGGCACGATCACGTTGAATCGCGCCTGCAGGAAGTAGTCGCTCCCAGCTTGACCCAGGTCCACTTCGATCTCCACGGCCAGATCGGCAGGTACCTTGATCTTCATCTCCTGTGCGGCCAGCACGAGCGCGCCGCTGTAACAGGCCGACCAGGCGCCTGCGAACAGCTGCTCCGCCGTAGGATGCGGCAGCGCGGACGCGAAGACCTGTTCCTGTTGTGTGCCGGAGCCGGATGCCGATGTCTGGATGTCCAGCCGGTCATGAATGGCGCGCGCCGAGCCTTCGCGTGGACTGGCGGCGGTGTGGGTCCTGCCGGTGAACAGTACCTTCTCTATCTGACGCGCTTGGATTGAACTGCCACTAGTCTGCTTGTCGATTACCGCGTTCATTGAATCTTCCTTTCTTTGAGTTCTAGAGCGCAGGACGACGGGCCGGTGCGAGCGACACGCGGCAGCGTCGAACTGCGAGTGCATATCGGGGCGCGGATGGTTGCGTCCGAGCGAATGCGCACGCCCACCGTGCAGGGCCGCCCCTG
This sequence comes from Lysobacter panacisoli, assembly GCF_009765165.1. Classification (NCBI taxonomy): domain Bacteria; kingdom Pseudomonadati; phylum Pseudomonadota; class Gammaproteobacteria; order Lysobacterales; family Lysobacteraceae; genus Lysobacter; species Lysobacter panacisoli. The sequence goes on from NZ_VLNU01000001.1 coordinate 3,380,269, forward strand.
CGCGGAGATCTCCTTGGCGACGTCAGGACACGATAGGCGCGGAGTGGCCAAACGGATTGGTGTGAGCCGATGCAGGCTCGCGGCATCGTGGAGCCGTTGTTGCCGGGTTCGGTTCGTCGAGTCGCGCCTGATCCGTGAGCGACACTCTGACGGGAACAGCACGAGGACCCGCACGGCCCTGCGCTACTGCCTTGAGATGACAGCCATCGCAATTATGCGGCGACAATTCGCCATCTGCATAAGATGTTCTACGCTCAAACGCACTCGTCTAACGACCGTTGGTCGGTGACACGATTGCGAGAGATCATGTCACCAGGCCGCGCTGATGCTGCAGACCTCAATGAGAGTCGCGCTCGCTCAGCGAAGTACCAGCTGGTCCATGTTGATCAGCACCCGGCGTCCTTCGTCGGTAGTACCGGCCAGCGGGTCAGCCTTGTGCAACGCTTCGACGAACTCCACCCGACTGCGTTCCGTAATCTCCGACAGCGGCACCTGGTGGGCGACGAACTTGCCCGCGCGGAAGCGGCGCTCAAGGCCGTGTTCCTCGATCATGTCTGACTGATCCAGAATGAAGCCGTACGCGCGCAGCCGCGATGCATCGCCCTCCCCTTCGACCACCACCACGATCTTCCAGAACGCCATCGGCATCTGGACCTTGATGCCCGAACCGAAATCGTGCGACGGATCGTTGGTCGCCAACACGGGGCCGGCGAACACGATCAGTTTGTTGTCGACGTATTGCGCCTGCTTGGCGATGTGGTTCTCCAACCCGCCCCACAGGCCGTGGTACTGGAACATGTCGCGATTGAACTCCTCGTGCTGCGGCGAGCAGTTGGTCCAGTGGAAGGTGTCGGCATTGGCGAACTCCTCCTCCTCCGGCGTCTCGCCCCAGGCCGAATCGTCACGGCGCACAAGATGGCCGCGATCGAACTTCTTGGCGGGCTCGTAGAATTCGAGGTCCTCGATCTGCTGCTCGATCGGAATGCGCGGATCGGCCTTCCATTCGTCTTCGCCGAACTCGTCGCGGGAACCGCGACGCTTCTCCGGGTCGTAGTCCACGTTCGACGCCGTCCACAGCGCGAGGCGCCGATCCTTGTGCATTGCGACGGTGTAATGGTGATACTTCAGGTACTTCAGATTGCGCGGACCGACGTAGATTTCATCGTCCGGCGCATCCGGTGCCGGCACCCGGAAGCCCGTCAGGAACCTCTCGTTGTAGCCCTTGCGCTCACGGTAGTTGGGATCGAAGCGCAGCTTCTTCTCAAGCGCCGCCGGAGCGACGGCAATGGCCGATCGAGTCACTGCCACCGAGGGTGTCGCCGGGGCCGTCGGCGCGCCTCCCATGTAGAAGTGGGCCGTACCGTGGACGGTGATGTTGTTCATCGCGAGCTCTCCAGAGGGCGGCGTGTCGATCGGCGATGTCACGGCCAGCGAAGGCACAGGAACTGTCGCCGGGCCTTCGGATTCATTGACGACCTCGTGTGCCGCCCCAAGCACCTGGGCCAGGATCGCCTGATGTGCGGCATTGCCGAGCGATGCATCGTGCAGATGCGCCAGGATCTTGCTGACGCGAGCGCCTTCGTTGGCGACCCAGTCGATGTCGGTTTCCGGCATGCCCTTGCGCCACTCGGTGCGGCGCAGCGTCATGATCCGGTTGTTCTCCACCCGCGGCACCCCGCCGTGGTGGACGGCGACGAGTTCCCAGTCCTTGTTGAAAGCCGGCGATCCGGACGATCCTTCGAGCGTGTCGGTGGTGTACATCAGGAACAGGTCGTCCGGCGTTGGTTCCACGTACACCGTGTTCTTCTGCAGCGCGTAGTGCTTCATCCTGCCGTCTGGGTGCTGGATGATGTTGACGGCCTGCCCCACCAGGATCTTGCCGAGCGTGGGAATAAGCGGCACTGCGCCGAAATCGCGCAGCGCGCCGGCGCCGATGTGCGGCCGATCGGCCAGCGCGACGATTGCGATGTCCAGTGCTTCATTGCTGTAGAAGAATCGCGCCGGATCGAACTCGAAGACGGCGGTGGCCCGCGAGTTTCCGACTTCGTCGAGCTCGAAGTCGAACTGCGCGCCGGACGAGTCCGTGTCTTCGGGGCTGTCGAAGACATGCCAGTTCGTCATCAGGAGGCCGGGAGCGATCACGAAGCCGGTCGCGTAACCATCGACGATGCGGCCGTTGTCGAGGCCAACGATGCGCGCGACCGGTCGACCGGCACGGCGTGCCTCCGTCGTCGGCGCGGTCAGGTCCCAGTCCAGGGCTGGGCCGATGCGCCGTTCCAGGAACGGTCCCGGGCTTCCGGGTGTCCGGATGATCGCCCTCATCGCCTTGGTGGATTCGCGCGCCAGGTACTTGTCCCGCAATGCGGGACTGGCGGCTGCGAGCGGCCCGCCTGCCGCGAGCCTGGCGGCAGTGCGCGCCCGCTCCTCTCCTTTTCCCGCAAACCGCTCTCCAGCCTTGAGCATGACGCTGCGTTTGCGGTCCGCCGTGGCATTCCGATCACGCATGGCGGGTCTCCGAGAGTGACCTCGATATCGCGCGACGAATCGCGAACGTCGATGCATGTGGACATGCGCCATTCCTCCTGGAACGGACTCAAAACTCTATCGACGCCTGTGGACGTTCCTCTGCAGGCGGGCCGAGACGACCGACTGCTCCGCCCACGCTGCGTCGCGCACGTCCTGCTTCTGCGTCCGCAGGAAATCGCGCTGCGCCTTGAGCCGGCGCTTGCTGTCGAGGTGCTTTGAGACGGCGTAGCGAACCACGCCATCGGACGACACGACGACAGTCGAACCACCGAGGAACCAGCCTTCGCGCACGCGGCGTTTCTGTACGACTTCGGCGACCAGATCGAAGCGGACATCGCCGCTGATGGCGACGCGTCGCAATGTGCGCAGTGAGACGATCTTGGGCGGCAGTACGCTGCGGCTCGGTGCCACCAGGCCGAAGTCGCGGGCGCGATCGGACCTGCACACGGCCTTTCCGAATGCGTTGGCGGCGCGTTGCACGGCACGCCCGCCGTCATCGACCGGCCAATCGCAAAGCCCGTCGGCGAATACCAGTCCGAGATGACGGAAATCCAGTTCCGGCACGGCGATTCGTCCCGACTCCGGCGGACACCACAACAGGCTCTCCTCGCCAAGATCCGGCACATCCGGCACGGTCACGCGGTACCTGCGGAAGGACGTGACGAACGCTTCGCGATAGCCGATCGGATCGTCCGGCACCAGTTCGGTGTCCGCGGTGATGATCGCGCGCAGGTACTCACCGAAGCTGCAGTGCATCGGCGGGCAGTAGTCGATCGCACGGATGACGATGTTGAGGAAGCGCCGCGCGATCTGCGTGGCCTCCTCGGCCAGCAGGTAGATCGCCTCCGACGGCAGGCGCTGCCGATAGAGTTCGAGCGCGCCACGCAGCTTCTCGGTCTTGCGCTGGTAGATACGCCGGAACGCCTCGAACACCGCCGATACGAGCACGGCGCCGAGGTCGTGTTCTTCCTTCTTCGGATCGTCGTAGCCGTACTTGCGGTCGACGACCGTATCGCTCAGCCCCGGCGACAGGATCGCGGTTCGCAACGGGTTGTGCCCGTCGATCAGGTCGAAGCCGAACTGATGGCCGATTTCCACCAGCAGGCTGGAATCGAGATCCTTGCCCTGCGAAGCCTCGATCGCCTGCCGCACCAGTTCGGGCTGTGCGAAGCGCAGGAAGATCGCTACCAGGTCCGAGAAACCTTCGTGCAGCGCCGAGACATCGCGGTGCGTCGGCCGCAGGAAGTTCGGGCGCAATCCATCGAGCAGCGCGTGGCTCGTTTCGTGCGCGATGATGTCGCGGGACAGCACGATGTAGACATTGCTGCCGGGTTGGTTGCGGAGCTGCGCAAACTCGGCCGCGCGCTCGTATCCGAAACACAGGGCGCCAAGCTCGCGGTCGTAGTACGCATTGTCTTCGCGCATGAAGCGAGGATGGATGCGCATCTTGCCGTCGTTCTCGCCTTCCACACCCAACGGCCCGAAGCCGGGGTCGCGCCCGAGCGCGAAGCGGAAACGCTCGTAGGTTTCCATGCCGACCGCGTACGCCATCTGCTGCATGAACTGCGGGTGGCTGCTGCTCGGGGGCAGGCCGTCTTCCATCAACAGCTTGTGCTGCTCCAGATCGACCGGCGTCGTCACCTGGCCGGTCTTCTCGTCAATGTCCTCGACGATGAACACCGCTCCGGCCGGTCCTGGCTTCAGCGGTTCGTACGGGATCGACAAGGTGATGTGCGCGCCCTCATAGCGACTGCGGCTGGGGTCGTGCGAGAACGCGCGCAGCCGCCGCCGTGTCGGCATGTTGGGATCCGGAGATGGCAGACGCGCGCGCCGGATCCCCGCAAGATCGTCGCGGAGTTCGAACTCCCAGACTTCCGGCGCCTTCGGGCTCATCGACCGCCCAGCAGCTTGCGCTTTCCAAGACCGGGCTCAGGGTTCCAGAGCCGTGGATGCTGGCGAGCCGGCGTGCCGAGTTCGCGGATCACCGCGTCGATGAACTTCTGGTTGCTCCAGCCTTCGCGTACGGCCGTCTCGAACACCACCATCGCCGCACGGGTGAAGTCGCCCTCGCCGCCACTCTCCCAGGCGTACTCGCTGTCCAGACACGCCGCGAAATGCGCGACGCCGCGTCCCGGGCTCGTCGAGCCAGCTCCATTGCCCTTCGTACCGCGTGTTGCCGAACTTCGTACGTCGAGGTAGCGCTTGACCGTCTCATCGTCGAAGCGCATGAGCCGTGGCCTCGACCCGTTGCTCGCGGCGCGCGCACGCGCGCGGCTGATGGTGCCGGAATGGCAGCAGTCCATGAACAACGTCAACGTGGCGCCGTCGGGCAACCCGCGCGTGATCTCGCGCACGTCGTCATCGATCAGCATCTGGCCCTTGCGGTAGTCGAACGGGACGAATGCCTCGTCGAAGCGTTCGTCTTCGTCGCCGCTCACGTCGGGGAGTTGTGCGCCATGCCCGGAGTACTGGAAGACCAGTTCGTCACCGCTGCGCGCATCGTCGACCAGTCGCTTCAATGCGCCCTGCATGGCATCGCGAGTCGCCTGTTTGTCGCGCAGGGGGCGAATCTCGAATCCGCTGCGTCCGAGCGCCTCGGCCCAGCGATTGCTGTCGTTGACGCAGCCCTGGAGCGGCTGGTCGGCATAGGCGTCGATGCCGATGCAGACAGCAATGCGACGACCACCACCGCCTGACGGCCGTGGCGGCGTCCTGCCGGAGGCGTCTTCTTCGGGCTCGGTATCGCCGCCGGCTTCGTCGTCGTCGCCGAAGCCGTCGCGGCCGTCGTCGGTGAACCTGTCGCCGCTTTCGCGGCCCGACATCCGTCGACAGCAGGGGCAGCCTCCGTCGTAGTCGTCATCGCCTGGCGGGATGATCGGTGCCGCGCGCGTCGCGTCCGTCAGGCCGCACGTGGCGAACGCCGAGGCCGGCGGGAACTGCATCGAAGCATTGGTGACCGTGCGCGGCACGCCGAGCACGCGCGCCAGCACCGAGACCATCGTTGCGGCATCGTTGTCGAAGCCGCCGTGCTGGAGCGCCTCCGTCTTCGGGTTCATCTGTGGCGAACCGCGCGGGGGCGAGAACTCGACCGCGATGGTTCCTGCGCTGGCACTGATCCGGTCGTCGTTCTTGCTCTTCAGCCCAAACAACGTTCGCAGCGTGGAGTCGTCGAGCAGGTCCTTCTGCAATCCGAGAATGCGACCCTTGTTGCGGTCGTCGCACGCCTCGCGGACGAAGTACAGCAGCGACTTGCGATAGATCTTCGCGCAGTTGTCGTCGCGTTCGGCGTCGTCGTTCATCGTGTACATGCACAGCTCGCGGATGGGCTTGTTCGCCCCGAGCAGCGGCTTGACGTCCTGGAGGAAGCGATCGGTTCGGATCGCGGGTGCGAGGTAGCTGAGCGTGCTGATCACGCGGCCTTGCGCGGTCAGCAGCGGGAGGAACTTCGACAGGAAGATCGGTCCGGTGCTGTGTCCGACGGCATGGAGCTGCGTGTTGGGGTACTTCGCAAGTACGGGCCCCAGCAGCTGCGCGAGTTGCCATGCTCCACCGGAACGCCCCTGGAACTGGGGCGGCAGTACGGGCTCGGACGCGTTGCCGGCGTCCAGTTTCATTTCGGCCCAGACACGCCGTGCGACAACCTGGGTGATGCCTTCCAGCAGCCAGTCGGTGATGTCGCTCAATCCCCGGGCACCACGAGGCGCCTTGCGCAGCGTTTCGAACAGCCCCGATTCCCAGATGAAGAAGATCGGGAATACGCCATTCCTGAGCCACCACGGCAGCACGGTCCTGGCGTAACAGATGGCACTGGCCTCATCGACGAGTCCGCCATGTGCGTAGAACAGCAGATGCGCGGGACGCTTCAGCTGTCCACAGGTCTCGAGGTAATCGACCAGGTGTCTCTCGACGATCGTTCGCGGCGTCACCGTGACGCTGTCGATGTCGCCGCTCTGGGACAACGCGCCCTTCGACAGGTTGATCGCGTGGCGGCGAAGCAGCGCATCGGCCGGCAGCGGCGCGCGGCGCGCGCCCTCGACACCCGGTCCGAGGTCGAGCCGCGCTGCGAGCGCCTCCTGCTCCTCGAGCATCCACTCCGCTTCGGGCACTTCGGCGGTATCGGGATCCTCGATGACATTGGGATCATCGGCCAGGCCATTGATCCCGCGAGTAGCCTGCGCATCGAACCAGCCGCGTACTTCGCCGGCGTCCAGCACCGCGTCGGACGCGTCCGATCGCTCCACGCCAGCGGTGCCTTTCAGCAATGCCGCGATTTCGCGCTGCATCACCGCCTTGTCCAGCGACGTGCCGGGACATGTCTTCGCATTGGTGAAGTCGCGATGGAAGCGCAGCGCCTTCTCGTCGAGTCCGGCGCTGCGCAGCACCGCAGCGATCACGCCGAGCACCGCTTGCCGCTGTGGACCGTCGAACGGATCGAGCCCTTTGTCGAAGTTGCCGATCACTTCGATCATGAACGGGCCCGCTGCCGCGGTGCCGTTGTGGCCCACCGCGCTGGCGGGCGGGGAATCCCACGATCGGCCGGTCCACAGCCCTCCGGCCGGATCGACCGTCAGGTGCTGGGCGATGTCGCTCCAGCCCTTGCTCATGTGGAAGGCGCGCATCGCCTCGATCGTCGCCTGACCGCGAAAATCCGCGCGCCGGGGGCGATCGGTGCAATGCAGGTGGAATTCCGTGATCTTCCGGTGGGGCTGCCGCCATTGCGCGAGCAGTCGCTCGAAATCAGCCAGCCCGATGCGACGTATCGTGGACATCCGTGTTCTCCCCTGGGGGTGGGGGGTGGACCCTGCCCTACCCTCAACGCCGGCCCCTGCGAACAACGGCCACGTGCGCGCCCGCCCTCTTCACATCCCCTTGCGCGCCGATCCGGATACTGCGCGCCGTTGTCCCACCCAGTGCGCTTCGTCGCAAGGCAGTTTCCGAGTGTTGCAGTCCCAGATGTCCTCCTCCGTCGCCGCGGTCGTTCCGCCCCGACCGGTCCGTTTTGCCGGCATTCTTGCCGAGCCACTAAGCACGGACACCATGCGCCAGCATCGCTCCTCGCCGCGACTCGCATGCGAGAGCGAGACGGATGCGTTTGACGACTTGCCGTACCGCCGCTGGCTGCAGTGGTCGGGCAACCTCTGAGCGCCTGCAGCGCCTCCATCTGATCTGACCGCTTGCATCCCACTGCGACTGGCGCATGCCGGTCGCCTGCGTGGATGCGTCCAAGTTTCCTGAATCCTTCCGCCGACCGTCGCGGTCGTCGTCCACCAGCGTGGACGTCGCGACGGCGTCATGTCGCTCGGCGACTCCTGTTCCTTCCGGTTTCCCACTCGAGGTTTTACCCCCATGAAGCGTTTCGTCCCTCTCCTCGCCCTGTTCGCGGCGCCCTTCTCTGCGCTTGCGGCCGATGGCATCAGCTACACGTACGTCGAAGGCGGCTATGCGGCCAGCAGCATCGACAACGGCGGCCCCGATGCCGATGGCTGGGCCGTCCGCGGTTCGGTCGCCGTCACCGACGACTTCCACGTGTACGGTGGTTACAGCGGGCAGAAGACCGACGATTTCGACAGCCCGGTCGGGCGCGTGAATGGCGTGGACGTGGACCAGTGGAATCTGGGCGCGGGCTATAACCACCAGATCAGCCCGCAACTCGACCTGCTCGCGCGCGCCGGCTACCAGAAGGCAGACACCGACGACGTGCGAATCGGCAGTGCCGACGTACTCGGCGTGGACCGCGACGGCTGGAACGTCGAGGCCGGCGTGCGCGGCGCGATGACGTCGTACCTGGAAGGCTACGCCCTGGCCGGTTACGAGGATTACGACAAGGCCGACGGTGAGTTCTATGCGCGACTGGGCGCGCAGGTCAAGTTCAACCAGACCTGGGGCATCAACGGTGAAGTGAAGTACGTGGACGACTACGTCGCCTACTTCGTGGGCCCGCGCATGAGCTTCTGACACAGCGCATCCACGATGTAATCCCACGCGGCCCGGCCCACATGGCCGGGTCGTGCGTATCCGGGTTCACGCCGCCGATTGCAGCTCCGAAACGGTCAAGTCCTCCAGCACCGGGCGCAGCGCTTCCAGCGTCCGGTCGAGGAGTTCGGCGACCTGCGCCTGCGGTGCGCCTGCCTCGCAGGCTTCTTCCAGCTCCTTCGCCCGTTCCGCCACTCCGCGCGCGCCGATGCATGCGGAGGTTCCGCGCAGGTCGTGCGCGAGTCGTCGCGGCGCTGTCGGATCGTCGGATCCGCACGCAGCTTCGAATGACGCGGCGAAGTCGCCGTAGTCCTTCAGGTATCCCAGCAGCAAGCGGTGATAAAGCGCGCTGTTGTGCCCGCAGGTCGCCAGGCCGACGTTGCGGTCGACGGTCGGCAGCGGCGCCGATGCCTCACCCTCTGCGCCAGGCTCGTCCAGAACGCCGCGGCGGTCGCAGGTTTCCATCCAGCGCGACATCGTCGCGAGCATTGCGTCCACGTCGATGGGCTTGGGGATGTGGTCGTTCATGCCCGCCGCAATCGCTTCATCGCGGTCATCCGCCATCGCACTGGCCGTCATCGCGATGATGGGAAGGTCGACGAGGCCCAGCCGACCACGGATCGCGCGAGCGGCGTCATAACCGTCCATCACGGGCATCTGGCAATCCATCAGCACGCCGTCGAAGAACGGATCGACTTCGAGCACGTCCAGCGCTTCCTGTCCGTTGCCGGCCCACACCACCTCCACACCCGCGCGGCGCAGCAGGTCCTGCGCGAGTTCGCGATTTATCTCGTTGTCCTCGACCAGCAACACGCGACTGCCGACCAGCGAGGTCGCCACGTTGCGTCGCCCTTTGGTCGCGGCCTCGCGTGGCGCGTCCACGGTGGGCTTGCCGAGCGCGGCCATGATGGTCTCCTGCAGCAACCACGGCATCACGGGCTTGCCGAGTGCGCGACCGATGGACACGCCACGTCGTTCGGCCTCCTCGCGCGCTTCCTCGGGATCGAACGCCGTCACCATGACCGTCGCGGGCATGTCATTCGCGATCGAGGCGATGCGACGGAGCGTCTCGATGCCGTCCATGCCGGGCATCTTCCAGTCCATCAGCACCACCTGGTACGGACGCCGCGTTGCGACGCTGCGCAGTGCCTCGTCACCGCTGGCCGCATCATCGACCTCCATCCCGAGCCCGTGCGCCATCGCGACCAGGGCCGCGCGCGTGGCCGGGTTGTCGTCGACGACGAGCGCCCGCAGCCCATGCAACGCACGCTGCTCGACGCGCTGCGGGGCTGCGCCCGTTTCCGTCGACAGCCGCACGTGCGCGTGGAACGTCGAGCCAACGCCCGGCGCGCTCTCGACCTCTATCCGCCCATCCATCAGTTCGGCCAAGCGCCTCGTGATCACCAGTCCGAGACCCGTGCCGCCGAAGCGGCGCGTGGTGGAGGCATCGCCCTGCATGAACGACTGGAACAGGCGACTCACCTGCTCTTCACTCATGCCGATGCCTTCGTCCTTCACCCACAGATGCAGCTCGATCCCGTCGTCGTCGAGCATGCGCGGCGGCTCGATTCCCATGACCACCGCACCACGCTCGCTGAACTTGATCGCGTTGTTGGTGAGGTTGAGAAGGATCTGGCCGAGTCGCAGGGGATCGCCGACGAATGCAACCGGCAGCTCTGCCGGCAGCTGGTACACCAGTTCCAGCCCCTTCTGCTCGGCGTTGAGCCCGGCCACGCTGCTCACGTGGTCGAGTACGTCGCGCAGGTCGAACGCAACCTGCTCCATCGCCATCTGGCCGGCCTCGATCTTCGAAAAGTCGAGGATGTCGTTGATGATGCCCAGCAGGTTTCCGCCCGAGCGGTGGATCTTCTCGACGTAGCCACGCTGCCGCGGATCCAGTTCCAACTGCAGGAGCAGGTAGCTCAGGCCGATGATCGCGTTCATCGGCGTGCGGATCTCGTGGCTCATGTTGGCGAGGAAATCGCTCTTCGCCCGCGTTGCGTCCTCAGCGAGGTCCTTGGCGCGCATCGTGGCTGCCTGCGCGGCCTTCTGTTCGGTGACGTCGATGAACCACGCGAGCACGCCAGGATCGCCGTCGGAGCCGATCGGCACGTACGAGGCGAGGATGTCGCGTTCGCGGCGATCGCGATCGTAGAGCTTCAATTCCACCGCCGATAGCGTGGAGTTCGTCGCCAGGTGCTCGCGGATGCGATCGCGATCGCTCGGATCGACGTATATCCGGGTCGGGTCGTCGCCCACGTTCAGGCCGAACGTATCGACGAACTTGGGATTGGCGAAGCGGAGTTCGTCCGCGTTGGCCACGCCCACGCACACCGGACTGCGATCGAGGATGTAGCGCAGGCGTTCCTCGCTGCGCTGCACTGCGCTTTCCATCGCGCGGCGTTCGCTGACATCGCGGACCGAAGCGCAGACGCAGGTGCCCTGCCCCTCCATCTCCGGCAGGAACGACAGCCCGATCTCCACCGAAAACTCGCTTCCATCCTTGCGCACACCGCGCAGGTCGAGGATGTCGCGCCCCATCTGGCGACTGACTCCCTGCGCCATGAACGCACGGCGAAGCTCGACATGCCGCGCGGCAATGTCGGCCGGGACGAGGCGCTCGACGCTGGCACCGACGAGTTCGTCCCGTTCGTAGCCGAAGATCGTTTCGAGCTTCGGATTTCCCATCAGGATGCGACCATCCGGATCGACGATCATCATGCCGTCGGGCGCCGATTCGATGATGCCGCGATACCACGCCTTCGTCGCGTTGATCGTCTTCTGCTGGGCTTCGAGCGCGACGGTCTGTTCCTTCAGGCTCGCCGCCTGCCGTGCCGTGAGCTCCTGCTGCTCGCGACTTTCGTCGAGCAGTTGTCGCGTGCGCATCGTGCGGTCGAGGATTTCCAGGTTGACCGCGAGGATCGGCAGGATCTCGTCGACGAGTTCGCGCTGTGCCGGGCCCAGTGGTGAGACGGTGGCGAGTTCGATCACGCCGAGCAGCCGCTTGCGCAGCACCAGGGGCAGCACGAGCAGCTGCGCAGCGGCGGTCGATCCGAGCGCGGATGACACACGCAGGTAATCCGGCGGCGGTGGCGTCAGTTCGACGGCTTTGCGGTCGATTCCGCACTGCCCTGCCAATCCCTCCCCGAACGTCAGGCGCTGCGGCGCGCCGGCATCCGCATGGCCGCCCAGCCGCGTCAGCACGCCCTCGGGCTGGTGCGCGTAGAGCACGCCACGGCCGACGCCGATCAGCGGCGAGACGACGGAGAAGAACCGGCTCGCCAGCTCCGTCGCGTCGGAGGCGGACTGCAGTTCCCTCAGGATCGCGGCCACCTGCGTCTTCACCCATCGCTGCGACGCGGTCTGGCGTGCCTGCGCCTGCATGGTGCGGATGGCGCGGGCCAGGTCACCGGTTTCGTTCGGGTACTCCGTGTACGGAATGGTGGACCCCAGGTCACCGTTGCTGAGAGAGTCCAGCGCCTGACGCAGACCATCGGCGGGCCGGCGTATCGAGCGGCTGATCAACGCGCCGAACAACAGGCCCGCGACGAGCCCGGCGGCGAGCAACGCGATGGTCATGCGCACGCCGTCGTGGTAGCCGGCATCGGCGAGCGCGACTTCGCGGTCGGCACCCTCGCGCTTGCCGGACGCCACGCGCGCCAGCGCCTCGCGCGACTGCGTCGCGCTGCGCTGGAATCCCGGTGCGGCCAAGCGCGCAACCGCGCCCGTCCTGTCGCCACGCACGGGCTCGCGCACGAGCAGGGCGATCGATATGGCCTGACTGCGGTAATCGGCGAAGGCAAGATCGAATTCGCGCAGGCTCCCGCGCGTGTCGTCGCGGTAGATCAGCGGGCGCGCGAGTTCGATCTCCCTGCGCAGAACCGTGTCGGATTCCGCGAACAACCGCAGTGCCTCTTCGCGCGGCGCCGCCTCGTCCGCCATCACCGCCTGCCGCAGGTACTGGCCCATGTCGGCCAGCGCGGCGCGCGCGGATTCGACGTGCAGCAACCCGACCAGGTCTTTGTCGTACAAGCGGCCGATCCGGTCCATCTGCTGCCGGTTCATCGCCAGGTTGTAGAGGCCCAGCAGCACGACCAGCAGCAGGATCCCGCCGAAACCGAGTTGCAGTCTCCGCGCCAGCGGCAGTCTTTCAAGTCGTTCGCGTAGCCCGGGCATGCGGATTTCCTCCCATCCGTGCCGGCCTGTCAGGCGAGTGCGCCCGGTGCCGTGCGGGACGCTTCGCCGGCGAAGTGCTGGGTGATCGCCTCGAACTTGTCTCCGAGCGCCACGAATGCGTCGACCACGTCCGGGTCGAAGTCGATCCCGCTGCGCTCGTGGATGAACGCAGCGGCCTGTTCGTGCGGCATCCCGGCCTTGTATGCGCGCCGGCTCGTCAACGCGTCGTACACATCGGCGATGGCCATCAACCGCGCCGACACCGGAATCTCGTCGCCGCTGGTTCCCTGCGGATAGCCGCTGCCATTCCAGCGCTCGTGATGTCCGTAGGCGAGTTCCTTGGCGATGCGCAGGAATGGCACGTCTATGCCGAGTTCGTCTTCGGCGCGCTGCAGGGCATCGCGACCTTTCGCCGGATGCGCCTTCATCACCTCATACTCCTCGGCGGTGAGGCGTCCCGGCTTGCGCAGGATCTGGTCGGGAATGCCGATCTTGCCGATATCGTGCAGCGGCGCCGAACGTACCAGCAGCTCCACGGTGGCGTCGTCGAGGTGGCGGACGAACCGCGGATGCATCTTCAGCTGCTGCGCCAGTGCGCGCATGAAATGCTGCGTGCGGCGGCTATGGCTGCCGGTCTCGTCGTCGCGCGTGTCGGCCAGCGAGGTGAGTGCGAGGATCGCGACATCCTGCGCGCGGACCATGTCCTGTGTTCGACGCGACACTTCGCGTTCGAGGAATGTTTCGCGATCGCGCTGCAGATCGATCGCTTCCTTGGCGCGCAGGTGCGATGCGACGCGCGTACCCAGGACCAGTGGATGCACCGGCTTGGTGATGTAGTCAACGGCGCCCAGTTCGAGACCATGCGCCTGGTCCTCGACGCGTTCGAGCGTGGTGAGGAAGATCACCGGTACCTCACGCGTGGCCGGCTTCTCCTTCAGCCAGCGGCACACTTCGAAACCGCTGTGGCCGGGCATCACCACGTCGAGCAGGATGAGGTCAGGCGTCTCCTCCCGCAGCAGTTCCATCGCCGCACTCCCATCGGCGGCGGTGAGCACGCGATAGGTCGGCTCGAGCATGTCCTGGAGGATGATGCGGATGGCCGGGGTGTCGTCCACGACCAGTACCGTCGGTTTTCCGAACCGGATGCCACCCATTTCGCTCTCCGTGGAGAACCGGGGGCGCAAGGCGAGCCCCATGTCGAACGGATGCTGCTCCCGCCCCGTCAAGGAGGCGTGAAACCGACCGAAACGCAATGGTCGCCGCGGCGGTTCGTCGCATTCAGATATTCCAGCATCGGATAACTGGAATCAGGCGAATAAATTGGATCAATGGTTATCGCCGGCGCATTCTTCACGCACACCCACCGAGGAGCCGGACATGCCGAAGGCCTCTCCACCGTGACGACCAGAACCTGATGCGCGATTTCAGCTGAGCGTGACTGCCAGCACCGCACCCGATTCCCCTTCCCTTCTCAATACCTCGATCTGCCGCGGCAACCGCGGCTGGACAAGGTCATCTCATCCCGAGGAAACCGCAATGACTACCGAAACACTCTTCTCCCCCGCCCGTCTGGGCGCGATCGACGTCGCGAACCGCATCGTCATGGCGCCGCTGACGCGTTCGCGCGCCGGCGCCGACGGTGTGCACACGCCACTGGGCATCGAGTACTACCGCCAGCGCGCTTCGGCGGGTCTCATCATCACCGAAGCCACCAACATTTCGCGCCAGGGTCGCGGTTACGCGTACACGCCCGGCATCTACACCGATGCACAGGCCGAGGCATGGTCGCGGGTCACCGACGCCGTCCACGCCGAGGGCGGCAGGATCGTCATGCAGCTCTGGCACGTGGGCCGCATGTCGCACGTGAGCCTGCAGGAAGACGGCATCGCGCCGGTGCGCCGTCGGCGATCCGTGCAGGCGGCAACGTCTTCACCGAGAACGGATTCGAAGCGCCGTCCATGCCGCGTGCGCTTGAACTGGACGAAATCGCCGCTGTTCTCGAGGACTATCGCCATGCGGCGCGTCTTGCGAAGCAGGCGGGTTTCGACGGCGTCGAAGTGCACGCAGCCAACGGCTACCTGCTGGAACAGTTCCTGCGCGACAGCACCAACCACCGCGACGATCGCTACGGCGGGTCGATCGAGAACCGCGCGCGATTCCCCATCGAAGTGGTCGAAGCCGTCGCCGGCGTGTGGGGCGCGGACCGCGTGGGCCTGCGTCTTTCGCCGCTGTCAACGGCCGTCGGCGATACCCCGCTCGACAGCACGACGCCTGAGACGTACGGATATCTGGCGCGCCGGCTCGGCGAGATGAACCTCGCGTACCTCCACAACGTGGAAGGGCAGCTGCACAGCGACAACTCCACCGAAGCCTACGACGTGCGGGCGCTGCGCGCTGCGTTCGGCGGGACGTACATCGCCAACAACGGTTACGACCGGCGATCGGCCATCGATGCGGTGGATTCGGGCCGCGCCGACATGATCGCCTTCGGCAAGCCCTTCATCGGCAATCCTGACCTGGTCGAACGACTGCGCACGAATGCACCGTTGTTCGAAGCGCCCGCCTCGGCCTTCTTCGGTGGCGGCGCCGAAGGTTATACGTACTTCGCGAACGCGCCCGCGCTCGCCAGCGCCGCCTGACCCCGTTCCGCGCCGCGCCATCGTGCGCGGCGCGGTCATGCCGGGAACAGGATCAGCGTCCGCGCTGGATCTCGCGCGCGACTTCGCCGATCAGGGTGCGAAGCCACTGGTGTGCGGGGTCATGTCGATACCGCACATGCCACGCCATTTCCACCGGGAACGTGCCCAGGTCCACGGGCGCGGGCATGACCTTCAGGCGCGGATCGTCCGCGAGGCGACGACAGATCAGGCTGGGCAGCGTCGCGCAGTAGTCGGTCACGGCGATCATCTCGGGGATCGCGAGGAAATGCGTCACCGAGACCGCGACCTCACGCCGCACGCCCTGCCGTTCCAGCGCCTGGAACAGGCCGACGCGCAGCCGCCCCGGCGGCAGCACGTTCACGTGCTTGAGCTGTTCGTACTGCTGCTTCGACATCCGCTTGTTCACTCGCGGATGATCGGCGCGGACGACGCAGGCCAGGCCATCGTCCATCAGGTGCTGCACGACGAGGTTGTCCGGTGGATCGACCACGCGGCCGATCACCATCGCCGTCGCACCTGAGATGACGCCGGTCTCGGCCAGGTCCGTGCCGAACGGCGTGAGGCGAAGGCGGATGCCAGGCGCGTGCTCGCGCAGCCGCGCGACGATGGCCGGTACGAGGACGAATTCGACGTAGCTGTTCGGTGCGATCGTGAACAGCCGTTCCGCCTTGGCGGGGTCGAAGCCCTGCTGCCCCAATATCAACGCATCCAGGCTCGCCAACGCCGACGCGATCGTCGGCGCAAGTTCCTCCGCCTTTTGCGTCGGCTGCATGCCGTAGCGTTCGCGGATGAACAGCGGGTCCTGCAGCATGTCGCGCAGGCGTGCAAGCGCGTTCGAAAGCGCAGGTTGCGTGATGCCAAGTCGTTCGGCCGCGCGCGTCACGCTGCGCTCTTCCATCAGCGCGAGGAACACCGGCAGCAGGTTGAGGTCATAACGCATCCAGTCATGTTGGCACGGAATGACTGATCAGCCGTGCATCAACACGATGAATGGAGCTGGCCGGCAGGCGGCCGGCGTTTCCTTCGGGTCACGCCCGTTGCGGAAGCGTCCAGTCGGGGCGGATGAAGTGGCAGGTGTAGCCTTCCGGATAGCGCTCCAGATAGTCCTGGTGCTCAGGTTCGGCTTCCCAGAACGGACCCACGGGCGCGATCTCGGTGACCACCTTGCCCGGCCACAGACCCGACGCGTCGACATCCTTCACAGTCTCTTCGGCCGTGTGCTTCTGCACCTCGTCGGCGTAGTAGATGGCCGAGCGATAGCTGGTACCGAGGTCGTTGCCCTGGCGGTTCTTCGTGGTCGGATCGTGGATCTGGAAGAAGAACTCGAGCACGCGTCGATACGACAGCACCGCCGGATCGAACACGATCTCGATCGCTTCGGCGTGCGTGCCGTGGTTGCGGTATGTCGCGTTGGCCACGTCGCCGCCCGAGTAGCCCACGCGCGTGGACACGACGCCGGGAATGCGGCGGATCAGGTCCTGCATGCCCCAGAAGCAGCCGCCGGCGAGGATGGCGGTTTCGGTGTTCGCAGTCATGTGGTGTGTCTCCGATGGTGTCGGATGAGGTGGCGACGGAGCGTGCCGGGTTCAAGTGGCCTCGGCCGCGCCCGCCGTTCGCGCGTTGCGCCGCAGCGCCTGCGGCGGCTGGCCGAACGCACGCAGGAACGCACGGCGCATGCGTTCGGGATCGTTGAAACCGGTTTCGGTGGCGACTTCATCGATGGAGTGACGGCTTTGCTCGATCATCACGCGCGCGGCCTCGATGCGCAGGTGCTCAACGGCCTTCGCCGGCGACTGCCCCGTCTCGGCACGAAACGCGCGGCTGAACTGGCGTGGGCTCAGGTGCGCGGCGTCGGCGAGTTCCTCGACCGTCAGCGGCGCCTGCAGGTTGCGCCGTGCGTAGGCAAGCGCGCTCTGGATGCGGTCGGACTTCGGATCGAGTTCCAGCAGCGCGGAATGCTGCGACTGCCCGCCCGCGCGACGGTGATAGACGACCAGCTTCTGCGCGACGTTGCGCGCCAGCTCCGCGCCGAAATCCTTCTCGATCATGCCCAGCGCCAGGTCGATGCCCGCACTCATGCCGGCCGACGTCCAGATCGGGCCGTCGATGATGAAGATGCGGTCGTCCTCGACGTGGGCTTCGGGAAACTGCTGCTTGAGGGCGCGCGAGTGGAACCAGTGCGTGGTCACGCGCCGGCCTTCGAGCAGCCCGGCTTCACCGAGCAGGAAAGCGCCGGTGCATACCGCCGCGGTGCGGCGCGTGGAGCTCGCGGCCTTGCGGATCGCACGGATCAGTGCGGGACTCGTCGGTTCCGGATACAGCAGGCCGGTGACGATCAGCGTGTCGAGCTTCTGCCGCGCCAGCGGGCGCGTTTCGATCGACACGCCGAACGAACTGGCGACGGGACCGCCCTGCTCCGACAACAGGCGGATGTCGTACAGGCGTTCGCTGGTGGCGGTGTTGGCCAGTTCGAACGCGGACGCGGCGGCGATGCCCATGATCTGGAAGCCGGGAGGTGCGACGAAGCCGATGGTGAGCATGACGCGATCTCCTCGTTTCCGGCCTGTCAGGCTATGGCTTGAAAGGAGGTATATACGACATTTACGCCATTCGCCAGTGCGCCTAGATTCTGCTCCAGCCCGGCGTCCCCACCGGGTTTTCGGAGCCCTCACATGAACACCCGCATTCACAAAGGCACCGCGCTGGTCACTGGCGCCTCCTCCGGCATCGGTGCGATCTACGCCGATCGCCTCGCCCGTTCAGGCTATGACTTGATTCTGGTCGCCCGTCGCGCCGACAAACTGCGTTCGCTGGCCGAGGAACTCACCACGCGCACCGGCCGCTCGGTCGAAACGGTGTCGGCCGATCTCACTCGCGCGGACGATCTCGCCCGGGTCGAGAACCTCCTGCGCACCGACGCCAGCATCACCCTGCTGGTCAACAACGCCGGTGTCGGCGCGACCGCACCGCTGTTGCAGTCCGACGTGGCCGAGATGGAACGCATGATCACGCTGAACGTGAACGTGCTCACGCGTCTGGCGTATGCCGTCGCGCCCGCGTTCGTCGCGCGCGGTGCGGGCACCATCGTCAACATCGCCTCGATCGTCGCGCTGCAGCCCGAGCTGCTCAACGGCGTGTACGGCGGAAGCAAGGCGTACGTGCTCGCGTTCTCGCAGTCGCTGCAGCACGAACTGGCCGACAAGGGCGTGCGCGTGCAGGCCGTGCTGCCGGGCGCGACCGCGACCGCGTTCTGGGACGTTGCGGGCCTGCCGGTGGAACATCTGCCGGGTGAGATCGTGATGTCCGCCGAAGACATGGTCGATGCCGCGCTCGCCGGGCTCGAACAGGGCGAACAGGTGACCATCCCCGCCCTGCCCGACATCGCCGACTGGAACGCGTTCGAGGACGCACGCAAGGCGCTGCAGCCGGGCCTGTCTCGCGCGAACCCCGCTTCGCGTTACGCGGTGTCGCAGGACGCCTGATCGCCACACTCCGCGCCGGCGTCGAACCACGACGCCGGCGCGCCTTCATGCACCACTGCGCGCGCCGCATCACCCGGCTCTAACCGCCGCGGCGCGACCATCGTCCGCCCGTCATCGGCATCGGTGGAGCATCGGCATGAAGAAGATCCTCATGGTTCTCACGTCGCACGACCGGCTCGGCGACACCGGCGAGAAGACCGGGTTCTGGCTCGAGGAATTCGCCGCGCCGTACTACGTATTCACCGACGCCGGCGCCGACATCACCGTGGCCTCGCCCAAGGGCGGGCAGCCGCCGATCGATCCCAAGAGCGACGATCCCGCCAACCAGACGCCCGCACAGGACCGCTTCAAGGCGGACGCCGCCGCACAGAAGGTGCTGGCCAACACGCGACGCCTCGATTCGGTGTCCGCGAAGGATTACGACGCAGTGTTCTATCCGGGCGGGCATGGCCCCCTGTGGGACCTGGCCGAGGATCCCGCGTCGATCCGGCTCATCGAGGACGTGTACGACGCAGGCAAACCGGTGGCTGCCGTGTGCCATGCGCCGGGTGTGCTGCGCCATGTGAAGCACCAGGGACAGCCGCTGGTGAAGGGCAAGCGTGTCACCGGCTTCACCAACAGCGAGGAAGAGGCGGTGAAACTGACCAAGGTCGTGCCGTTCCTGGTCGAGGACGAACTCAAGCGCCTGGGCGGATCGTACGAGAAGGCCGCCGACTGGCAGAGCTTCGCGATCACCGACGGCCGCCTGGTCACCGGGCAGAACCCGGCATCGTCGGAGGCGACGGCGAAGGCGTTACTCGCTCTGCTGGGCTGACCGCGTGCCACCGTCCCGGCGCGGACCGGTTTGTATCGGAATGTACCAACCGGTCCCGGCGCCACGTTTCCCGACAAAAGCACCCGAAACCCGACACCTGCGCGATACCTGCGAAGCCTGGAATGGCGGCACCGGAAATCACCGCCGCACTGAGGTTTCGCCATGTCGCTCGTTCCTTCCCGGACCCCGCCCGCCCGATTGATGTCGCGCGTCGATGGCGTGGGCCACTGGCTCTCGCCGCTCGGCCTGCGCGCCCTGCTGGCCTGGGAGTTCTTCGAAGCCGGTCGCGAGAAGCTGCACGGCGACAACTGGTTCGCCGACCTCGGCGACAAGTTCCCACTGCCGTTCTCGCTGCTGAGCCCCGGCGTCAATTGGACGCTCGCCACCTGGCTTGAACTGATCGGCGCGCTCGCGCTGCTGCTCGGCCTGGGCACGCGTTACGCCGCGGCTGCGCTGTGGGTACTGACGGTGGTCGCGATCTACGCCGTCCACTGGCCGTCCGACTGGTCGAGCCTGTCCGAGCTGTGGCAGGGCTATGCGATCACCAACGACGGGTTCGGCAACTACAAGCTTCCGCTGATCTACCTGCTGATGCTGCTGCCGCTGATGCTCAACGGCGCGGGTCGCTTCAGCCTCGATCACCTGATCGTGTCGACCCGTCGCGCGCAGACCACCACGTCCGCCGACGGCACTGCGTGGGGCGTGGTGCTGGCCGCGATCGGCGTGACCGTCTCGCTGCTGCTGCCGTGGGCCGGCGCCGTGCTGGCGATGGCCGGCATCGCACTGCTGACCTGGCCGCGTCGCCCCATCCTCGCGACGTCTTGATCCGCGACACCTCGAATCCCGACCTAATCGCGCCGCGTGCGCGGCGCTTCAACCCGCACGGACGAACCGTGCACCACTGGAGAAATGCAATGACCCGCAACAACACCCGCAACACCGCTGGCATGCTCGGCCTCGCGCTCGCTGGCCTCGTCCTGAGCGGCTCCGCTTTCGCCATGCAGCCGCTCGCACAGGGTTACATGCTCGCCGCGAGCCACTCCGCCGGCGAAGGCAAGTGCGGTGAAGGCAAGTGCGGCGCGAGCGAAGGCAAGGTCGCGAAGGCGACGGCTTCGTCGAAGACCGCCGAAGGCAAGTGCGGCGAAGGCAACTGCGGCGACGCGCGCTTCAGCAAGACCGACAGCAACGACGACGGCAAGGTCTCGAAGGCCGAGTACCTGGCGGTCGTGCCGGATGGCCGCGGCTGGACCGACAAGGACGCGAACGGCGATGGCTTCATCTCCGAGCGCGAGGCCTACGAATACACCAAGGCGCGCTACGAAGCCAACGGCAAGAAGCTGCCGAAGGACACCTTCGCCGCTTTCCCCGAGTAATCCGCACCGTTCCCTTGCGCCCCCCTTTGCTCCCTCTCCCCCGAAAGGGGGGCGCCCTTTTCTTCCGAGGATTCCGCATGCGCTCCATCGATTCCCCCACCTCCGCCGGGCTCGGCCTGCGTCGCGGGCTGCTGCCGGAGCTGCTGTCGATGGACGACGGCGCGGTGGATTTCCTCGAACTCGCGCCGGACAACTGGATCGGCGTCGGTGGCAAGTTCGGCGAAGCGCTGGCGCAGTTGTCGTCGCGTTTCCCGATCAGCGCGCACGGCCTGTCGCTGTCGCTGGGCGGGACCGAACCGCTCGACATGGACCTGCTGCGGCGCACGCGCGAGTTCAACGAACGTTATGAGGTGGTGCTCTACAGCGAGCACCTGAGCTACACCTCCGACGACGGCCAGCTGTACGACCTGATGCCGATCCCGTTCACCGACGAGGCCGTGCGCCACGTCGCCGCGCGTATCCGCCAGGTGCAGGACGTGCTCGGTCGCCGCATCGCGGTGGAGAACGTCTCGTACTACGCCGCGCCGTACCAGGCGCTGGCGGAGATCGATTTCATCAATGCGGTGCTCGCCGAAGCCGACACCGACCTGCTGCTGGACGTGAACAACCTGTACGTCAACGCGATCAACCACGGCTACGACGCGCATGCGTTCCTCGCGCGACTGCCGGCGGAGCGGATCGCCTCGTACCACATCGCCGGACATTTCGACGAGGACATCGACCTGAAGGTCGACACCCACGGCGCGCCGGTGAAGGACGATGTGTGGTCGCTGCTGGCCGCGGCCTACCGCCGTTTCGGCGTGCGCCCGACGCTGCTGGAACGCGACTTCAATTTCCCGCCACTGCACGAGCTGCTGGCCGAGACCGGCCGCATCCGCTCGATGCAGGCCGCGTACACCGACCGTCAGCGGCTGCTGGAGATGATCGATGCTTGAGACCCTTCGCCAACAACAGTTCGCCCTCGCCCGCCACCTGCGCGATCCGTCCGTGAACGCGCCGCCACCGGGCATCGAGGAACGCCGCCTGCGCGTGTACCGCGAGTTGTTCTTCAACGCCATCGAAAGCCTGCTCTCGACCGGATTCCCGGTTGCGCGCGAGACGCTAGGCGATGCCGCGTGGAAGGCGCTCGTGCGTCGCTTCTACGCGCAGCACCGCAGCCGCACGCCGCTGTTCCCGCAGATCGCCGGCGAGTTCGTCGCGTGGCTGGACACGCAGCCCGACGATGGCGGGATCCCAGCGTGGCTGCCGGATCTCGCGCATTACGAGTGGATCGAGCAGGCGCTGTTCGTCAGCGATGAGCAGCCGTTGGAATTCGACCCGCACGGCGACCTTCTCGACGGCGTGCCGCTGCTCTCGCCGCTGGCGATGCCGCTGGCGTATCGCTGGCCGGTGACGGACATCGGCCCCGGCCATGCGCCGGCAACGCTGCCCGAATCGGCGACGACGCTGCTGGTGCACCGCGATGCGGCGCACCAGGTGCGGTTCGCGCGGATCGCTCCGCTGGCGTACGAACTGCTCGTTTCGCTGCGCACACACGCGCGGACCGGCCGCGAACACCTCACCGCGCTCGCCGCGGACATCGGCGCCGATGCGACCGAACTGCAGGCATACGGCATCGAACTGCTCGAGCAACTGCGCGCGCAGCGGATCGTGCTGGGCGCCGCAATCGTGCCGCCGGCGTGAGCGCCACTGTCTTATCCCTTCTGTGTCGTCGCCGGCCGTCGTGCCGGTAATCGCAGGCCCCGGCGCAGGCATTGCGCCACTCCCCCGCAACTCCCCCACTGGAAGAACAAACCCCATGTCCCTCGAAACCGTCATCTACACCGCCCATACCCACGTCACCGGAGGCCGCGAAGGCACCGGTCGCTCCAGCGACGGCGCCATCGACGTCAAGCTGAGCACGCCCGGTTCCAACAAGCCCGGCACCAACCCGGAGCAGCTGTTCGGCATCGGCTATTCGGCGTGCTTCATCGGCGCGATCCAGTTCGCCGCCGCTGACCGCAAGGTGCGCCTGCCGGAAGGCTTCTCGGTCGACGCCGACGTCGCGCTGGGCAAGATCGCCACCGGCGAGTACCAGCTGGCCGTGACCCTGAAGGTCAACCTGCCCGGCCTGGACGAGGCGCTGAAGCGCGAGCTCGTCGACGCCGCCCACCAGACCTGCCCGTACTCGCGCATGACGCGCGGCAACGTGGACGTGGCGTTCGCAATCGCGTGAGGACACCGGAATGATCCGCAACCTCCTCGCTCTCGCGCTGCTCGGCGCGGCCGGTTTCGCACCGGCCGCGCAGGCCTCGCGCGCGGATGCGCCGACCGTGGTGCTGGTGCACGGCGCGTTCGCCGACGCATCCAGCTGGAACAAGGTCGTCCCCGTGCTCGAACGCTGGGGCGTGCACGCGGTGACCGTCGACGCGCCGCTGACCTCACTCGCCGACGACGTCGCCGCCACGCGTCGCGCCATCGATGCGGCGCCGGGCAAGGTGGTGCTGGTCGGTCACTCCTGGGGCGGCACGGTCATCACCCAGGCCGGCGCCGACGACAAGGTCAGTGCGCTGGTCTACGTCGCGGCGTTCGCGCCGGATGTCGGCGAGAACACCGCAGACCAGGGCAAGGGCTTCCCTGCCCCGCCCGGCCTGGCGCAACTGCAGGAACGCGACCAGCGCCTGTGGCTGAGCGAAACCGGCGTGCGCGACGACTTCGCGCCCGACCTGTCCGCGAAGGCGATCGCGCAGGTGTTCGATGCGCAGCGTCCGATCCGTGCCAGCGCCTTCGCCGACACCGTCACCCAGGCGGCGTGGCACGGCAGGCCGAGCTGGTACCTCGTCTCGCGCGAGGACCGGATGATCGCGCCGCAGCTGCAGACCGCCACAGCGCGACGTATCGGCGCGGAAATCCAATCCGTCGGCGCCGGCCACGTGTCGCCCCTGTCCAGTCCGACACAGGTCGCATGGGCGATCCTCGAGGCCGCCGGCGTCAAGCAACACGAACCCGCTCCCCACGAAGGAGGCTGAACCATGTGGAAGTCGATACTCGTCGCGTTGTGCATGGGGCTGGCGACGGTCGCGTGCAGCGCCGACACGCGCGCCGGCAATACCGCGCCGGTGCCTGCACCGGAATTCACCGGCATCGGACGCTGGTTCAACGGGCCGCCGCAGACGTTGGCCGCGCTCAAGGGCAAGGTGGTGCTGGTGGAGTTCTGGACCTACGCCTGCATCAACTGCATCCACGTGCTGCCATACGTGAAGCAGTGGCATGAACGCTATGCCGACGACGGCCTGGTGGTGATCGGCGTGCACTCGCCGGAATACGACGAGGAGCACGATCCGGCCAACGTGCGCGCGGCGATCGCGCGCCACGGCATCCGCTATCCGGTCGCGCAGGACAACGCCTTCCGCACCTGGAACGCCTACGGCAACCGGTTCTGGCCCGCCTTGTACCTGATCGACCGCGAGGGCCGGATCGTCTACCGCCACTACGGCGAAGGCGATTACGAGGTCACCGAACAGCGCATCCGCCAGCTGCTGGCCGCACCCTGATCGCCGCCGCTTCGCGCGCCCGGTGGCACAATCGGCGGGCAGCACCGGCCTTGCCTGGAGACGCATGGAACACGTGGACCACATCCTGGTCGTCGACGACGACCGCGAGATCCGGCAGATGGTCGCCGACTACCTGCAGAAGAACGGCCTGCGCGCGAGCACGGCCGCCGACGGCCGCGAAATGCGGGCGATCCTCGACACGAATGCGGTGGACCTGGTCGTGCTCGACCTGATGATGCCCGGCGAGGACGGGCTGACCATCGCGCGCAACCTGCGTGCCGGCAAGCACCGTGCGGTGCCGGTGGTGATGCTGACCGCGCGCGACGACCAGACCGACCGCATCGTCGGCCTCGAAATGGGCGCCGACGACTACGTCACCAAGCCCTTCGCTCCGCGCGAGTTGCTGGCGCGGATCAAGGCGGTGATCCGCCGCACCCGCATGCTTCCACCGAACCTGCAGGTCAGCGAAGCGAGCCGCCACATCGCCTTCGGTCACTGGCGGCTCGACACGACGGCGCGCCACCTGCTCGATCCCGACGGCACCGTGGTCGCATTGAGCGGCGCGGAATTCCGCCTGCTGCGCGTGTTCCTCGACCATCCCAACCGCGTGCTCAACCGCGACCAGCTGCTCAGCCTGACCCAGGGTCGCGATGCGGAAGCGTTCGACCGCTCCATCGACCTGCTCGTGAGCCGGCTGCGCCAGCGCCTGCAGGACGATGCGCGCGAACAGAGCTACATCAAGACCGTGCGCAGCGAAGGCTACGTCTTCAGCATGTCGGTGACGCTGGTGGGCGAGGACGAATGAGCACGCATGCGCGCGGCCGTTCGCGCTGGCTGCCGGCGACCATCGCGTCCCGCCTGTACCTGATCCTGTTCAGCGGCCTGCTGATCGCGCACGGGCTGTCGTTCGGGATGCTCTTCTACGAGCGCTACGAAGCGGCGACCTCGATGCTGATGAGCAACCTCGAACAGGACGTGGTGGTCGCGGTGAACCTGCTCGACCGCCTGCCGCCTGAGGAACGCGCGCACTGGCTGCCGATGCTGCGCCGGCGCACGTTCCATTACCTGTTGGGCGAAGGACAGGACGGTCCCCCGCCCTCCACGCACACCGCGCGCGAGATGACCGCGATGATCGCGGACACGCTGGGCCCGCGTTATCCGATCCGCGCCACCATGCTCTCCACCGAACCGGAGCGCTTCCAGGTGCACCTGCGCCTGCGCGACGGCAGTCCGATGGTGGTGGAGGTGCAGCCGTCGATCATGCCGCTGGCGAAGTGGCTGCCGTATGTGCTGGCGATCCAGCTCGGTCTGCTGGTGCTGTGCACCTGGGGCGCCGTGCGGCTGGCGACGCGCCCGCTGCAGCGCCTCGCCGAGGCCGCCGACACGCTGAACCCGGCCGGCGACGGCGAACGCCTGCGCGAAGGCGGTCCCACCGAAGTCGCGCGCGCGGTCGGCGCATTCAACGCCATGCAGGACCGCATCGCCCAGTACATGCGGGAGCGCCTGCAGATCCTCGCGGCGATCTCACACGACCTGCAGACGCCGATCACGCGCATGCGCCTGCGCGCGGACGCAATGGACGAATCTCCCGAGCGCGACAAGATGATCGACGACCTCGGCCAGATGCAGCACCTGGTGCGCGAAGGCATCGCGTACGCACGCAGCGCGCACGGCGCCTCGGAGCCGGCGGCGCGGATCGACCTCAACGCCTTCCTGGAAAGCCTGGTCTACGACTACCTCGACACCGGGCAACAGGTGGCGTTGTCGGGTCGCGCGCGCGCGCCAGTGGTGACGCGCCCACACGCACTGCGGCGGATCGTCGCGAACCTGCTCGACAACGCGATCAAGTACGCCGGAGCGGCGGAGCTCGATGTCGCCGAGGACGCGTCCGGCGTGCAGGTGCGGATCGCCGATCGTGGGCCGGGCATTCCACAGGACGAACTGGCCAAGGTGCTGGAACCGTTCTACCGGCTGGAGAGTTCGCGCAACCGGGACACGGGCGGGACCGGTCTGGGACTGGCGATCGCACAGCAGCTCGTCGACTCTATCGGCGCCACGCTGACGCTGCGCAACCGCGACGGCGGCGGGCTGGAGGCGATCGTGCATCTGCCGGCCGGCGGCGCGGGCGTCGCGACCTAGCCCTTCACGATCGCCGGGAATCAGGCACGCTATAACGTCACCGCGCCCGCCGCCCCGGCGGATCGTACGAGGAACCTGTGCTCATCGATTCAGCATCCTGCGCCCCGCCCGCTTCCGCCATTCACGGGCGAACGGTATGAGCCAGCCTGCTGAACACGCTGCTGCCGGTGAACGCGCCGGCCACGACAGCGTCGTCTCCGAACGCGAGGCGCGCCTGCGCTACATCCTCGATGCAGGCCGCGTCGGCGCGTGGCAGCTCGACGTGGCCGGGCCGGACCTGCAGTGTTCGGCGACCTGCAAGGCGCATTTCGGGCGCGGCGCGGACGACGGATTCGGCTTCGAGGACTGGAAGGCGTCGATCCTCCCGGCCGACTGGCCGATGGTGAAGGAAACCTCGCAGCGTGCCATCGACGGTGCGACGGAGTTCGCCCTCGAATATCGCGTGCGTTGGCCCGACCGCACCTGGCACTGGATCGAGACGCGCGGCCGTATCGACAACGACGGCAACGGCCCGACGCGGCTGTCCGGGGTGACCCTGGACATCACCGGGCGCAAGCATGCCGAGCAACTCGCGCACGAGCAGTCGCGCCTGCTGGAGATGATCGCCACGGGCACGGCGCGTGACACGTGCCTGCAGGCGCTGGCCGAAGCGGCCACGCGTCTGGAACCGGGCGCGCGCGCCTGTGTGATCCAGGCCGAGCCGGGCGGAACGCGCATCGCCGACGTGCACACGGCCGGCCTGCCGCGCTCGTTCGCGGACACGCTGCGCGGCCTGCCGCTGGAGCACATCACTCCGTGCATGGACCTTGCCGCGGACGCGGCGTTGTCGCCCGTGCTGCGCGAGCTGTGCATCCGCAACAACATCCATTCGTTGCACTGCGCGCCGGTGAAGGGACACGACGGCCGCGCGACTGGCTTCTTCGTCCTGGCCCTGACCGATGCGCGTGAGGCCGACGCTTGGTTGCAGCGCATTTGCGACTTCGGCGGCAACGTCGCCCGCATCGCGATCGAGCGCGAACGCACCGAATCGGTGATGCGCGACAGCGAGGCCCAGCTTGCCGACGACCTGGCCAATACCAGCCTGCTGCAGGAAATCAGTGCGGAGATCGTCGCCGAGCCCGACGATCACCAGCTGTACCTGAAGATCCTCGACGCCGCCAGCATCCTCATGCATTCGCAGTTCGCGAGCATGCAGGCGCTGATCGGGCGCGACGGGCGCCACGAACTGCACCTGCTCGCCCATCGCGGCTTCAGCGCGCAGGCGGCCGAGCACTGGACTCGCGTACGCCTGGACAGCGACACCACCTGTGGCGTCGCACTACGCGAACAGCACCGCATCGTCATGTCGGACGTGATGGCCGACGTCGACGATCCGCTCGAACGCGAGATGTTCGCGCATTGCGGGATCCGTTCCGTGCAAAGCACGCCGTTGCGTACCCGCGGTGGACGTCTCATCGGCATGCTGTCCACGCACTGGTCCGCGGCTTACACACCGAGCCAGCGCGAACTGGACCTGATGGACGTGCTCGCGCGACTCGCGTCCGACCTTCTGGAACGTCGCCTTGCCGAAGCGGCGCTGCAGGAATCGCAGGCATTCGCCGACCGCCAGCACCGCCTGTACGAGGCCATCCTCACCCACACGCCCGACCTGGCCTACGTCTTCGACCTGCAACATCGTTTCATCTATGCCAACGACATGCTCCTGCGCATGTGGGGCCGGAGCTGGGACGAGGCCATCGGCAAAACCTGCCTGGAACTGGGCTACGAGCCCTGGCACGCGCAGATGCACGACCGCGAGATCGAGCAGGTGATCGCGACGAAGCGCCCCATACGCGGCGAAGTGCCGTTCAACGGGACGTTCGGCCGGCGCATGTACGACTACATCTTCGTTCCGGTGATCAATGCCGACGGCGAGGTCGAGGCCATCGCCGGCACCACGCGGGACGTGACCGAGCGCCGCGCGAACGAGGAAATCCTGCGCAACCACAGCGCGCAGGTCGAAGCGCTGCTCGACGCCGCGCCGCTGGGCATCTATCTCGTGGACGCGGATTTCCGCCTGCGCCAGGTCAATCCGATCGCGCGTCCCGCCATCGGCGACTGGGTGGGACGCGATTTCGGCGAAGCGCTGCGCGCGTTGTACGGCATCGCTGCCGGCAACGATCTGGCACGGACCATCCGCCACACACTGGATACCGGCGAGCCGTACGTCGCCCTCGAACAGCCCGAGCCTCCCAAGGAATCCGGCGGCAGCGACTACTACGACTGGCGCATCCACCGCATCGTGCTTCCGGACGGAAACCACGGCGTCGTCTGCTACTACCACAACGTCACCGCGCAGGTACTGGCACGTCGCGCCATCGAACTGAGCCGCGATACGCTGCGAGAGGAAGACGCGCGCAAGGATGAGTTCCTCACCACACTCGGCCACGAACTGCGCAATCCACTCGGCCCGCTCAGCAACTGCCTGCAGATACTTCGCCTGCGAGATACCGACGACGAGGAAGGCCGGCGCCTGCGCGGCATGATGGAGCGCCAGCTCGCGCAGCTGATCCGGCTCGTCGACGACCTGCTGGAGGTGTCGCGCATCACCAGCGGCAAGATCGAGCTGCGTCGCGTCCCGATCGACCTGCGCTCGGTGATCGCCACCGCGGTGGAGACCGCGCATCCGCTGATCGAACGCGCCGGCCATTTCCTGCACCTGTCGGTCGGACCGGAACCGCTGATGCTCAACGCCGATCCGGTGCGGTTGGCGCAGGTGTTTTCCAATCTGCTCAACAACGCTGCCAAGTACACGCCGGCCGGCGGACGCATCGACGTGGAAGCGACGCAGGAAGACGGTCAGGTGCGGATCTGCGTGCGCGACAACGGCATCGGCCTGCCCCCGGACATGCGCGAACGCGTATTCGAACGTTTCACCCAGAGCGAACACAGCCGACGGCATTCGCAGGGCGGCCTCGGCATCGGCCTCACCATCGTGCGCAGCCTGGTCGCCATGCACGGCGGCACGGTGGCCGCGCTCAGCGAAGGCATCGGTCGCGGCAGCGAGTTCGTGGTCTACCTGCCGCTGATGGCCGCGCCTTCGCTGCCCGAAGGCACGGCCAGGCCGGCACCGGCGGTGCATCCGGGACGCTCGGTCCTGGTGGTCGACGACAACAGCGAGAACGCGGACTCGCTGGCGGAATTCCTGCGCTGCCTCAACCACGACGTGCGCATCTGCTACGACGGCGCGAGCGCGGTGGCGGCGGTGCGCGAACGCGTCCCGGACGTGGTGCTGATCGACCTGGGCATGCCCGGCATGGACGGCTTCGAGGCCTGCCGGACCCTGCGCGCCCTGCCCGAGGGCACGCGCATCCGCATCATCGCGGTCACCGGCTGGGGCCAGGCATCGGATATCCAGCGCACCGCGCAGGCGGGCTTCGACGCGCACATGGTCAAGCCGGTCGATCCGGACGCGCTGCTCGTGCAACTGGATGCGTGCCCGCCGGCCGTGCGCCCCTGATCAGATCGCGCGGGCGACCCGCAGCAGTTCGGGAACATGGTCGAAGAACTCGTCCGGCGCGGCCGCGCGCAGGACGTCCGGGTGCGCATAGCCCCACCCCACGGCACCGAATGCGACACCGGCACGACGCGCGCCCTCGGCATCGCTGAGCTGGTCGCCGATGTAGATCGCATGCGCGGCCTGCGTGTGCGCCCGCCCGAGCATCCGCGCGATGCGCCGGTGCTTGCCGAGCATGTGTGCGCCGCCGTCGATGGATTCGATGAGGGCGGACAGTTCTTCGCCCAGCGTCCTGCGCACGTTGTCTTCGGAATTCGAGGTCAGGATCATCACCCGCACGCCGCAATCGCGCAGTTGCCGCAAGGTGCCGGCGACGCCTTCGAACAACGGCACGGGCGGTGCCTCGCGCATCATGCGGATGAAGTCCGCGACCACGATCGGCATCTTCCACGACGGGAAATCGACCCGGCGCATGATCTCGCGCGGACCGAGCCGGCGCATCTCGTCGATCCGTCCCTCTTCGATCGCCGCGAACCCGTGCCGGCGCGCGAGCGCCACCTGCGCTTCCACGAAGAACGGGAACGAGTCGGCCAGCGTGCCGTCGAAGTCGAAGATCGCGAGCGGATACTTCATGGCGACATCATGCACGATGCCGCCGGGAGCGCACGTTCAGAAGCCCAGGCCGTGCTCGCGCGCGTAGGAATAGAACTCCAGATCGCTCTTCACGCCGAGCTTGCGCATGGCCTCGACCTTCTGGCTGCTCACCGTCTTCACGCTGCGGTTGAGCTGTCGCGCGATCTCCGACACGGTATTGCCCGAGGCGAACAGACGCATCACTTCGGCTTCGCGACGCGACAGCGTGGTGGTCGCACCAGGCGCTTCGGTACGCGCGAGGTCGAACTGCCGCTTCACCGACACGCTGATGTACTGGCGCCCCACGGTGGCGGCCTGCACGGCCATCGGCAATTCCTTCACCGTGTCGGCCTTGCTCACCAGGCCGCGCACGTTGGGCAGGCGGGCGATGCTGTTGAGCGTGGCGGAATTACCCAGCTGGGTGAGCACGACGATGGGGCGTTCCGGCCAGCGCCGGCCGAGCAGCTGCAGCAGGCTCAGGCCATCGGCGGCCTGTTCGCCCGGCATGTTGAAGTCGGTGACGACCAGGTCGCATTCGGTGGAACCGAGGACCCGGATCAGCTCGTCCGGCGACGTCACTTCGGCGACGACGCGCAAGTCGGACGACTGTTCCAGCAACATGCGTACGCCGCTGGAGACTATCGGATGGTCGTCGGCGAGGACAATGCGGCAAGCCAAGTCAGATTCCCTGCTGATGCTTGAGAAGGAACGATCCCGGTTCCCGGTCCCGGTCAGGGCCGTGGGCATTTCGCTACGTGGAGTATAGCTCCCAGCCTTTTGCGCGGACTTCGTCGCACGATCGCCGATGTGAGGCCCTGTTCAGATTGCAACGCTGGGTTGGCAGCGGTTCGCGCTAGACTGTGGAAATGACGCTCCGCGCCATTGCGCTTCGACTGCTGCTGTGCCTGACCCTGATCCTCAACGGTTCGGGTTATGCGGTCGCGTCCACGCAGATGCATCTGTCGCATCTGGCAAGCACCGCGCAGCCGGCGCCGGTGGCGGTCATCAAAGCCCCGTGCCACGAAACGGCAATGGAGATCGCGGCAACCGCAGTCGATGACGGTGCGATGTCGGACGACTGCGCTGGCAAGGCGAACGTTTCGCACTCGCAGGACTGCTGCCAGTCCTCGCACTGCAATTGCGAGTGCCTGCAACATGTGTCCACCGCGACTGCCTTCATCGACATGGTCGCGAGCATCCCGGTCCGTGCCGAAGTGGCGCAGACACTGAACCACGATCACGTCCAGCCGCGCCTGCGCAGTCCGCTGCGGCCACCCATCGCCTGAGTACCCGCGGGCACCGTTCCGGTGCCGTCGAACCGCGCTTCGCCAGCCGCATCCCTGCGGCCGCATAGCGCATTGCGACCTTTGCACGGAGTACTGCATGACTTCCGAAACCTTCCGATTCGGCGCCGCGTCGTTGTCGCGCCGCCGTTTCGTCACCGGTCTTGCCGCGGGCGGCGTCGCCGCCGGCACGGGCCTGTGGCGTCCTCCCGCGCACGCCGCCGCGGCCACGCTTGCACCGCAGGTGTTGAGCGGCACCCAGTTCGACCTCGCCATCGATGCGTCGCCGGTGAACCTCACCGGTCGCACGCGTCCGGCGGTCACCGTCAACGGCTCCCTCCCCGCACCCCTGCTGCGCTGGCGCGAGGGCGACACCGTGACGTTGCGCGTGGCCAATCGCCTGCCGGTGCAGAGCTCGATCCACTGGCACGGGATCCTGCTGCCCGCGAACATGGACGGCGTGCCCGGCCTGAGTTTCGATGGCATCGGCCCGGGCGAGACCTTCGTCTACCGCTTCGACATCCGCCAGTCGGGCACGTACTGGTACCACAGCCATTCGCTGTTCCAGGAACAGGCCGGCCTGTACGGCGCGATCGTGGTCGATCCGCGAGAACCGGCGCCATTCCACTACGACCGCGAACACGTCGTGCTGCTCTCTGACTGGACCGACATGGAGCCGGCGGCACTGTTCCGGCGCATGAAGAAGATGGCGGAGTACGACAATTTCTATAAGCGCACGGTCGGCGATTTCGCCGACGACACGCGCCGCGAGGGATTCGCCGAAACCCTGCGCGACCGCGGCCAGTGGGGCCGGATGCGGATGACACCCACCGACATCTCCGACATCAACGCCCACACCTACACCTACCTGATGAACGGCGCAGCGCCGTCGGGCAACTGGACCGGCCTGTTCCGCAGCGGCGAGAAAGTGCTTCTGCGCTT
This sequence comes from Lysobacter panacisoli, assembly GCF_009765165.1. Taxonomy (NCBI): domain Bacteria; kingdom Pseudomonadati; phylum Pseudomonadota; class Gammaproteobacteria; order Lysobacterales; family Lysobacteraceae; genus Lysobacter; species Lysobacter panacisoli. The sequence goes on from NZ_VLNU01000001.1 coordinate 3,413,299, forward strand.
CATCAACGGCTCGGCAATGACCTACTTCGACGTGCGCATTCCCGGCCTGAAGATGACCGTGGTCGCCGCCGACGGGCAATACATCCATCCGGTCACGGTGGACGAGTTCCGCATCGCGGTCGCGGAGACCTTCGACGTCATCGTCGAACCCTCCGGGCAGGACGCTTACAGCATCTTCGCGCAGGACATGGGCCGCACCGGTTACGCGCGCGGTACGCTCGCCTCGCGCCACGGGCTGGAAGCCCCGCTTCCCCCGCTCGATCCCCGTCCGATCCTGACCATGAGCGACATGGGCCACGGCGGCATGGATCACGGCAGCAAGGGCATGGAAGGCGGATGCGGCGCGAACATGGGTCACGGTGCGATGGCGCACGGCATGTCCGCGATGCAGTCCCATCCGGCGAGCGAGGACGGCAATCCGCTGGTCGACATGCAGGCGATGTCGCCTGCGCCGAAACTCGACGATCCCGGTATCGGCCTGCGTGATAACGGCCGCACGGTGCTGACCTACGCGGCGATGAAGAGCCTGTTCGACGATCCGGACGGACGTGAGCCGTCGCGCGACATCGAACTGCACCTGACCGGCCACATGGAGAAGTTCGCGTGGTCGTTCAACGGGCAGAAGTTCATGGACGCCGAACCGGTGCGGCTCAACTACGGCGAGCGCATGCGCATCGTGCTGGTCAACGACACGATGATGACGCACCCGATCCACCTGCACGGCATGTGGAGCGATGTCGAGGACGAGAACGGCGGGTTCCAGCTGCGCAAGCACACCGTCGACATGCCGCCAGGCACGAAGCGCAGCTATCGCGTGCGTGCCGACGCGCTCGGCCGCTGGGCGTTCCACTGCCACCTGCTCTACCACATGGAAGCCGGAATGATGCGCGAAGTCCGCGTGGAGGAACGCGCATGAACCTGTGCCGCATCCACCTCCCCGCGCTCGCGCTGGGCATGGCCGTGGCAAGTGGCGCCCATGCGCAGGATCATTCGGCGCACGCGCAGCACGCGCCCCCGCACGCGCACACGCCGGCTGCGCGGAAACCGGCAGAGCCTGTCGATCATTCGAAGATGGACCATTCAACAATGGACCACTCGAAGATGGGCCACGCGATGCAGGCGCCCAGCCAGCCGGTGCAGCCGATACCGCCGGTCACCGATGCTGATCGCGCCGCCGCGTTTCCGACGTTGCAAGAGCACATGGCTCACGCGCCGGAACTCAACCACTACCTGCTCTTCAACCGACTGGAAGTCGCCGACGCCGATCACGGCACCGGACAAGCCTGGGAAGCGCAGGGCTGGATCGGCAGCGACATCAATCGCCTCTGGCTGCGCAGCGAGGGCGAACGCGAGGACAGCCGCACGGAGTCGGCCGACCTGGAAGTGCTGTACGGACGCAGTGTCTCGCCGTGGTGGGACGTCGTCGCCGGCGTGAAGCACGACTTCAAACCCGGCGCATCGCAAACCTGGGGCGCGTTCGGCGTGCAGGGACTGGCGCCGTACAAGTTCGAAGTGTCCGCGACGGCGTACGTCGGCGAGTCCGGCCGTTTCGCCGCGAACGTCGAGGCGGAATACGAACTGCTGCTCACCAATCGCCTGATCCTGCAGCCGCTGCTCGAGCTGGACTTCAACGGAAAGGACGATCCGCGTCGCGGCGTCGGCTCGGGGCTTTCGACCGCGGAAGCCGGCTTGAGGCTCCGCTACGAGTTCACCCGGCAGTTCGCGCCGTACATCGGTGTGGTGCACGAGCGCGCGTTCGGCGAGACCGCCGACCTGCGTCGCGACGAAGGCGAGGACGCGCAGGACACGCGCTTCGTCGCCGGCCTTCGATTCTGGTTCTGAGGAGAACGAACATGAAACGTTTCCATCGACTCTGGCTGTTGGCGCCCGCGATCGCGATCGCGGCCTGCGCGCAGCCCTCCGGCGCCGGCGCCACCGGCGCTGCCTCCCGCGCGACGGCGACTCCCGCGCCCGTCGCAGCGACGTCCGATGCCCCTGCCAAGGCGCCGACTGCCGCGACGCTGCCTCGCATGCTCGTCCACCACACGCCGGGCTGCGGTTGTTGCGAGGTCTGGATCGCACACGCACGCGGCGCCGGTTTCGCGGTCGAGGTGCGTGAAGCCGAGGACATCCACGCCGTGAAGGAACACCTCGGTGTGCCTTACGGCAAAGGCTCGTGCCACACCGTCGAAGTCGGCGGCTATTTCGTCGAAGGACACGTCCCGCTGGAGGACGTGAAGCGATTGCTCGCACTGCGGCCCAAGGCGAAGGGTCTCGCCGTCCCCGGCATGCCGGCGGGCTCACCCGGCATGGAAATGCCCGACGGCCGCGTTCAGCCCTATGTCGTCGAGCTGGTCGGACTCGACGGCACGACGTCCGTGTTCGCGCGCCACGGGGAGGGTTGACGGAAAGATCGACTCCCGATCGATGGGCGCAGCTTGACCTTCCCATCATGGGAAGCCGGAAGCTCCGCCCATCGTTCCCTTCCCCTGGATCCCGATGAACGCTGACGCCCTGCCCCTCTCCCCCGCGAACACGCTGCGTTTCAGCGTCTCCGGCATGACCTGCGCCTCGTGCGCGGGGCGGGTCGAACGCGGCCTCCGCGCCGTCCCGGGCGTGCGCGAGGCGAGCGTCAACCTCGCCACTGAAACCGCCGAGGTCGCCACCGACGGCACCGTCACCCTCGACGCGGTGGCGCAGGCCGTGCGTGGCAGCGGCTACGACATCGCCACGCGTGAGGTCGACCTGTCCGTCACCGGCATGACTTGCGCCTCGTGCGTGGCGCGCATCGAGAAGGCGCTGCGCAACGTGCCGGGCGTGCTGGAGGCTAGCGTGAACCTGGCGACGGAACGCGCGCACGTCCGTGTCGGCGATCGCGTCGAGGACGCAGCGCTGATCGCCGCCGTGCGCGGCGCCGGCTATGAGGCGCAGATCCCGGCGGAACAAGCGGCGGCGGCCCTCGACCCGCACGCCGCGCACGCGCGCGATGGCGGCCATCGCGAAAGCCGCCACCTGCTGTGGGCCGTGCTGTTGTCCACGCCGCTGGTGCTGCCGATGCTCGGTCTGATGTTCGGCAAGCACTGGATGCTGCCGGGATGGCTTCAGTTCGCGCTCGCCACGCCCGTGCAGTTCTGGCTTGGTGCGCGTTTCTACAAGGCCGGCTGGGGCGCATTGAAGGCGCGAACCGGCAACATGGACCTGCTGGTCGCGCTGGGCACGAGCGCCGGCTACGGACTGAGTGTCTACCACCTGCTCGCAGGCGGGCACCACGGCGTAGCGCCGCTGTACTTCGAAGCCTCGGCCGTCGTGATCACCCTGATCCTGCTCGGCAAGTGGCTCGAAGCGCGCGCCAAGCGCCAGACCACCGCGGCGATCCGCGCATTGCAGGCGCTGCGCCCAGCTACCGCGCGCGTGCGCCGTAACGGCATCGAGAACGAACTGCCGATCGCGCAGGTGCGCGTGGGCGACGTCGTGGTCGTGCTGCCAGGCGAACGCATCCCGGTCGATGGCCGCATCGCCAACGGACGCACGCATGCCGACGAATCGCTGATCACCGGCGAATCCCTGCCGGTCGCCAAGGGCGAAGGCGATCGCGTCACCGGCGGCGCGGTCAACGGCGAAGGCCGCATCGAAGTCGAGACCCTCGCCATCGGCACGGAAACCGCGCTGTCCCGCATCATCCGGCTGGTCGAGGATGCGCAGGCGAAGAAGGCGCCGATCCAGCGCGTGGTCGATCGGGTCAGCGCGGTATTCGTGCCGGTCGTGCTGGTGATCGCATTGATCACCGTGATCGGCTGGGGCCTGACCACCGGCGACTGGAACCAGGCCGTGCTCAACGCCGTCGCGGTGCTGGTGATCGCCTGCCCATGCGCGCTCGGACTGGCCACACCAACCGCGATCATGGCGGGCACCGGCGTAGCCGCGCGTGCCGGAATCCTGATCAAGGACGCCGAAGCGCTGGAAGTCGCGCATCGCGTGAGCGTCGTGGCATTCGACAAGACCGGCACCCTGACCGAAGGACGCCCGACGCTGGCCGAGGCCATCGCGGTCGATGGCGATACCGCCGCGTTGCTGGAGCAGGCCGCTGCATTGCAGCGCGGCAGCGAACATCCGCTCGCGAAGGCGGTACTGCAGGCAGTCGCGAACGACGCGCCCGTTGCCACTGCCAGCGACATCCAGGCCATCGCGGGACGTGGTCTGCGTGGCGTGCTCGATGGTCGTGAAATCCTGCTCGGCAGCCGCCGCATGATGCTCGACGCGGGCATCGATCTGTCGCCGCTGGCTGCGCGCGCCGAGGCACTGGAGGCGAACGGACATACCGTCTCGTGGCTGGCCGATGCGGCCAACCGCACGTTGAACGGACTGCTCGCCTTCCGCGACCAGCCGCGCGCCGGCGCGTCGGATGCCATCGCGCAGCTGCATCGCCTGGGCGTGCATACGGTGATGATCTCCGGCGACAACGCGGGCGCGGCCGGTGCCGTCGCTGCGGCACTCGGCATCGACGAAGTCCACGCCAACGTGCTGCCCGGCGACAAGGCCGACGCGATCGCGCGGCTGCGTACGCGTGGCGCGGTCGCGATGGTCGGCGACGGCATCAACGACGCCCCTGCCCTCGCCGCCGCCGACGTCGGCATCGCGATGGGCAGCGGCACCGACGTGGCGATGCATGCGGCGGGCATCACCCTGATGCGACCGGATCCGGCACTCGTCGCCGCCGCGCTGGATGTCTCACGCCGCACCACGCGCAAGATCCACCAGAACCTCTTCTGGGCCTTCATCTACAACATCGTCGGCATTCCGCTGGCGGCGTTCGGCTTGCTCGACCCGGTGATCGCCGGCGCTGCGATGGCCTTCTCTTCCGTCAGCGTGGTGTCGAACACGCTGCTGCTGCGCCGCTGGCGCATTCCCGCCTGACATGCCTTACGCAAGGAGCCACCTGATGACTCGCCCATCGCGTCCCGAACTGGCCGAAGCCCTCGAACAGGGACTGCACAACATCGGCGACGCCGCGCAGCGCAGTGGTGTCAGCGCGAAGATGATCCGGCACTACGAAGGCATCGGCCTGATCCCTCCCGCCGGGCGCACCTTCGCCGGCTACCGCATCTACACCGATGCCGACGTGCACCGCCTGCAGTTCGTCCGCCGCGCGCGCACGCTGGGATTCTCGATCAAGCAGATCGAAGCGCTGCTGGGACTGTGGGACGACCGCTCGCGCGCGAGCGCGGAGGTGAAGAAGCTCGCGCAATCGCACGTGGACGAGCTGGCGGTGAAGATCGCCGAGATGCAGGCGATGCAGCGCACGCTCCAGGAACTGGCGCGACGCTGCCACGGCGACGAGCGCCCGGATTGCCCGATTCTCGACGACCTGGCGACGCACGCGACCTGTCCGGACGATGCTTCGTCCGCCGCAAATCGGTGAGGCGACGCCGCGAGCGCCTCACAATCGCCTCGAAAGCCGAAAATCGCCCAAAACGGAACAGGGCCCCGTTTCCGGAGCCCTGCGTCGTTTCACTATTTGGCGTCCCCACGGGGATTCGAACCCCGGTCGCTACCGTGAAAGGGTAATGTCCTAGGCCTCTAGACGATGGGGACAAAACTGGTTTTGAAACGTTCCAACGATCACTTCGGTGAAGAAGTGGTGGAGCCAGCCGGGATCGAACCGGCGACCTCCTGCATGCCATGCAGGCGCTCTCCCAGCTGAGCTATGGCCCCACGTGCTGGAAAGACGAAAATTCTAGCGGGCGTTCAGCGATGTCGTCAAGCGTTCGCTGCCAGATTTTTTTCGTCGGTGCCGCCGGAAATGGTCCCGGCGTCAACGGCGCGCAATGTTGCCACACCATGTCCCCGCTCCGCTAGATACTCGAGCCACTTTCCGAGAAACGTGTTCATGCGCGTGCGGTGGTCGACGATCTCCGCCGGCGGCGGATACATCCCGATCGTGTCCTGCCAGCGCCTGCCGACGTAACAGTTCGTGACTTCGAGCTGGCGGGCGTCGTGGTACAGGCGCAGGAACGCCGACGGGTCCTGTTCGCCCGTCACCGGGTCGCGCAGGGCGTACGTCATGCGCAGCTCGGTCGTGTACGGGTGGCGCTCGATCACGTCCAGCTGCACGTCCAGGCCGTCGCCGACGCTGGATACGTAGGTGCCCACCACCAGCCCCTGCGACGGGAAAAGGCGGGTGAAACGGACGTGGTTCTCCGCGTACAGCCCCATCAGCCAGCCGAAGCGGCTGAGCCGGGGAATGCGTGCGCGACGGGTGGCGAGTGACATGGACATGAGCATCGATATGGAGACGATGCTACACGGCACAACCTCTGCGCGGCAGCGTTGACGAGCGCCGCCGGTAGGCCTACGGTAAGCATTCCTCGCGCACGTTTTTCCGGGCCTTCCGCGCCCGTCGATCAGAACATCTCGCGATGGATCCCCAGCGTCGTCAGCACCTTGCTCGAGATCTCCTCGATCGAGGTATGCGTCGTGCTCAACGTCGTGATGCGTTCGGCGCGGAACATCGCTTCGGCGGCGGCGACTTCGCGCTTGCAGGTGTCGAACTGCGCGTAGCGTGAATTCGGACGGCGCTCCTGGCGGATCTGCTGCAGGCGCACTGGATCGATGGTCAGGCCGAACAGCTTGTTCCGGTACGGACGCAGGCGCGGCGGCAGGCGATCGTGCTCCAGGTCTTCCTCGGTCAGCGGATAGTTCGCCGCGCGCACACCGTAGTGCAGCGCCAGGTACACGCAGGTCGGCGTCTTGCCGGCACGCGACACCGCGACCAGGATCAGGTCCGCGTCGTTGTAGTCCACGCTCTGGCCGTCATCGTGGGTCAGCGCGAAGTTCATCGCGTTGATGCGGCGATGGTAGGTCTCGAAATCGACCATGCCGTGGGCCAGGCCGATGCGACGCTCGCGGGTCTGTTCCAGCTCGCGCTCCAGCGGCTCGATGAAGGGCGCGAATACGTCCAGCATCAGCGCTCCGCTCTCGGCCAGGGCGGCGCTCACGTCGGCGTCCATGCACGAATTGATCACGACCGGACGCACACCGTGGGCCTCGGCGGCCACGCGGATCTTCTCGGCGACCTCGTGGGCGCGTTCGACGCTGTCGACGAACGGGATCCGGTCGGTGACGAAGGTGGTTTCGGTGAACTGCGTGAGCAGGCTGTGGCCGATGGTCTCGGCGGTGATACCGGTACCATCGGAGACATAGAACACGGGTCGCACGCCTGCCATCGCACTTCTCCTGAATTGGCCGTTCACGATACGAAAAACCTCGCCGAATCAAGCTTGTATGGCTTCGACGCAGCGGCGATCATATCCGGATCGCCGCGCCCGCCGCGCCGCCCCGTCCTGGAGACCGCCCGCTTGAACGAGAACATCCTCTGGCTGCACGCGCTGCGCCTTACCGATCTGGCCCGTGTCGGCGGCAAGAATTCCTCGCTCGGCGAGATGATCGGCAACCTCGCGAACCTGGGCGTTTCCGTCCCCGGCGGCTACGCGACCACGGCCGAGGCCTTCAAGTCCTTCATCGACCACAACAACCTGCACCAGCGCATCTACGACAAGCTGGCCACGCTGGACGTCGAGGACGTGCCGGCGCTGACCGCGGCCGGCAGCGAGATCCGCGGCTGGGTTATCGACGCCCCGCTCCAGGCCGACCTGGATGCCGACATCCGCAAGGCATACAAGCAGCTGTGCGACGAGAACGGTGGCGGCGATGTCGCCGTCGCGGTGCGCTCCTCCGCCACCGCCGAGGATCTGCCGGACGCGTCCTTCGCCGGCCAGCAGGAAACCTTCCTCAACGTGACCGGCGCCGACGATGTCGTGCACAAGGTCAAGGAAGTGTTTGCTTCGCTTTACAACGACCGCGCCATCGCCTATCGCGTGCACCACGGCTTCAAGCACGAGGACGTGTTCCTTTCGGCCGGCGTGCAGCTGATGGTGCGTTCCAACGTCGGCTCCTCCGGCGTGCTGTTCACGCTCGATACCGAGTCCGGTTTCCGCGACGTGGTGTTCATCACCTCCAGCTACGGCCTGGGCGAGATGGTCGTGCAGGGCGCGGTGAACCCGGACGAGTTCTACGTCTACAAGCCCACCCTGCTGCAGGGCAAGCAGGCGATCCTGCGCCGCGGCATCGGCGCCAAGCAGCAGCGCATGGTGTATTCGGACAAGCCCGGCGAGCGCGTGCGCATCGAAGAGACGCCCGCCGAGCTGCGCGCGACGTTCTCCATCAGCGACGAAGACGTGCAGGAACTGGCCAAGCAGGCGCTGGTCATCGAGAAGCACTACGGCCGTCCGATGGACATCGAGTGGGCGAAGGACGGTGTCAGCGGCAAGCTGTTCATCGTGCAGGCCCGCCCGGAGACGGTGAAGTCGCGAGCCAAGGCCACGCAGATCGAGCGCTACCAGCTCACCAAGCGCGGCGAAGTGGTCTGCGAAGGCCGCGCCATCGGCCAGAAGATCGGCACCGGCGTGGCGCGCGTGGTGCGCTCGCTGGCCGACATGAGCCGCGTGCAGCCCGGCGACGTGCTCGTCGCCGACATGACCGACCCCGACTGGGAGCCGGTGATGAAGCGCTCCGCCGCGATCGTCACCAACCGCGGCGGCCGCACCTGCCACGCCGCGATCATCGCGCGCGAGCTCGGCGTTCCGGCCGTGGTCGGCACGGGCAATGCGCTCGACACGATCCAGGACGGCCAGGAAGTCACCATCAGCTGCGCCGAGGGCGACACCGGCTACATATACAAGGGCGCCCTGCCCTTCGAGCGCCACACGGCCGACCTCGACAAGATGCCGGAAGCGCCGCTCAAGGTGATGATGAACGTCGCCAACCCTGAGCGCGCTTTCGATTTCGCCATGCTGCCCAACGCCGGTGTCGGCCTGGCGCGCCTGGAGATGATCATCGCCAGCCATATCGGCGTGCATCCCAAGGCGCTGCTCGAGTACAACCAGCAGGACGCCGCGACCAAGAAGAAGATCGACGAGAAGATCGCCGGTTATGCCAGCCCGGTCGACTTCTACGTGGATCGCCTCGCCGAAGGCATCGCGACGATCACCGCGTCGTTCGCGCCGCATCCGGTGATCGTGCGCCTGTCGGACTTCAAGTCCAACGAGTACGCCAATCTCATCGGCGGTTCGCGCTACGAGCCGCATGAAGAGAACCCGATGATCGGCTTCCGTGGCGCCAGCCGCTACGTCGATCCGAGCTTCACCGACGCCTTCGCGCTGGAATGCCGCGCGGTGCTCAAGGTGCGCGAGCAGATGGGCCTGACCAACTGCTGGGTGATGATCCCGTTCGTGCGCACGCTGGAAGAAGGTCGCAAGGTGGTCGAAGTCCTGCGCGACAACGGACTGGAACAGGGCAAGGGTGGACTGAAGATCATCATGATGTGCGAAGTGCCGTCCAACGCGCTGCTGGCGGACGAATTCCTCGACATCTTCGACGGCTTCTCGATCGGGTCCAACGACCTGACCCAGCTCACCCTCGGCCTGGACCGCGACTCGGGCATCGTCGCCAAGTTGTTCGACGAGCGGAATCCGGCGGTCAAGAAGCTGCTGTCGATGGCCATCTCCGCCGCGCGCGCGAAGGGCAAGTACGTCGGCATCTGCGGCCAGGGCCCCAGCGACCATCCGGACCTCGCCGAGTGGCTGATGGAACAGGGCATCGAGTCGGTATCGCTCAATCCCGACACCGTCGTCGACACCTGGCTGCGCCTTGCGAAGGCCAAAGCCAAGGCCAACGCCAAGGCCTGATCACATCCGGTCAAGCTTGTCCGCGGTAACATCATCGACGCCCCGCTCATGCGGGGCGTCATGTTTTGAGAGCCCGCACCACCGATGCACAGCAAGGAGATCGTCTTGTCCCAGGATTCGAGCGCGCAGGCCCTGCTGCAGGATTCGCTGCCCAACCTGACCAAGGAGCTGGCGCCGCCCGCGCACTTGAGCACGATGTCGGCCGAGCAGTTCTGGGCGTGGGCCGGCGACGTCGGCATCAAGATCGGCGGCGCCCTGCTCGTCTTCTACATCGGCATGCACCTGGCCAAGTGGGCCGTCCGTGCGACAGGGCGCGCGCTCACGCGCGCGCACGTGGAACCGACCTCGCTGCAGTTCATCAGCCGCGTGTTGTACATCGTGCTGCTGATCGTGCTGATGCTGGCTATCCTGCAGATGTTCTTCGGTGTCGCGCCGACCTCGTTCATCGCGATCCTCGGCGCTGCCGGTCTCGCCATCGGCCTTGCGTTGAAGGATTCGCTATCCAACGTCGCGTCCGGCGTCATGCTGGTGACGCTCAAGCCGTTCCGCGTCGGCGACGTGGTGCAGATCGGCGGCAGCAGCGGCACCGTCGAAGCGGTCAGCATCTTTCAGACGCGGCTGCGCGGCGCGGACAACCAGACCATCGTCCTGCCCAACAACCTGATCACCACCGCGCCGATCATCAATCTCACGCCCGACACGCGCCGCCGCATCGAGCTGGTCATCGGCATCGGTTACGAGGACGACATCGACGTCGCACGCCAGGCGATCATGTCGATCATGAAGGCCGACAAGCGCATCTTCGAGCAGCCGGCGCCCGACGTGGTGGTGTACGAACTGGCCGACGTCGCCGTGCGCCTGGGCGTGCGCTGCCACGTCAGCAACGCCGACCACTTCGCGACCAAGTGCGATCTCAACGAGCGGATCAAGAAGGCGTTCGACGCCGCCGGTATCAGCATCCAGGCGGCGCAGCGCGACATCCGCGCGCAGCGGCGCATCCTCGATGCGGCGGGCATCGCCACGCTGCCGGCACCGCAGCCGTCGGAATCCAACCCGGACCAGCGCGCCCCCGGGCCGACCTGAGCCTCAGCCCTCGGGCAGACCGCCGAGGCGGCCCATCGCCGCGCGGTAGTGGCGCAGCTCGGCGATGGAGTCGCGCACATCGCTCAGCGCGGTGTGGCGTGATTCCTTGCTGACCCCGGCGAGCACGCCCGGCGCCCAGCGGCGCGCGAGCTCCTTGATCGTGCTGACGTCGAGGTTGCGGTAGTGGAAGTGCTTCTCCAGCCGCGGCATCAGGCGGTGCAGGAAACGGCGGTCCTGGCAGATCGAATTGCCGCACATCGGCGACTTTCCGGCCGGCACCCATTGGCCGAGGAAATCCAGCGTCTTCGCCTCGGCTTCCGCCAGGCTGACTTCGCTGTCGATCACGCGCTGCCACAGGCCCGAGCGGCCGTGCTGGTTGCGGTTCCACTCATCCATCGCTTCCAGTCGCGAAAGCGGATGCGCGATCGCCAGCTCCGGCCCTTCGGCCAGCACGTTGAGTTCCTTGTCGGTCACCAGGGTCGCGATCTCGAGGATCGAATCGCGGTCCGTGTCCAGGCCGGTCATCTCCAGATCGATCCAGATCAGGTGCTCGTCGTTGGTCGTGACTGCTGGCATGCGCTCGCGCTGGTGTGAGGTCCGGGGCATCATACAGCCAGCCCGCCCGAGCCCCGATCACGCCTCCATGCCCTCGCCCGTCGCGATCGACCCTTCGCACTACGCCGTCGTCTCGGCCATGATCACGCCGGCGTTCTTCCTCACCGCCGCCAGCTCGCTGCTGATCTCGTCGAACAACCGGCTGGCACGCGTCGTGGACCGCATGCGTTCGGAAATCGACGTTCTGCGCGCCACCGAACAGGGACCCGCGCGCGTCGCGCTTGAGTCGCGCATCGCCATCCACCGCCGCCGCTCCTACCTGGTGCTCGCCGCGGTGCGCATGCTGTATGGATCGATCACCGCCTTCGTCGGCACCAGCATCGGCATCGCGGTCGATGCGTTCTTCGGCTACAGGCTCGACCTGCTGCCGACCGGGCTGGCGGTCATCGGTGTGATCCTGATGCTCGCGTCGTCGCTGTGCCTGGGACGCGAGGCCACGCTGGGACTGCGCATGCTCGATCGCGAGCTCGACGAGCAGTTGGCCAAGGACCGGGTCGACCTGCGCAACGACTGAGCCCCTGCGGACAGGGGCTCTCCTTCCTTCCGAAGGGAGGCCCGAGCGGGCCTCCCGCCACGCGGAATCAACCGGTGACGATCATCCGCGAACGCATTTCCAGGTGGAGTGCGTGGCAGAAGTGCGTGCAGTAGCACCAGTACACGCCCGGCTTGTCCGCCACGAACGTCACCGACTTCGTCTCCTGCGGATTGACGATGAAGTTGATGTTGTAGTGCGGGATGCCAAAGCCGTGGGTCAGGTCCTCGACCTTGTCCAGGTTGGTCAGCGTCAGCGTGACGATGTCGCCCTTGCGCACGGTGAACTCGCGCATCGAGAACGCGGGCGCCTGCGACGTCATGCGGATGTGCACGCGGTTGCCGTTGCGCTCGATCCCTGCTTCCTTGTCGCTCTTGGTCGCGTTGGGGAACTCGTCGATGTTGTAGACCTGGCGCGTCTTGATCACGTCGGCCCTGACGATGATCGCGTCGTGCGGTTCCGGGTAGGCCGTGTGGTCATGCAGCAACACCATCTTGTCGCCCGAGATGTCGATCAGCTGCTCGGTCTCGACGTGAAGCGGGCCGACCGGCAGGAACCGGTCCTTCGAGAACTTGTTGCCGGAGTTGAAATACTTGCCGTCCGGGTTCTTCGTCTCGCCCATCGAGGTGTAGCCGTGGCCCGGCTGGTAGTGCACGTCGACCGAATCGAGCACGACCTTGGCCTTGTTGTCGCCCTTGAACTGCGCGATCGCCGCGTCGATGTTCCACTTGACGATCTTGCTGTCGAGGAACAGCGTCGTGTACGCATTGCCGCGACCGTCGAAACCGGTGTGCAGCGGACCCAGGCCGAGGTTCGGCTCGGCGATCACCGCCTCGCGCGGATTGCCCAGTTGGCCGGCGAACCACTTCTCCACCTGCGACAGATCGATCACCGAACAGGTCGGCGACAGCTTGCCCGAACACACGAAGTACTTGCCGTCGGGGCTGGCGTTGACACCGTGCGGGTTCTTCGGAATCGGCACGTAGCAGGTCAGCGCGGTGGCGGGATCGGCGTTGGCGGCCTTGCGACCGTCGACGACCGGCACCTTCGAATCGCCGATGGTGAACGTCCTGCCCGCCGCGATCGCGGCTTCGATGCGCGCCACGTCGAAGAACACGCAGGCGTCGTGCTCGGCGGACATCATGTCTTCGTAGTGGGCGCCGCCTTCGACGTTGTACTGGTTCGACGCCGCGTACTTGCCGTCGTACGAAGTCGCGACGAGGTCCATGTTGCCGTCGACCTGGCACTGCCAGCGTACCTGCATCGTCTCGGCGTCGAGACAGGTGAACAGACAGCCGTACTTCTCCGGCGAATCCATGTCGCGCCCGTCGTTGGGCAGCGGCAGGGCGAACTCGGCGCCCGCGAACACACGCGTCGTGCGGTTGATGTCGCGCTTGACCGGATCGCGCTTGTCCGGGAACAGGCCGTGCTGGCCCTGCACGTTCGGGATGTCGGTGATGCGGTCGCACTCGAACGTATCGCCACGGATGCGCGCCACGCGGCTGTGCAGCTTGTCGTTGACCCAGAAGTACTTGCCGTCGTAGGTACCGTCCTCGTACGAGCCGTGGACGTGGTGGGTATCGCCGGTCCAGTAGCGAAGCTCACCACTCGGCTTGGTGCCGATGATCGCCTTGGATTCGTTGGTGATGCCCCAACCGACCATCGGATCGATGTTGAACACCGGAATACGCTTGATGGTACGGCCGGACGGCACGCCATAGATGCGCATCTCGCCGGAGTGTCCGCCGGACGACAGCAGGTAGTAATCGTCGAGCTTGCCCGGAGTCACTTCGACCGCCTTGCCGGCGGATGCGGCGGCGGCGCCGGTCGCACTGCCTGCTCCGCCCTTCCCTCCAGGCTCCTTTGGCGCGCATGCCGTCAGCAGGCCGAAGCCCGCCGTGGCCACGCCCGCAAGTGCGGTCGTTTCCAGGAACTTGCGACGTCCCTGGTTGTTCGTGCGATCTGCATTCCCCGTTTCGCTACTCACAGTCGTCCTCCACATGAGGTCCATTGATGGCGCACGCATCATCCGCCGGCGCCATCGGACGCAGCATTGATCCAAGTCAATGTCGAGGTATCGGTTCGACGGATAACGTGCGCAGCAAGCGCCGACCATCGGCGAACCTTCCCATACGTAGAGGATTCACACCGATGTTCGCCAACTGGTCGCTTCGTGGTTGCAGCGTGCTCCTGGCCTTCGCCCTTGCCGGTTGTGGCGGGAACTCCGAACCATCGGTTGCAGCCGATGCATCCGCGCCTGCTGCCGCGACAGTGCCTCCGGTGGCCAGTGCGCCGGTCGTCGAAAGCGCGACGCAAGCCGAAGCACCGGCCGCGGCTGCCGTCACCGAAGCATCCGTCGCCGCGACGGGCGGCGGCGACCAGACCTACCAGAAGACCTGCGCGATGTGCCACGGCACGCCCGCGATGGGCGCGCCGGTAGTGGGCAACAAGGACGACTGGAGCGCGCGCATCGCCCAGGGCAAGGACACGCTCTACAAGCATGCGATCGAAGGCTTCAGCGGCGCGAAGGGCATGATGCCGGCGCGCGGCGGCAATCCTTCGCTCGACGATGCCACGGTCAAGGCCGCAGTCGACCACATGGTCGCGAGCTCGCAGTAACGCGTACGCGCGACGCGCTTCCATCAGGGAGCGCGTCGCCTTCGAAGTGGAGCTTCCCTCGATGAGCCGCACTTCCCTGCTGGCGCTGCTGGCTTCGCTCGTGCTGTGCTTCGCGTCCGGTCTGGTGCGCGCAGCATCGTACGAAAGCGAACTGCCGCCGGCGCTGTTCTCCGATCCCGACATGTGCCGTCACACGGCCTGCGACAGCGTGCTGCCGCAGGCCATGCGCTTCTCGTTGCGAGAAGGCAATCCCGCGTTCGTGAAGGGACTGCGCGATGTCGATGGTCGCGAGGAAGTCGTCGGCTACGTGTTCCTCACCACCGACGTCACGCCGGAAATCGTCGGCTATTCGGGAAAGCCGATCGTCACGCTGGTGGGCATGGACGCGCAGGGCCGCATCAACGGGGCCCGCATCCTCAAGCACAGTGAGCCGATTCTGCTCGCGGGCATCCCCGAATCGGAACTGTCGCGCTACATCGCCCAGTACAACGGCACGCCACCGGGCGCGCGCTACGAACTCGGCAAGGCCGAAGGCGACCACATCGCGATGGCGGCCGTCAGCGGCGCAACGGTGACGGTTATCGCCGAGAACCAGGCCATCAGCCGTGGCAGCTACGCCGTCGCGCGCCAGGTCGGTCTGGTGGACGCGGTGCAACGACCGCAGGCACGACTCGTCGCCGATGCGACGCCGCGCAACTGGGCGCAGCTCGTCGACGAAGGCAGCGTGCAACGATTGACCGTACGCGCCGAAGATGTCGGCGCACCGCCGTCGGAACAACCGTTCATCGACCTGTGGTTCGGCTACCTCAACGCGCCGTCAATCGGCACCAGCATCCTCGGTGATTCCGGGTACCGCCGCCTCATGTCCGGCCTTGCGCCCGGCGAACACGCGATCTTCGTCGTCGGCGACGGGAGCAGCTCGTTCAAGGGTTCGGCCTTCGTGCGCGGCGGCATCTACGATCGCATCCAGGTGTCGCAGGACGTCGAGGTCCATAGCTTCCGCGACACCGACTACCTCACCCTGCACGGCATCCGAGCCGAGGGTGCGCCGGAGTACCGCGAATCGGGCATCTTCGTCCTGCGCGACCCGTCGTTCTCCGCCGCGTATCCGTGGAAGCTGACCTTCCTGTCGAACCGCAGCGAAGTCGGACACCAGACCGAATACGCCAACTTCGACGCCGAGTACTGGTTGCCGTCACGCCATCTGCAAGGCGGTCGGCCGGTCGTGCAGAAGCCCATGCCGACGTGGGTGCAGGCGTGGAAGAACAAGCGCTGGGAAATCGCGGGGTTCGTCACCCTGCTCGCGTTCACCGCCGCCTTCTACGCGACGCACCGTCGCTGGGCCGCCCGCTCGCGCCGCACCGACAAGCGCTGGATCCTGTGGCCGCACATCACGGTGTGGCTGGTCGCGGTCGTGTTCGTCGGGTTCTCGCAACTCGCACAGCCGTCGGTCGTGCAGTTGCTCACCCTGCTCCACTCGGTTCGCGACGGCTGGCGCTGGGATCTGTTCCTGAGCGATCCGCTGATCTTCCTGTTCTGGATCTTCATCGCGATCACCATCGTGCTGTGGGGACGCGGCGTGTTCTGCGGATGGCTGTGTCCGTACGGCTCGCTCTCAGAACTGCTGTACAAGTTCGCCGGCCGCATCGGTCTGAAGAAGTGGCAGTTCAAGCTGCCATCGCGCTGGCACCACCGGCTGCGCTGGACCAAGTACGTGGTGCTGGCGGTGCTTGTCGCCGCGTCGCTGCACTCTATGGCACTGGCCGAACGCCTGGCCGAAGTAGAACCGTTCAAGACCACGTTCCTCGTCCATGTGTGGACGCGAAGCTGGCCGTTCGTCGTGTTCTGGACTTTGCTGATGGTCGCGTCGATGTTCATGGAGCGTCCGTTCTGCAAGTACCTGTGTCCGCTCGGTGCGGGTCTTGCCATTCCCTCGCGCTTCCGCCTGTTTGGGCTGTGGCGCAAGGCCGAGTGCAGCACCTGCAAGGCCTGCGCCGCTGGCTGCGGTTCGCAGGCCATCGATGAGCGCGGCCGCATCGACCCGAGCGAATGCATGCAGTGTCTGGATTGCATGGTCCTGTACTACGACGACCACGCCTGCCCTCCGCTTGCCAGCGAGCGCAAGCGACGCACCAAGGCCGGCCAGCCGCTCACGCCGGTCGGACGCGATGGCCACTTCATTCCGTTGAGGCTGACCGAGTGAATACGGTGAATGCGCGGACCGTTGCGATGCTGGCCGGACTTCTCGGCGCGTTGGCCTGCGCGAAACCGGAAGCCGCCACTCTGCAGGTGCGTGCCGGCGAACGCATCGGCGATGCCATCGAGCGCGCCAGCGCCGGCGACGTTATCGAGATCGAACGCGGCCGCTACGTCGAGAACCTGCGCATCGACAAGCCGCTGACGCTGCTGGGCGCCGAGGGCGTCAGCGTCAGCGGCGACGGTCATGGCGACGTGATCCGCGTCGCCTCGCCCGACGTGCGCATCGAGAAGCTGATCGTGCGCGACGGCGGCGGCGACCTCGGCCAGCAGAACGCGGGCATCTACCTGCAACCCGGATCGCACCGCGCGATCGTGCGCGAATGCGTGTTCGCGAACGTGCTGTTCGGCCTGTGGATCGAAAAGGCCGATGACGTGCTGATCGAGCGAAACCTGGTGACCGGCATGCGCCACCGGCTCTCGTCGCAGCGCGGCAACGGCATCCAGCTCTACAACAGCCAGCGCGCCCGCATCCTGCACAACCAGATCAGCTTCACCCGCGACGGCATCTACGTCGACGTGTCCCACGACGCGCGATTCATCGGCAACGAGATCCACCATGTGCGATACGGATCGCACTACATGAACTCCTACCGCAATGTCTGGCAGGGCAACGACAGCCACGACAACCTCGGCGGACTGGCGCTGATGGAAGTGCGCGACATCCAGGTGATCGGGAACCGCACATGGAACAATGCCGATCACGGGATCATGCTGCGCACGCTCCAGGATTCGACCATCGCCGACAACATCAGCGTCGGCAACGCGCGCGGCCTGTTCGTCTACGACGCCGAGTACAACGTCCTGCGCGGCAACCTCGTCGCCGGCAATCGCGTCGGCATGCATCTGTGGGCGGGCTCGTACCACAACGAGGTGGACGGCAACGACTTCATCCACAACGGCGAACAGGTGCGCTATGTCGCCTCGCGCGATGTGCAGTGGGGCCGTGGCGGCGGCAATTTCTGGAGCAACTACCTCGGCTGGGACCAGGACGGCGATGCCCGTGGGGATGTTCCGTTCGAGGCCAGCGACGCGGTCGACCGCATGGTCACCCGTTATCCCTTCGTCAAGCTTCTGGACAACAGTCCCGTGATGCAGACCCTGAAAATGATCGCGCGCCAGTTCCCGGTGATGCGCGTGGCAACCATCGTCGACGAGAAGCCGGCGATGCGCCCGCACCACGCGGACTGGGCGCAGTGGCTCGAACGCGGCAAGCCGCGCGGAGAATCGCCGTGAGCGTGGCGATGATCGAGATCGACGGCGCGAGCATGCACTACGGTGCCGTGCACGCCGTCGACGACGTCAGCCTGCGCGTCGAAGCCGGCCAGATCTTCGGCCTCACCGGCCACAACGGTGCCGGCAAGAGCACGCTGTTCAAGATGATGCTCGGCATCCTGCGCCCCACCCTCGGCACGATCCGCATCCGCGGCGAGCGGATCGAGCGCGGAAGTCCGCTGTCGGTGCGACGCGGGATCGGCTACCTGCCCGAGAACCTCGCGCTGTACGACAACCTCAGCGGTCTGGAGACGCTGCGCTTCTTCGCGCGCATCAAGTCCGCGGACGCGCGCGCCTGCGAAGGCCTGCTCGAACGCGTGGGCCTGGTCGACGCAGCGCACCGCAAGGTCCGTGAGTACTCCAAGGGGATGCGTCAGCGGCTGGGTTTCGCCCAGGCGCTGATCGGCCGGCCTTCGCTGCTGTTGCTCGACGAACCCACCAACGGCCTCGACCCGGTCGCCACCCGCACGTTCTACGAAGCGCTGGACGATTTGCGCGACGACGGCGTCAGCGTGGTGATCAGCTCGCACCTGCTGTCGGAGATCGAACCGCGCGTCGATTCGCTGGCGATCATGGCGAACGGACGGCTGCTCGCGCACGGATCCGTCGCCGAGCTGGGGCGCACGGCTGAACTGCCGGCGCGCGTGCGCGTGGAGCTGCGCCCAGACGCGATCGAACGCATCGATCGTGCGGTATCCGACGCGGGCTTCGGCCCGACGATCGTCGACGGCCATCGCCTGAGCTTCGAAGCGCCCATGACACGAAAGGTCCCGCTGATCGCGTTGCTGGCTTCGCTCGGCGATGCGATCTCCGGGTTCGAAGTCACCGATCCGACGCTGGAGGATGTCTTCCTGCGTCTGTCCCACCGTGGAGCGGATGCATGAAGCACGATGCGCACATCGCCCCGTCGGTTGCCAACCACTCGGCGCTGCGTCCCTTCCTCGCCGTCGCCGGCAAGGAATTCCGCGATCGCCTGCGCAACCGGTGGGTACTCGCCGTGGCGCTGGTGTTGGCGGTCTTCGCGCTGCTGATCGCGTACTTCGGTGGCGCTCAGAGCGGTGAGGTGGGTTTCCGCGGCATCGGCGTCACCGTGGCAAGCCTGACCAGCCTGGCGATCTACCTCGTGCCGCTGATCGCGCTTCTGCTTGGCTTCGACGCGATCGTCGGCGAGCGCGAGCGCGGCACGCTCGACCTGTTGTTGTCGATGCCGATATCGCGACAGGGACTATTGCTGGGCAAGTACTGCGGGCTCGGCGCGGCGCTGGGCCTGTCCACGCTCGCCGGTCTCGGGGCCGCGCTGCTGCCGCTGGCCGGACGCCTCGACGCCGACGGCCTGTTGCTCTACCTCACCTTCGTCGGCAGCACGCTGCTGCTCGGCCTCGCCTTCCTCAGCATCGCCGTACTGGTGTCCGTCGTTTCGCGCGAACGCGCCCGCGCATCGGGCGCGGCGATCGCGATCTGGTTCTTCTTCGTTCTGGTGTTCGACCTCGCGCTGCTGGGTGTGCTCGTCGCCTCCGCCGGACGCAACGCATCGACGTGGGCGCCGTACGCGCTGCTGCTCAATCCGGCGGACGTGTTCCGCGTACTCAACGTGTTCGGGATGGAGTCGATGCGCAGCGCTTTCGGCATGGAAACGCTGCTGTCGGACCACTGGAACAACCCCGTCCTGCTGTGCGTGGTGATGCTGTCGTGGATCGTCGCACCGCTGGGCATCGCCCTTTGGAGGTTCCGATGACATTGCGTTCGAATGGGCGCGCGCGATTGCGCCGCCTTGTCGCGCTGGCCCTGCCCGCGCTCCTGCTGTCCGCCTGTGGCGAGCGCACGTCGGTGACAACCGCGCCGATCGAGCCGCGCGCAGGCGAGATCTGCGAACTCGACGGCATGACGCTGGCGGATTTCCCCGGCCCGAAGGGGCAGATCCGTTACGCCGACGGCAAGACCTCGTACTTCTGCGACACGGTGGAACTGTTGTCGGTCGTGCTGATGCCCGAACAGGTGCGCAAGGTCGACGGCGCCTATACCCAGGACATGGCGCGCGCCAACTGGGAGACACCGGCAGGACATTGGATCCGCGTCGAGGACGCCTTCTACGTCGAAGGCTCGCGTCGCGTCGGCAGCATGGGACCGACCCTGGCCAGCTTCGCCCTGCGCGCCGATGCCGAGGTGTTCGCGCGCAAGTTCGGCGGCAAGGTGCTGCCGTTCTCGGAAATCACGCCCAACCAGGTACGGCTCGACGGCGGCACGACCCACGACCAGGGAATGTGAGACGACGATGGAACCTTTCTTCGTAGGCATGGCACCGGAAAAGGCGCTGGAACTGGCCGCGGCGTCGCGTCGCGCCTTCGACCTGCGCGAACAGCGCAAAGAGCTGCTGGAGCAGAGCGGATTCGGCGACGCCGACGCCCTCCTGGATGCGGTTCGCGCCGGCGAGGTCGATCCGGACACGGGATACGACACATGGCTCGGCATGGCCCTGCTGCTGGAACAACATGACGCATTGCGCGCCTGGATCGAGTGGCGCTGCCGCGACACCGGCCAATCGCCCGAGCCCTGCAGCGCGCCGTTGGCGGATCTGCTGGAAACGCTGCCGGAGTCGTTGGCGTCGAACATCACCGTGCATCCGGACGCGGTGTCGTTCTCGGACGACAGGATCGCCGCCATCGCACGTGTGGTTTCGCCGACACAGTGGGCGCTGCAGTGGAGCGTCGATGGGCGCACATGGCGTCTGGATACCGCGCCGCGCGAGGGCGACGAGATCGCCACACGCGCCCGCCTGCGTCGGCCCGACGCGTCCATCGACGCCGATCCGTGGGACTTCGACGGCGTAGACGCGCGCGAATACGTCCTGCCCCGCTTTCTCGCCCGACTGGCCGACACGCCCGAGCCATGAAGAGCCAGCGTCGCCCGATCGGCAGGCTCCGCCTCGGACGATTGGCAGTGGTCGTGGCACTCGTCGCGATCGTGGCGACGGCGCTGGTGCGGTTGCGGCCGGTCGCGCAGGTCGAGGCGGAATACCTCGTCTTCGGTTCGCGTGCGCGCATCGTCGTGCAGACGCGCGATCGCGAAAGCGCCGAAACGGCCTTGTCCGCGATCGGCCGCAAGCTCGCGGACGACCATCGCCGCTGGCACGCCTGGGAACCCAGCGAACTCACCCGCCTCAACGAGGCGCTCGCGCGCGGCCAATCACGCGAAGTCGATGCCGACATGGCGGAAATGATCCGCCATGCGCAGCGCGGCTACGACCTCACCGATGGCCTGTTCAACGCTGCCGCCGGGAAACTGATCGGCGCATGGGGATTCCACACTGGCGATTACCCCGTGCGCACCGCCGCGCCGGCCGCGCCGCGCATCGAGCAGCTGGTCGCGCAAGCGCCCGCGATGATCGACGTGGATGTCCACGGCACCACGATCAGCAGCCGCAATCCGGCGGTTTCGCTGGACCTCAATGGCCTCTCCGAAGGCTACGCCTCGCTGCAGGCGCAGCGCGTACTGGCGGAGCACGGCCTGCATGATGCGCTGGTCTACGTCGGCGGCTTCGTGCTCGCGCTCGGACACGACCGCGGCGCGGACTGGGAAGTCGGCGTTCGCGGTCCGAAGGAACTGCTGGGCACCGTGCGACTGCGCGACGGCGAGGCCCTGTCCTCGTCCGGGGATTACCTGCGACGACGGACCGACGGCGGCGGCCACATCGTCGATCCGCGCGAAGGGCGACCACAGCGTCGCAGCGCGGCGACCACCGTGCTCGCCGACGATCCGGTGCTGGCCGACATGGCCGCGACCGCGCTGATGGTGGCCGGCGAACCGGGCTTCGATCGCCTGCTGGCACGTATGCGCCTGGGCTGCGCCCTGCTGGTCACCTCGGACGGGCGGCTCCACCTCACACGCGGGATGGAAGCACGATTGCGCGACATTCCCGTGGGATTGCCGCGCACCGTGCATGCAGGCGCGGGCATGGACTGCAGCGTCGCAACGCGACGCTGACCGTCGTCAGGACGTCTTGCCGCGCTTGCGGCGGAAATACGTGGTCAGGCGCAGGCCGGCTTCCTCACCGAGGACGCCGCCGGTGATCTGCACGCGATGGTTGTGGCGTGGGTCGGCGAGCAGGTCGAACACGCTGCCCGCGGCGCCGGTCTTCGGATCGGTCGCCCCGTACACGACGCGCGCGACCCGTGCATGCACCATCGCCATCGCGCACATGGCGCAGGGCTCCAGCGTCACGTAGAGCGTGCTGCCCAGCAGGCGATGGTTGTTCAGGCGCTGGCCGGCCTGGCGCATGGCGACGATCTCCGCGTGCGCGGTGGGATCGTGTTCGGTGATGTTGCGGTTCCAGCCCTCGCCCAGCACCTCGCCGTCGGCCGACACCAGCACCGCGCCGACCGGGATCTCGTCGTCCTCGCGCTCGGCGCGTTCCGCCAGCGCCAGCGCGTGGCGCATCCAGCGCACGTCGTCGTCCGGGAAGGCCTGCGCGCTCGTCGTTTCCTGAACCATCGCGACAGGATGCCCGACGCGCCGTCCTCATTCCATCGTCGAACGCGTCCCGCCGCATCCGGTCAGCCAACCGACTCGCCGGAAGTGGCAAAATTGGCGTTCCCCGCGTCTGCGCGGCCAGCCAGCCACCGACGGCCTCGCGCCACGGCCGCCCGCCACTCCAGGTTTCGATCGCCGATGAACACCCAATACCGCAAGCCGCTTCCCGGTACCTCGCTGGACTACTTCGACGCGCGCGAGGCGGTCGATGCGATCCAACCCGGCGCCTGGGATGCCCTGCCCTATACCTCGCGCGTGCTCGCCGAGAACCTGGTGCGGCGCTGCGACCCGGCGACGCTGACCGATTCGCTGAGGCAGCTCATCGAACGCCGTCGCGACCTGGACTTCCCGTGGTTCCCGGCGCGCGTGGTGTGCCACGACATCCTCGGCCAGACCGCGCTGGTGGACCTGGCCGGCCTGCGCGACGCCATCGCCGACCAGGGCGGCGATCCCGCCAAGGTCAATCCGGTGGTGCCCGTGCAGTTGATCGTCGATCACTCGCTGGCGGTGGAATGCGGCGGCTACGATCCGGACGCGTTCGCCAAGAACCGCGCGATCGAGGATCGCCGCAACGAGGACCGGTTCCACTTCATCGACTGGACCAAGCTGGCGTTCGAGAACGTCGACGTGATCCCGCCGGGCAACGGGATCATGCATCAGATCAACCTGGAGAAGATGTCGCCGGTGATCCAGACGCAACGCGACGATAACGGCAGGGGCGTCGCCTTCCCCGACACCTGCGTGGGCACCGACAGCCACACGCCGCACGTCGATGCGCTGGGCGTGATCGCCATCGGCGTCGGCGGTCTGGAGGCGGAGAACGTGATGCTTGGCCGCGCCTCGTGGATGCGCCTGCCGGACATCATCGGCGTCGAGCTCACCGGCAAGCGCCAGGACGGCATCACCGCCACCGACATCGTGCTGGCGCTGACCGAATTCCTGCGCAAGGAGAAGGTCGTCGGCGCGTACCTGGAATTCCGTGGCGAAGGCGCCGCCAGCCTCACCCTTGGCGACCGCGCGACGATCTCCAACATGGCGCCCGAGTACGGCGCGACCGCGGCGATGTTCTTCATCGACGGCCAGACCCTGGACTACCTGCGCCTCACCGGCCGCGAGGACGCGCAGGTGAAGCTGGTCGAGACCTACGCGAAGACCGCCGGCCTGTGGGCCGACAACCTGCAAAATGCGCAGTACGAACGCACGCTCACGTTCGACCTGTCCAGTGTCGTGCGCAACATGGCCGGCCCGTCGAACCCGCACAAGCGACTGCCGACCTCCGACCTCGCCGAACGCGGCATCGCGGTCAACCTCGACCAGGCGCTGGCGCAGGAAGCCGAAGGCCTGATGCCGGACGGCGCGGTGATCATCGCCGCCATCACCAGCTGCACCAACACCAGCAATCCGCGCAACGTCATCGCCGCCGCGCTGCTGGCGCGCAACGCCAACGCACGCGGGCTGACCCGCAAGCCGTGGGTGAAGTCCTCGCTCGCGCCGGGCTCGAAGGCCGTGCAGCTGTACCTGGAAGAAGCGAAGCTGCTGCCGGATCTGGAGAAACTCGGCTTCGGCATCGTCGCCTTCGCCTGCACCACCTGCAATGGCATGTCGGGCGCGCTGGATCCGGCGATCCAGCAGGAGATCATCGACCGCGACCTGTACGCCACCGCCGTGCTGTCGGGCAACCGCAACTTCGACGGCCGCATCCATCCCTACGCGAAGCAGGCGTTCCTCGCCTCGCCGCCGCTGGTGGTGGCCTACGCGATCGCCGGTACCGTGCGTTTCGACATCGAACGCGATGTGCTCGGCATCGATGGCGACGGCAAGCCGGTCCACCTCAAGGACATCTGGCCGAGCGACGCGGAGATCGACGCGATCGTCGCGCAGAGCGTGAAGCCCGAGCAGTTCCGCAAGGTCTACGGACCGATGTTCAACGTGCGCGTGGAACACGGCGAGAGGGTCAGCCCGCTTTACGACTGGCGCGCGCAGAGCACCTACATCCGCCGCCCGCCCTACTGGGAAGGCGCGCTGGCCGGCGAACGCACGCTGCGCGGGCTGCGTCCGCTGGCGGTGCTGGGCGACAACATCACGACCGACCACCTGTCGCCGTCCAACGCGATCCTCGCCAGCAGCGCCGCCGGCGAATACCTGGCGAAGATGGGCCTGCCGGAAGAGGACTTCAATTCGTACGCGACGCACCGCGGCGACCACCTCACCGCGCAACGCGCCACCTTCGCCAACCCGACGCTGCTCAACGAGATGGCGGTGGTCGACGGCCAGGTGAAGAAGGGGTCGCTGGCGCGCATCGAACCGGACGGCCAGGTCGTGCGCATGTGGGAAGCCATCGAGACCTACATGGAGCGCAAGCAGCCGCTGATCATCATCGCCGGCGCCGACTACGGACAGGGTTCCTCGCGCGACTGGGCCGCCAAGGGCGTGCGCCTGGCTGGCGTGGAGGCGATCGTGGCCGAGGGCTTCGAGCGGATCCATCGCACCAACCTGATCGGTATGGGCGTGCTGCCGCTGGAGTTCAAGCCGGGCACCAATCGCCTGACGCTGGGCATCGACGGCACCGAGACCTTCGACGTCACCGGCGAGCGCAAGCCGCGCGCGGACCTGACGCTGGTCATCCATCGCAAGAACGGCGAGCGGGTCGAAGTACCCGTGACCTGCCGCCTCGACAGCGACGAGGAAGTGTCGATCTACGAAGCCGGCGGCGTGCTGCAGCGCTTCGCACAGGATTTCCTGGAGTCGTCCAAGGCGGCGGCCTGACACCGGTCAGGCCACCGCTCCATCACAGCAAGGAGGAGTAACGACATGCCCGGCACCGTCACCCTGCATCGCGTCATCCGCGCTCCGGCCGAGCGCATCTACCGCGCGTTCCTCGACCCCGACGCGATGGTGAAGTGGCTCCCGCCGCACGGCTTCACCGGCAAGGTGCACTCGATGGACGCGCGCGTGGGCGGCGGCTATCGCATGTCGTTCACCAACTTCGGCACCGGTGGCAGCCATTCCTTCGGCGGCACGTACCTGGAACTCGTGCCTGGCGAGAAGCTCCGCTACAACGACCAGTTCGACAATCCCGACCTGCCCGGCCAGATGGAAGTGACCGTGACGCTGAAGCGCGGCATGGTCAGCACGGAACTGCACGTCGTCCAGCAGGGCATTCCCGATTCGATCCCCGTCGAGTTCTGCTACCTCGGTTGGCAAGAGTCGCTGGAGATGCTGGCCAAGCTGGTCGAGCCTGAGATTCCGGACGGCGCTTGATACAAAAGCCGTCATTCCCGCGAAGGCGGGAATCCAACGCGCCGCGACGTCACGACCGACGGCAAGCCTGAGGCGTCGGACGGCTGGATCCCCGCCTTCGCGGGGATGACATCTTCAAACCGCGAACACAGAAGCGAACACGCCATGAGCCACGCACCGCAGATCCGCATTCCCGCCACCTACATGCGCGGTGGCACCAGCAAGGGCGTGTTCTTCCGTCTGGAGGATCTGCCCGAGCGTGCGCGCGTCCCCGGTCCGGCGCGCGACGCGCTGCTGATGCGCGTGATCGGCTCGCCCGATCCCTACGGCAAGCACACCGACGGCATGGGCGGGGCGACGTCGAGCACTAGCAAGTGCGTGATCATCGGCAAGTCGTCCGTGCCCGACCACGACGTCGACTACCTCTACGGCCAGGTGTCCATCGACAAGGCCTTCGTCGACTGGAGCGGCAACTGCGGCAACCTGAGCACGGCAGTCGGCCCGCTCGCCATCGCCGCCGGGATCATCGATCCGGCCCGCATTCCGCAGGACGGCATCTGCACGGTGCGCATCTGGCAGGCGAACATCGGCAAGACCATCGTCGCGCACGTGCCGATCACCGGCGGACAGGTTCAGGAAACCGGCGACTTCGAACTCGACGGCGTGACCTTCCCGGCGGCGGAGATCCAGCTGGAGTTCCTCAACCCGTCCGACGACGGCGAAGGCGGCTCGATGTTCCCGACCGGCAACCTCGTGGACGATCTCGAGGTTCCGGGCGTGGGCACGTTCAAGGCGACGATGATCACCGCGGGCATCCCGACCATCTTCCTCGATGCCGCCGAGCTGGGTTACACCGGCACCGAGCTGCAGGGCGCGATCAACGACGACCCGAAGGCGCTCGCGCGGTTCGAAGCGATCCGCGCGCACGGTGCGTTGCGCATGGGCCTGATCGAGAACCTCGACCAGATTGCCACGCGCCAGCACTCGCCCAAGGTCGCCTTCGTCGCGCCGGCGCAGGATTACGTGTCCTCCAGCGGCAAGCGCATCGCCGCCGGCGAGATCGACCTGCACGCGCGCGCCCTGTCGATGGGCAAGCTGCACCACGCGATGATGGGTACTGCCGCAGTCGCCATCGGCACCGCCGCTTCGATTCCCGGCACGCTGGTGAACCGTGCCGCTGGCGGCGGCGAACGCGAAGCCGTGCGCTTCGGCCATCCGTCCGGAACGCTGCGTGTCGGCGCTCAGGCACGGATGGACGATGGCCAGTGGACCGTGACCAAGGCGATCATGAGCCGCAGCGCCCGCGTGCTAATGGAAGGCTGGGTGCGGGTACCTGGCGATTCGTTCTGACTTCCCGCTCATAAGTTACGCGATAATTATCGCGTAACTTGTTGATTATTCACTTCCCTGCGGGAATGTAGAGCCAGGATTTGGATTCGGACGCTTCATGCAGGATGCGTCCGTTACGGCGGACCAGGCGGTCCACGTAGTGGCTGCGGCTGAGCATCCTCCCACCCAGGCGCACGACGCCGATCGCTTCGACGTGGGCGACCTTGCGGTCCTCCGACAGCGATACCTCGACGATGCGGTTCTCCATCGAAAGGCCCATGCGCCCGTTGGTCAGCGCGCTGAGGCGCTTGAAGTCGCGGAAGGCTTCGCGCATGACATCGCAGGATTCCTGCTTGTCGTACGTCTCGCGCTGCGTGCCGCCCAGCGAGAACGTGATGCTGTCGTGGCGGAAATCGTCGGACAGCCGATCGCACAGGTAGTCGGCGTCGAACCGCGCCATTGCGCTCGACTCGACGTAGTACTGCTCCTCGATGGATTTCTCGGTCATGAGCCGGCCGGCGTGCAGGAACCACACGCCGCCCATCAGGCTCACCACCAGCAACAAGATCGCCTTCCCCATTGGCTCCCCCAGCCGTCAGCGCGATGGATCGCGCGGTGTCACTCCCACTCGATGGTCGCCGGCGGCTTTCCGCTGATGTCGTAGACCACTCGAGAAACGCCGCGCAACTCATTGATGATACGGTTGGAAACGCGACCAAGGAAGTCGTACGGCAGGTGCGCCCAGTGGGCCGTCATGAAATCGATGGTCTCCACCGCGCGCAGCGCGATGACCCACTCGTAGGCGCGGGCGTCGCCGACCACGCCCACCGACTTCACCGGCAGGAACACGGCGAAGGCCTGGCTGACGCGATCGTAGAGATCGGCCTTGCGCAGCTCTTCGATGAAGATGTGGTCCGCGCGCGCCAGCAGCTCGGCGTACTCGCGCTTGACCTCGCCGAGGATGCGCACGCCCAGGCCCGGGCCCGGGAACGGATGGCGGTAGACCATCGCCTGCGGCAGGCCGAGTTCGACGCCGAGACGTCGTACTTCGTCCTTGAACAGCTCGCGCAGCGGCTCGACCAGCCCGAGCTTCATGTTCTCCGGCAGGCCGCCGACGTTGTGATGGCTCTTGATGACGTGCGCCTTGCCGGTCTTGCTGCCGGCCGATTCGATCACGTCGGGGTAGATCGTGCCCTGCGCCAGCCAGCGGGCGTTGCTCAGCTTGGCCGACTCCTCGTCGAAGATCTCGACGAACAGGTTGCCGATGATCTTGCGCTTGGCCTCGGGATCGCTGACGCCCTGAAGCGCCTTGTAATAGCGGTCGGCGGCATTGACGCGCACGACCTTCACGCCCATGTGCTCGGCGAACATCGCCATCACCTGGTCGCCTTCGTTCCAGCGCAGCAGGCCGGTGTCGACGAACACGCAGGTGAGCTGGGTGCCGATGGCCTTGTGCAGCAGCGCGGCGACAACCGACGAATCCACGCCGCCGGACAGGCCCAGAATCACTTCATCGTTGCCGACCTTCTCGCGCACGCGAGCGATCTGGTCCTCGACGATGTTGGCGGCGGTCCACAACGTGCGGCAGCCGCAGATCTCGGCGACGAAACGGCGCAGCAGGGTCTGGCCCTGCTTGGTGTGGGTCACTTCCGGATGGAACTGCACGCCGTACCAGCGCTTCTCTTCCAGCGCCATCGCCGCGACCGGGATGCGGTCGGTGACGGCGGTGACGGTCCAGCCCGGCGGCGCCTTGGCGACGTGGTCGCCGTGGCTCATCCACACATCGATGCGCGGC
Organism: Lysobacter panacisoli; assembly: GCF_009765165.1. NCBI lineage: Bacteria > Pseudomonadati > Pseudomonadota > Gammaproteobacteria > Lysobacterales > Lysobacteraceae > Lysobacter > Lysobacter panacisoli. The sequence continues at coordinate 3,442,313 of NZ_VLNU01000001.1, forward strand.
TCGCCGTCGTGGTCGGACAGCCCGCCCAGCAGCGCGTCGCGCGCGACCAGCTCGACTTCGGCGTGGCCGAACTCGCGCGCGTCGGCGGCTTCGGTCGCGCCGCCCAGCTGCGCGGCGAGGGTCTGCATGCCGTAGCAGATGCCCAGGATCGGCAGGCCCGAATCGAACACTTCCTGCGGCGCCTTCGGCGCGCCCTGCTCCGTCGTCGATTCCGGACCGCCCGACAGGATGATGCCCTTCGCACCGAACGCGGCGATCTCGGCCGGATCGTGGTCCCAGGCCCAGATCTCGCAGTAGACGCCGATCTCGCGGATGCGGCGGGCGATCAGCTGCGTGTACTGCGCGCCGAAGTCGAGGATGAGGATCTTGTCGCTGTGGATGTTGGTCATGGGGCCGTGGACTTCCGTAAGCACTCGCTCAAAACAAGAAAGGGAAACTCGCGTCTCCCTTCCTGCAAACAATCAACTCGCCCGATAGTTCGGCGGTTCCTTGGTGATCTGCACGTCGTGCACGTGGCTTTCGCGCGCGCCGGCGTTGGTGATGCGCACGAAGCTGGGCTTCTTGCGCATGTCCTCGATCGTCGCGCAGCCGACGTAACCCATCGTCGCGCGCAGGCCGCCAGCGAGCTGGTGGACCACGCCGCGCAGCGGACCACGGTACGGGACGCGGCCTTCGATGCCTTCGGGAACGAGCTTGTCGGCGTCGGAGGCGTCCTGGAAATAACGGTCCTTGGAGCCCAGCTCCATCGCGCCCAGCGAGCCCATGCCGCGATAGCTCTTGTAGCTGCGGCCCTGGAACAGCTCGACTTCGCCCGGGGCTTCCTCGGTGCCGGCGAACAGGCCGCCGATCATCACGCTCGACGCGCCTGCGACGATCGCCTTGCCGATGTCGCCCGAGTAACGGATACCGCCGTCGGCAATCAGCGGGATGCGGTCCTGCAGCGCCTCGGCCACCATCGACACCGCGGTGATCTGCGGCACGCCGACGCCGGCGACGATGCGGGTGGTGCAGATCGAACCGGGGCCGACGCCGACCTTCACCGCGTCCGCGCCGTAGTCCATCAGGGCCAGCGCGGCGTCGCCGGTGACGATGTTGCCGCCGATGACCTGCAGCTGCGGGAAGTTCTTCTTGACCCACTTCACGCGATCGAGCACGCCCTGCGAATGGCCGTGCGCGGTGTCGACCACCACCACGTCCACGCCCGCAGCGGCGAGCGCTTCCACGCGCGCCTCGGTGTCGCCGCCGACGCCGACCGCCGCGCCGACCAGCAGGCGTTCGCTGGTGTCGTAGGCGGCGTTGGGGTTGTCGGACTTCTTCTGGATGTCCTTCACGGTGATCAGGCCGCGCAGCTCGAAGCCGTCGTTGACCACCAGCACCTTCTCGATGCGGTTCTTGTGCAGCAGGTCCAGCACTTCCTCGTCGGTCGCGCCTTCGCGCACCGTCACCAGGCGATCCTTCTTGGTCATGATGTGGCGGACCGGATCGTCGAGCTTCTTCTCGAAGCGCATGTCGCGGCTGGTGACGATGCCGACCAGCTGGCCGCCTTCCACCACCGGCACGCCGGAGATGTTGCGCGCACGGGTGAGCTTGAGCACCTCGCCGATGGTCGTGTCGGGGCCGACGGTGAACGGCTCCTTGATCACGCCGGCCTCGAACTTCTTGACCGAGGCGATCTGCGCGGCCTGGGCTTCCAGGCTCATGTTCTTGTGGACGATGCTGATGCCGCCCAGCTGGGCCATCGCGATCGCCAGACGCGATTCGCTGACGGTGTCCATCGCCGCCGACAGGATCGGCAGACGGATGGTCAGGTCGCGGGTAAAGCGCGTTGCGAGCGAGACGTCCTTGGGCAGGACCGTCGAATGGGCCGGGACGAGCGAAACGTCGTCGAAGGTAAGTGCTTCAGCCTGGATGCGCAGCATGAGCGGGGGCCGGGAGGATGAAGCGCGTTATTGTAACGCGTTCGGGCATTGAGGCGCTCGTCGCAGGGACAGGACGCGACGTTCCAGATGCAGGCGACTGACTTTTCCCTTCTCCCCTTGCGGGAGAAGGTGGCGCGAAGCGCCGGATGAGGGGTCGAGACGCGCGATGCGTGGCGTACCTCCCCCTGGCCGCCTTCGACGGCCTGTCCCTCTCCCGCAAGGGGAGAGGGAGTCCGGCTCAGCGCACCTGCGTCCAGCCGCGCCCCGAATCCGCCGCCTCGGCGGCTTCCAGCGTGTTCTGCATGAGCGTGGCCACGGTCATCGGCCCCACCCCGCCCGGCACGGGCGTGATCCAGCTCGCGCGTTCAGCCGCGGCCGCGAAACCGACGTCGCCGACGAGGCGGCCGTCGTCGAGGCGGTTGATGCCCACGTCGATCACCACCGCGCCCGGCTTCACCCACTCGCCCAGGATCAGGCCGGGGCGGCCGACCGCGACGACAAGAATGTCGGCGTTGCGCACCGAGCTTTCCAGCACCTGCTGCGGGGTGAACTTGTGGCAGCTGGTGACAGTGCAGCCGGCGATCAGCAGTTCCAGCGCCATCGGCCGCCCGACGTGGTTGGACACGCCGACGATCGTGGCGCTCTGCCCGCGTACCGGACGGTCCGTGTAGGCCAGCAGCGTGGTGATGCCGCGCGGCGTGCACGGGCGCAGGCCGAACTGGCGCAGTGCCAGATGGCCGACGTTCTCCGGATGGAAACCGTCCACGTCCTTGCGCGGGTCGATGCGGTGGATCAGTTCGGTCGCGTCGCGGCGGTCCGGCAGCGGCAGCTGCACGAGGATGCCGTGGACGTCCGGATCGGCGTTGAGCCGGTCGATCAGCGCCAGCAGTTCGTCATTGCCCGTGTCGGCCGGCAGGTCGTAGTCGATGGCGCGGATGCCCACCTTTTCCGCGGCACGACGTTTGTTGCGGACATAGACGCTGGAAGCGGGATCGTTGCCGACCAGCACGACGGCCAGGCCCGGTCGCGAGTTGCCCGCGGCGACGCGTGCATCGACCCGGCTCTTGAGGTTGTCGAGCAGGTCTTCGGCAATACGCTTGCCGTCGAGGATGCGTGCGGGAGCCGGGTTCGTGGAGGCGGTCATGCCGGGCACTGGGTTACAGTCGAGCTGCGCATTATCGCCCAAGGAATCGCCGAACTCGCCGGTTCCGCACGAATCCATCGCCCGCCCCCGCGGGAGGCCGACATGACCGACTCCGATTTCGAAACCACCCAGATCGAGGCCGCCGCCTTCCGGCGCCTGCTCCAGCACCTGATGTCCGAGCGCACCGACGTGCAGAACATCGACCTGATGATCCATGCCGGCTTCTGCCGAAATTGCCTGTCGGACTGGTACCGCGAGGCCGCCGAGCAGCGCGGCATCACCATGACCAAGGACGAGGCGCGCGAAGCCGTCTACGGCATGCCGTTCTCACAATGGAAGGCGCAACATCAGCGCGAGGCGACGCCGGAACAGCTCGCCGCATTCGAGGCCGCACAACGTCGCCATTCGAGGTAGCCGATGCGCAAGCAACTGCTGGGTTGGGCTTCGCTGCCATTGCTCGGATACGCCGGCATCTGCGCGTGGCTGTTCACCAAGCAGCGCGACCTGATCTATCTGCCGCAAGGCACACGCGTGGACGCGACGCAGACCGATTTCGCCCTGGTCCGCGAGAACGTCAACCTGCACGGCTGGGTGCTCAACCCGCAGGCAGCGCAGCCCGTGATCTATTTCGGCGGCAATGCCGAAAGCGTCCAGAACCGGCGCGAACAACTCGGCCGGCTGTTGCCCGATCGTGCCGTCTACCTGGTGTCGTACCGGGGTTACGGCGCCAGCGGTGGCGCACCGAGCGAGGCGGCGCTGTTCGGCGATGCACTGGCGATCTACGACGAAGTGCGCTCGCGCCATCCGGGCCAGCCCATCGTGGTGCTCGGCTCCAGCCTGGGCAGCGGTGTGGCCAGCTATGTGGCGTCGCAGCGGCCGGTGTCGCGGCTGGTGCTGGTCGCACCGTTCGACAGCCTCGTGGCCGTCGCGCAGGCGCATTACCCGGTGATCCCGGTGCGCTGGTTGGTGAAGGACCGCTTCGATTCCATCGAACGTCTGCGCGGTTATCAGGGCGAGGTAATGGTGGTGCGCGCCGGTCGCGACCAGGTCGTGCCGCCTGCCAACACCGGCCGTCTCATCGCCGCGCTCGGCAAGCCGCCGCGCGTGATCGACCTCGCCGACGCCGACCATTCCAGCATCGGCAGCGATCCGCGCTTCGAGCAGGCGCTGGCGGAATTCCTCGGGCCAGCGCCCACCACCCGGCGCGATCCGCTCGGCTCGGTGCGCTGAACGCCGTCAGGCGGCGCAGAAGCGCACGTAGTCGATATAGCCGGGGAACGCGCGCCCGGCCGCGCACACCGGGCAGTCCGGATCGGCGGGCAAGCGCGTTTCGCGGAAGCGCATTCCCATCGCGTCGAAATGCAGCAACCGGCCGGTGAGCGGTTCGCCCGTGCCGAGGATCAGCTTGATCGCCTCGGTCGCCTGCAGCAGGCCGATCACGCCGGGCAGCACGCCGAGCACGCCGGCTTCGGCGCAGTTCGGCGCGGCTTCCGGCGGCGGCGGTTCGGGGAACAGACAGCGGTAGCACGGCGCGTGGCCGCGATGGCGTCCAGCGTCGAACACGCTCACCTGCCCTTCGAAGCGATGCACGGCGCCGTACACGAGCGGCTTGCCGAGCTTCACGCAGGCGTCGTTGAGCAGATAACGCACCGGGAAGTTGTCGGCACCGTCGATGACCACGTCGGCGCCTTCGATCAGCCGTTCCACGTTGTCCGCGGTGATGCGCTCGGCGAAGGTTTCGATGCGCACCGTCGGATTGAGTGCCGACAGCGCGATGCGCGCCGAATCGACCTTGGGCACACCGATGCGGTCTTCGGTATGGAGGATCTGCCGCTGCAGGTTGCTGCGGTCGACCACGTCGTCATCCGCGAGCACCAGCGTGCCGATACCCGCAGCCGCGAGGTAGAACGCCGCCGGCGAACCAAGCCCGCCCGCGCCGACCATCGCGATGCGCGCGGACTGCAACCTGCGCTGCCCGGCTTCGCCGACTTCCGGCAAACGCAGGTGGCGCGAGTAGCGGTCGTAGAAATCGAAGTCGCCTTCCGGCGTCGTCACCGGCAGGCCTTCGGCGATCCAGCGCGTGGTGCCGCCCTCGACCGAGGCGACGCGCCGGTATCCGGCCGCGAGGAGCGCCTGCGCGGCGTCCAGCGAGCGTCGGCCCGACTGGCAGATCAGCAGCACCGCGGCGTCTCGGTCGGGCAAGGCAACGGCCGGATCGGCTTCCAGTTCGGCCTTGGCGACGCCAATGGCGCCTTCGGCGAGGCCGGTGGCGCGTTCGTGCGCTTCGCGCACGTCGACCATCACCGCGCCGTCGCGCTGGCGTCGCAGGGCTTCGGCGGGATCGATGCGTTCGATGATGTCCATGCCGGGATTATCGCGCCATGCGCGCGCTTCAGGCATAACGCAGCACGTCGACGACGGTGCCGGCGGCGAGACGCTGCGGTCCATCCGGGATCACGATCAGCGCGTTGGAGTCGCTGACCGCGCGCAGGCGGTGCGAACCGACCGCGGGATTCGGATCGGCGCGAAGCACGCCGTGTTCGTCGCAGAACACCTGGGCGCGGATGAATTCGCGGCGTGCGTGCGATTTCTCCAGCGGCGAGACCAGCTGCGCGCGTTCGACCGGACGCGCCGCGTCGTGACCCTGCAGGCCGTCGATCAGCGGCCGGCCGAGGCCGAGGAACGTCGCGAACACCGACACCGGATTGCCGGGCAGCGCCAGCACGCGGGCCTGGTCGAGGCTGCCGAACAGCACCGGCATGCCCGGCTTCATCCGCACCTTCCAGAAATGGATCTTGCCGAAGCGGCCGATCACGTCCGGGATGTGGTCCTTCTCGCCTGCCGACACCGCGCCACAGGTGACGATGAGGTCGAACGCGCAGCCCGCATCGCGCAGCGCGATCTCGACCTGGCGCGGATCGTCCGGCAGACGCGGCCACGCGGTCGGCTCCAGCCCTTCGGCGCGCAGCAGGCCCATCAGCAATTCGCGGTTGCTGTCGTAGATCTGCCCGGGCGCCAGCGCCATGCCGGGTTCGACCAGTTCGTCGCCGCTGCTGAACACCGCGACCGTCGGCCGTCGCGCGACACGCAATGAGGACAGGCCCAGCGACGCCGCGAGCGAGACGCGTGCGGGCGTGAGCCGCGTGCCGGCATGCAACACCACATCCCCCACCGCCACGTCCTCGCCGGAATAACGCACGTTGGCGCCAGCATTCGGAGCAGCCAGCACGATGACGGTATCGCCCTCGACGCGTGTGTTTTCCTTGATGACCACCGTGTCCGCACCGGCCGGCATCGGCGCACCGGTCGTGATGCGTACGCATTCGCCCTCGCCCACCTGCAAGGCGGCGTCGGGTCCAGCGAACTGTTCGCCAGTCAGGCGCAGGCGCGTCTCGCCGTCGCGCAGATCGGCATGGCGCAGTGCGAAGCCGTCCATCGCGCTGTTGTCGAAGGGCGGCAATGCGAGCGGCGCGACCACGTCGGTCGCGAGCACGCGCCCGTGCGTGCGCGACAGCGGCAGCGTCTCGTGTTCCAGACGGTGCGCGGCCGCGACCTCGCGCACGATTGCTACGGCTTCGTCGAAGGTGATGCCGGTCGGGAATTCGTTCATTCGTTCGTCTTGATGCCCGCGGCAGCGAGATCGTCCGGGGTGTTGAGGTTGCCGAAGCGTACGCCTTCGAGCCGCACGGCGTGCATGCGCAGCCCATCCTGCAAGCCACGCACGGCCGGCCGGTTGGCGGCGATCGCATCCGCGGCCGCGACACGCAGGCCGTCCACGCGCCACAGCGCGACGAGCGGCTGCACGCCGTCGTCGTCGATCGCGAACGCGCCGTTGTCGCCGGCGGCGGCGAACAGGCTGGGCAGCAGGCAGTCGTTCACGCCGACCAGGTCGACCGGGATCGTCAGCAGCCACGTCGTGGCGCACGTCGCGGCCAGCGCGTCGAGTCCGGAGAGCGGGCCAATGTCCTCGCTCACGCGATCGGCGACGACGGCGAGGCCGGCATCGCGATAACGCTCGTGATGGCGATTGGCGCTGACCAGCGTCGTGGCGGTTTCGCTGGCGAAGCGACGCTGCCAGCGCAGCACCTGGGCGACGCCGTCGCGCTCGAGCCAGGCCTTGTCGAGCCCGCCCAGCCGCGTGGCGCGGCCACCGGCGAGGATGCCGAGGGTGACGTCGGACGCGGTCGGGTTCACGCGGATGTCCGGGAATCGCGCATGCGTCGATGATGGCGCAAGTCGCGCCCGGACGTCATCGATGCACGCAAGGCACTCGCGGCGATGCGAGTGCGCCCGCGACTCACTTGCCGCGCTTGACGTGCCGGATCATGCGCCGCTTCTTCGCGACCTGACGCTCGGACAGCACGTTCTTCTTGCCTTCGTACGGATTCGTGCCTTCCTTGAACACGAAACGCACCGGCGTGCCGACCAGCTTGAAGCGCTTGCGGAAGAAGTTCTCGAGGTAGCGCTTGTAGGTGTCGGACAGCGTGCGCAGGCGCGTGCCGTGGACGACGAACGTCGGCGGATTGCTGTTGGCCGGATGCGCGTAGCGCAGCTTGGCGACGTGTCCGCGCACGGTCGGCGGCGGGTTGCTCTCGTACGCCACTTCCAACGCCTTGTTGACGTCGCTGGTGCTGAATTCGTGCGTGGCCGAGGCGTGCGCGCGGTGGATCGCGCGGAACAGTTCGCGCAGGCCCGAGCCGTGCTTGGCGCTGATCCGCACCGCTTCGGCCCAGTCGACGAAACCGAGCTTGCGCGCGAGCAGCGCTTCGGCCTGCTGGCGCTGGTAGTCGGTCAGTCCGTCCCACTTGTTCACCGCGACCACCAGCGCACGACCTGCGTCGAGCGCATAGCCGAGCACGGTCGCGTCCTGGTCGGTGATGCCTTCGCTGGCGTCGAGCATGATCACCGCGACCTGGCACTGCTCGATCGCCTGCAGCGTCTTGACGATGGAGAACTTCTCCACCGCTTCGTCCACGCGCGACTTGCGGCGCAGGCCGGCGGTATCGATCAGACGGTAGAGACGGCCGTCGCGCTCCATGTCGATGGACACCGAATCGCGCGTCGTACCCGGCACTTCGGAGGCGATCATGCGCTCCTCGCCGAGCAGGCGGTTCACCAGCGTCGACTTGCCCACGTTCGGGCGGCCGATGAAGGCGACGCGGATGCGCGCGGGGTCGGCATCGAGCTCGGTGCCGGCACCCTCTTCCGGCACGCGTGCGAGGGTGCGGTCGATCAGTTCATCGATGTTGTGGCGGTGCGCGGAGGACACCCCGATGACGTCGCTGAAGCCGTAGCGGGCGAAATCGTTCAGCGCGGCCTGGAGGTCGAGGCCGTCGGTCTTGTTGACCACCAGCATGGTCGGACGCGCGGTCTTGCGCAGCCACGCCAGGATTTCGTCGTCCAACGCCGAGGCGCCTTCGCGGCCATCGACCACGAACAGCACCAGGTCCGCTTCTTCCGCGGCGGCACGCGCCTGGCGCGCGGTCGCACCGGACAGGCCCTCTTCTTCGCCCGCGATGCCGCCGGTGTCGACGACCGCGAAGGCACGCTTGCCCTCGGGACGGGCCACGCCGTAGTTGCGATCGCGCGTGACGCCGGGCTGGTCGTGGACCAGGGCGTCGCGACTGCGCGTCAGCGCGTTGAACAGCGTGGACTTTCCGACGTTGGGACGGCCAACGAGGGCGACTAGCGGAAGCATGGCAGGGACCGGGACGGAATGAGGGGTCGGTTCGGGTTCGAGTCGGGCGACGCTGGTCGCGGCCGGCGTGCGACCAACCCGGTCCGATCCGGAGGGGAATCGGGGTACGGCATGATGACGGGCCGGGCGTGAAAAGGGAAACGGCCCGGGCTCTCGCCCGGACCGTTTCGTCCTCGCTGGTGTCGCTGGACGGTTACTGCAGGCGGAACGCGGTCAGCTCGCCGTTCACGTTCTGCACGATGGCGATGCCGTCGGCGACGACCGGCGCCGCCTTCACTGCCTTGCCGCCGACGCGCTCGCGCGCGGCGAACTCGCCGTTTTCCAGCTTGATCCAGTGCACGTAGCCGTCGAAATCGCCGACGACCGCGTAGTCGCCCTGCACGGCCGCGCCGCTCACGTTGCGACGGGCCAGGCCGTCCTGCTGCCACATGGCGCTGCCGCCGGCCTTGTCCAGACCGAAGACGATGCCGGTGGGATCGGTCACGACCAGACGCTCGGTGCCCAGGCCGATGCGGCCCGCACCGCCGTGGTCGCTCGACCACATCGGACGACCGCTCGGGGCATCGATGGCCATCGTCTGCTTCTTGAAACTGGAGGCGTACAGCGTGGTGCCGTCCAGCACCGGGGTGCCGTCGACGTCGGCCATGCGGTCCAGCTCGGTGCGGCCTTCCGGCTGCGCGATCGACTGTTCCCACAGCGGACGGCCGTCGGTGGCCGACAACGCCGAGACGGTACCGTCGTCGCTGCCGATGAACACGTAGCCCGGGCCCAGCACCGGTGCGTCGTTGCCACGCACGGAAAGCATCGGCACGTCCTGCACCCAGAACCAGCGACGCTCGCCGGTGGCTGCGTCGAGCGCGGTCAGGCGGCCGTCGTTGGAGCGCACGAAGACGAGGCTGAGGCCGATCACCGGAGCGGCGATGACTTCATTCGGCACGTGCGCCTTCCACTTCTCCGCGCCGGTGGCGGCGTCGATGGCGATTACCTCACCATTGAGTCCACCGACAACGACCAGGCCATCGCCCACACCCGGACCGCCGGACAGCAGCACGTCGGCCTTCTTGTCGGGACGGTATTCCCAGACCTGCTTGCCGGTCTGGAGGTCGAACGCATGGACGCCGCCTTCGATCGCCGCGGCATAGACGCGACCGTCGGCCACGACCGGCCCCTGGCGCACGCCGATGCGGCCTTCGCCCTTGCCGGCGTTGGCCGACCACATCTTGGCCACGGTGACCGTGGGCGTGATCTTGGTCAGTTCGACCGGCTCATTCGGCTTGCCGTCGTCCTTCTTGCCGTCTCCGCCGAACCAGCCCTTGATGGTCGTGCAACCCGCGAGCGAGGCCGCGCACAGCAGGACGATGGAGGAACGCAGCAGCATCGAGCGGTGCTTCATCAGGACTTGGCCTCGGGCTTGGCGGGCGTACCGCCGACTTCAGTGAGCTTGAGTTCGACCACGCGCCGTTGCGGCGAGGCCACGTCGAGCTTGGACAGCGCCTGCGCGTACGAAGTTCGCGCCTGCTCCAGCTGGCCCAGCGCGAACTGCGCGTCGCCGCGGACTTCGATCGCCGACGCCGACGTCGCACTGGCGACGAGCTTCAGCGCGGCGTCGGCCTGCTTGGCTTCGATCAGCAGGCGAGCGAGTCGCTGGTTGACGATGTCGGTGATCGCCGGATCGTCGCTGCGGATGCCGCGCAACGTCGCCATCGCGGCGTCGTGCTGCTGGGCATCGACCTGCGCGTGGGCCAGTTCGAGCGAGGCCAGGGCGCGGTACGGACCTTCGCCCAACGCCTTGACCTTGGCCTCGGCGGCCTTGTCCTTGGCTTCGATGGCGTCGAGTGCGGCCTGGTACTGCGATGCCTGCTCCATCTGCTGCTGGGTGCCGCGGTGTTCCCACCACTTCCAGCCGCCGATGGCCGCCAGGCCCAGCGCGATGCCGCCAATCAGGCCAGCGCCGTTATTGCGCAGCCACTGCAGGACGCGTTCGCTTTGTTCGTGTTCGTCGAGAAGATCGTCTAACGCCATTCGAAGGCTGCCATGCTCTGTCGACCCGCCATGCGGCGGGAATCCAATGAGGAACACCGGCCCGCGATGCAGGCCGGTGCGAAGGGATCACCTGCAGCGCGGCTCAGTCCGAGACCGGCGCGAGGGAACCGTCAGAGGATAGCGTAAAGCGCGCCACATTCGCTCGGCTGAACGGCGTCAGATCGACCGTCCTGCCGGCCTGGCGGACCTCCACGGCAGAGGAGTTGCCGAGCACCACGCGCGAGATTTCGCTGGCCGAGTAGCTGCGCTGCTGGCCGGCGCCGAGTTCGCCGCTTTCGAGGATACGACCGTCGGCGCCACGCACTTCCACCCAGCTGTTGCCGGTGAAGTTGAGCGACAGCGCGGCGGTGTTGGCCTGCGTGGGCAGGGTCGCCATCGAGGCCACCAGCGGCGTGCGGTGCTGCACGGCCGCCGCGGCCGTCGAGGCGGTGGTGGTTGCCGGCGCACTGGCTGCTGGCACGGCGGCAACGTCGAGAGTCTCGACGTCGCTCGGCTTGCTCAGCTGCTGCTTGGACGCCATCCAGATCGGCACGGCGATCGCCGCGGTCAGGACAATGTAGATGGCGCGACGCGTCGCCTGTTCGAACACGCGGCGCACACGCGGGGTATGGGCATGGCTGACCAGTACCGACGGTGCCACCGGCGTGTTGGCCGAGCCGAGCTGGTCTTCCAGGTTCACGCCGAGCAGGCGCGCGTAGCTGCGCATCTGGCCGCGCACGAAGACGGGCGCACCCAGCTGGCTCGGATCTTCCGTCTCGAGCTGGCGGATGACCCGCACCGGGATTTTCAGGCTGACGGCGACGTCTTCCTGCGACAGCCCCGCCTTCTCGCGGGCCTGCTTCAGGCGCACGCCGCAGCTGGCGCCCATTTCAGGCGCGAATTCGTTCGAGTACATCATCGCGTTCCGTCATCCCCCATGCCGGAGCCTCGCGTCTGCGGGAACTCCGCCCTCATTCGCTGAACGTATCTTGCGGCGGCTGCCGTGTCGCCGAGTTTTTCTTCGATTTGTGACGCAAGCTGCAACGCGGCCGCGTCCGCTGGGGCAGCCGCCAGGCGGCGCTCCGAGAAGGCACGGGCCTCGAAGGCATTCCCGCGCTTGAATTCCAGGGCCGCCAGCCCTCCCAGGGCCTGGGCGTTGTTCGGGTCGAGTTCGACCGCCTTGCGCAGGTCGCGCTGGGCGCGAACGTCCTGGCCGGCACGCGCCGCGCAGGCACCGGCGTTGGACAACGCCATTGCTGGCGTCCCGTAACCGGGCGCGGCCACGGCCCGGTCGAACCATTCCAGTGACTCGGCCGCGCGGCCCTGCCCGCACAGCCAGGCGCCGTAGTTGTTCATCAGCGCGCCGTTGCCCGGTTCGAGCTCGGCGGCCCTGAGGTAATGCTGGCCGGCTTCGGCCGGGGCGCCACGACGTGCGGCGGTGGCGGCGAGGACGGTGTGCGCGTCGGCCATCTTCGGATCGAGGCGCAGCGCCTTCTTCGCTTCGCTTTCCGCGCTGGCGAAGTCGCCGCCCATCATCCGCACCTGCGCAAGCTGGATGTGCTTGCTGGCTTCGGCAGCGTTGCGATTGTGCCCCTTCCCGCTGACGTCGACCTCAGGCGAGGTGCGCTCGTAATCCTGCCGGCTGAAATCCTGGCGGATGAACGTCATCTTGCTGCACGCACCCACCGTCAGCACCGCGACCAGCAGAACGGTCGTGGCGGCGAAGCTCGACGGTCGGCGCTGGACGTTCATGGCTGGCGGGCGGCTCCGTGCATCACGCGGCTTCGTCGCCCAGGCCCTGCGATTGCAGGTGTTTGCGGAATTCCGCCTGGCGGCGCGTGCGATCCATGACCTGCCCTTTCAACTGGCCGCAGGCGGCGTCGATATCGTCGCCGCGAGTACGCCGCACCGGCGCGATCAGGCCGGTGTCGTTGAGCAGTTTCTGGAACGCACGGATCGCCGTTTCCTCGGGGCGCTCGAAGCGCGTGCCCGGGAACGGGTTGAACGGGATCAGGTTGACCTTCGCCGCGTCCTTCATCTGCACGGCGTTGTCGAACTGGCGCATGAGGCGCGCAAGCTGGCGCGCGTGCTGCGGCTGGTCGTTGACACCCTTCATCAGGGTGTACTCGAACGTCACCGAGGTGCCGCGCTTGCGCAGTGCATAGCGCACGCAGGCGTCCATCAGTTGTTCGATCGGATACTTCTTGTTGAGCGGCACCAGTTCGCTGCGCAGCTCATCGTTGGGTGCGTGCAGCGAGACGGCGAGCGAGACGTCGCTCTCCAGCGCGAGGCGGTCGATCATCGGCACCATGCCGGCGGTCGAGAGCGTGACGCGCTTGTTGGCCAGGCCGTAGCCCAGGTCGTCGCGCATGATGCTCATGGCGCGCACGACGTTGTCGAAATTCGCCAGCGGTTCGCCCATGCCCATCATCACCACGTTGGTGAGGCGGCGCTGTTGGTGCGGAACGTTGCCGAGATGACGAGCCGCCACCCATACCTGGCCGATGATCTCGGCGGTCGACAGATTGCGGTTGAAGCCCTGCGTCGCGGTCGAGCAGAACTGGCAGTTGAGCGCGCAGCCGACCTGCGAGGACACGCACAGCGTGCCGCGTCCCTTGTCGGGGATGTACACGGTTTCGATGGCGTTCTTCGGGTCCATGCCGAGCAGCCACTTGTGCGTGCCGTCGGTGGAAGCCTTGTCGAACACGACCTGCGGCACGCGCACTTCGGCGTGCTGCTCGAGCTTGGCGCGCAGTGCCTTGCCCAGGTCGGTCATGTCCGCGAAGTCGGTGACGTAGCGGTGGTGGATCCACTTCATCACCTGGTGCGCGCGGAACTTCTTCTCGCCGAGCGTTTCCTCGAAGAAACGCTCGAGCGAGGCGCGATCGAGGTCGAAGAGGTTCATCTTCGCTTCGACCGCGCGCTTGCCGGCCGTGTCCATGTCCGCGCGCACGAGCGCTTCCGGCGCCTGCGCATTGCCTGCGTCGGCGAGCTGGAGTTCGATGCGTTCGCGTTGCGTGGTCATGGCCGTAGTCGCGTCACGCTCAGCGGGCGTAGACGTCCGTGGCCGGGAAGAAGTACGCGATTTCGATCGCGGCGTTCTCCAGGCTGTCGGAACCGTGCACGGCGTTGGCGTCGATGCTGTCGGCGAAGTCGGCGCGGATCGTGCCCGGCGCGGCGTCCTTCGGATTGGTGGCGCCCATCAGTTCACGGTTCTTCAGAACCGCGCCCTCGCCTTCGAGCGCCTGGATCATCACCGGGCCCGAAATCATGAACTCGACCAGCGCGCTGAAGAACGGGCGCTCGCGGTGCACGGCGTAGAAACCTTCGGCTTCCTGCTTCGACAGGTGCTTCATCTTCGAAGCGACGACCTTCAGGCCGGCCTTCTCGAAACGGGTGTAGATCTCACCGATGACGTTCTTGGCGACGGCGTCGGGCTTGATGATGGACAGGGTGCGCTCCAGCGCCATGGATTCTCTCCGGGTAGGCGGGCAGCCGAACCTTTGGTTCGCGCCCGAGGATAACAGAAAAACCCGCGTCGGGACGCGGGTTTAGCCAACAAGGCTCCGGTAATTCTAACGGATCGGCGACGGCTTTTGCACAGTCTGGCCCGAAGATTTCGTTGACGGTTCAGGCCCGCGGGCATAGCATCAAACAAGCGTTTGATTCAGCCCGCCCGACCCAGGAATCATGGCCATTACCGCCCACTTCTCCACCAAGGACCGCATCCTCGGCGCCGCCGAGGAACTGTTCGCCCAATTCGGCTTCACCGGCACGTCCCTGCGCCAGGTCACCAGCCGCGCCGACGTCAACATCGCGGCCGTCAATTACCACTTCGGCAGCAAGGAGAACCTCGTCAACGAGGTCTTCCGCCGCCGCATGGACGAGATGAGCGCGCAGCGCCTGGGCGCCCTGCGCACCGCGCTGGAACAGCACCCGGGCGAGCTGGAGCCTGTCCTGGCTGCATTCGTGCAGCCCGCGCTGGCGATGGCCCAGGACCGCCACGGCGGCGGCGCCTTCGTCCGCGTGGTCGCCCGCGCCTACGCCGAGAAGAACGATCGCCTGCGCAAGTTCCTGTCCGACCACTACGGCCACGTGCTGCGCGAGTTCGCCAAGGCCATTGCCGGCTGCATGCCGGGCCTGACCAAGGAAGAGCTGTACTGGCGCCTGGACTTCCTGGCCGGCGCGCTGACCTACGCAATGGCCGATTTCGGCCTGATCAAGCGACCCGCTGGTGTCACCGAGGCGGCGCATCGTGAGCGTGCGGCACGCGAACTGATTCGCTTCGCCGCCGCCGGATTCAAAAGTTGATTTCTTGCTAAAACAAGGATTTGCATAACATGCCTAAGAAACTGCTTGCACGGCGCGTCGCCGTGCTCGGCGCCGGCGTGATGGGCGCGCAGATCGCCGCCCACCTGACCAACGCCGGTGTCGATACCGTGCTGTTCGACCTTCCGGCCAAGGAAGGCGACCCGAACGGCGTGGTCGCCAAGGCCATCGCCAACCTGGGCAAGCTCAGCCCCGCTCCGCTGGCGAGCAAGTCGCTGGCCGAGCGCATCACCGCGGCCAATTACGAGACGGGCCTGGAGCAGCTGCGCGACTGCGACCTGATCATCGAGGCCATCGCCGAGCGGATGGACTGGAAGCAGGACCTGTACAAGAAGATCGCGCCGTTCGTCGCCGAGCACGCGATCCTCGCCAGCAATACCTCCGGCCTGGGCATCAACAAGCTCGCCGAAGTGCTGCCCGAGCAACTGCGCCACCGCTTCTGCGGCGTGCACTTCTTCAACCCGCCGCGCTACATGCACCTGGCCGAGCTGATCCCGGCCAAGACCACCGATGCAGATGTGCTGTCGGCGCTGGAAACCTTCCTCACCACCGCGCTGGGCAAGGGCGTGGTGATCGCCAAGGACACGCCGAACTTCATCGGTAACCGCATCGGCGTGTTCTCGATGCTGGCCGGCATGCACCACACCGAGCAGCTCGGCCTGGGCTTCGACACCGTCGACGCGCTGACCGGCCCGGCGATCGGCCGTCCGAAGTCGGCGACGTACCGCACGGCGGACGTCGTGGGCCTGGACACGATGGCGCACGTCATCAAGACGATGGCCGACACGCTGCCGGACGATCCGTGGCACGCATACTTCAAGGCACCCAAGTGGCTCGCGGCGCTGATCGAGAAGGGCGCGCTGGGCCAGAAGACCGGCGCCGGCGTGTACACCAAGCGCGGCAAGGACATCCTGGTGCTGGACCTGAAGGCGCAGGACTACCGCGCTTCGGCCGGTGAACCCGATGCCGACATCGCCGCGATTCTCAAGGAAAAGGACCCGGCGAAGAAGTTCGCCGCGCTGCGCGCCAGCTCGAATCCGCAGGCGCAGTTCCTGTGGGCGATCTTCCGCGACACGTTCCACTACAGCGCGTTCCATCTGGAATCCATCGCCGACACCGCGCGCGACATCGACTTCGCGATGCGCTGGGGTTACGGCTGGTCGCTGGGCCCGTTCGAAAGCTGGCAGGCCGCCGGCTGGAAGCAGGTCGCCGAGTGGATCGCGGAGGACATCGTCGCCGGCAAGGCGATGAGCAGCGCGCCGCTGCCGGACTGGGTATTCGACGGTCGCGACGGCGTGCACACCGCCGACGGCAGCTACAGCCCCGCGCGCAAGGCGCAGGTGGCGCGTTCGTCCAACCCGGTCTATGCGCGCCAGCGCTTCCCGGATCCGCTGCTCGGCGAGAAGTTCTCGCAGGGCCGTACGGTCTATGAGAACGACGGCATCCGCATGTGGGCCGACGAGGGCGACGACATCGCCGTGGTCAGCTTCAAGACCAAGATGCACACGGTCAACGACCATGTCCTCAACGGTCTGCAGGAAGCCATCGCCATCGCCGAGCGCGACTTCGCCGGCCTGGTGATCTGGCAGCCGAAGGAGCCGTTCTCGGCCGGTGCCGACCTCGCCGGTGCGCTGGGCCTGCTGCAGGCCGGCGACGTGAAGGGCTTCGAGGCGATGGTCGCGAACTTCCAGGCGACCAGCCAGCGCATCAAGTACGCGCTGGTGCCGGTGGTCGCAGCTGTTCGCGGTCTCGCCCTCGGCGGCGGTTGCGAGTTCCAGATGCACTCGGCGAAGACCGTGTTCGCGCTGGAAAGCTACATCGGTCTGGTCGAAGCCGGCGTGGGCCTGCTGCCGGCTGGCGGCGGCCTGAAGGAATTCGCCGTGCGCGCGTCCGAAGCGGCCGGTCCGGGCGGCGACGTGTTCGCGCAGCTCAAGACCGCGTTCGAATCCGTCGCGATGGGCAAGGTGTCCACCTCGGCACTCGAGGCGAAAGAACTCAAGCTCGCCCGCGACACCGACAGCGTCGTCTTCAACGCCTTCGAGCTGCTGCACGTGGCCAAGGCGCAGGCGCGCGCGCTCGCCGAATCCGGCTACCGCCCGCCCCTGCCCGCGCGCCGCATCCAGGTCGCCGGCGATGTCGGCATCGCGACCTTCAAGATGATGCTGGTCAACATGCTGGAAGGTCGCTTCATCTCGCCGCACGACTACGAGATCGCGACCCGCATCGCCACCGTGATGTGCGGTGGCGAAGTCGATCGCGGCGCGCTGGTCGACGAGGAATGGCTGCTCAAGCTCGAGCGCGAACACTTCGTCGCGCTGGCGCAGATGCCCAAGACGCAGGAACGCATCGCGCACATGCTCAAGACCGGCAAGCCGCTGCGCAATTGAGCGACGACGACACAGGACCCAGACACATGACCAAGCAAGTTCAAGACGCCTACATCGTCGCCGCCACCCGCACTCCGGTCGGCAAGGCGCCGCGCGGCGTGTTCCGCAACACCCGTCCGGACGAGATGCTCGCCCACGTGCTCCGCTCCGTGGTCGCTCAGGCACCGGGCATCGACGTCAACCGCATCGACGACGCGATCATCGGCTGCGCCATGCCCGAGGGCGAGCAAGGCATGAACGTGGCGCGCATCGGCGCGCTGCTGGCAGGCCTGCCCAACACCATCGCCGCGCAGACCATCAACCGCTTCTGCTCTTCGGGTCTGCAGGCCGTCGCGATGGCGGCCGACCAGATCCGCCTGGGCAACGCCGAGCTGATGCTCGCCGGCGGTACCGAGTCGATGTCGATGGTGCCGATGATGGGCAACAAGGTCGCACTCAGCCCGCAGGTGTTCGCCAAGGACGAGAACGTCGCCATTGCCTACGGCATGGGCATCACCGCCGAGAAGGTCGCCGAGGAATGGAAGGTCTCGCGTGAGGACCAGGACGCGTTCGCACTGGCCTCGCACCAGAAGGCCATCGCCGCGATCCAGGCCGGCGAGTTCAAGTCGGAGATCTCGCCGTACGAAGTGATCTCGCGCATTCCGGAGCTGGGCGGCAACACGATCCGGGTGAAGAAGTCGCTGGTCGAAATCGACGAAGGCCCGCGCCCGGATTCGTCGATCGAAGGCCTGGCCAAGCTCAAGCCCGTATTCCGCAACGGCCAGTTCGGCGGCAGCGTCACCGCGGGCAACAGCTCGCAGATGAGCGACGGCGCGGCCGGCGTGCTGCTCGCCTCCGAGCAGGCGATCAAGGACTACGGGCTGACCCCGCTCGCGCGCTTCGTCAGCTTCTCCGTCGCCGGCGTGCGTCCGGAAGTGATGGGCATCGGTCCGATCGCGGCGATCCCGAAGGCGCTCAAGCAGGCCGGCCTCACCAAGGACCAGCTCGACTGGATCGAACTCAACGAAGCCTTCGCCGCGCAGGCGCTGGCGGTGATCCGCGACAGCGGCCTGGATCCGTCCAAGGTCAATCCGCTCGGCGGCGCCATCGCACTCGGCCACCCGCTCGGCGCGACCGGTGCGATCCGCACCGCAACCATCGTGCACGGCCTGCGTCGTCGCCAGCAGAAGTACGGCATGGTGACCATGTGCATCGGCACCGGCATGGGCGCGGCGGGCATCTTCGAAGCGCTCTGATCGCGCCTCGACGCAGCAATAGAAACGGGCGGCCCAGGCCGCCCGTTTTCGTTTCCGCCGCGACTGCCAATGTCAGGCCAGACGGGTTCCGTTCGGCACGGGCCGTTCGATGGTGGTGATCACCACGCCGTCGTCGGTCGGGAAGCCGGTGAGCAGGAACTCCGACACGAACGGGCCGACCTGCTTCGGCGGGAAGTTGATGACGCCGACGACCTGTCGGCCGACGAGATCCTCGACCGCATACAGATGGCGGATCTGCGCGCTGGTCTTGAGCACGCCGTAGGGACCGAAATCGACCCATACTTTCCACGCCGGCTTGCGCGCCTGCGGGAACTCTTCGACGCGCCGCACCGTGCCGGCGCAGATCAGCACCTTCTCGAAATCGGCCCAACCGATCGTCTCGCGCCCGCTCATGCTGCCCTCGCCTGCTCCATCCGGTCCTTCCACTCGTCCTTGAACTGCGCCCACCAGTAACTCAGCTGTGCGCCGACGAAACCGGCCGGCTTCATCGCCGACACCAGCCCGTAATCGGCGAACTCACGCCAACGCGTGTCGCCCTCGGCGATCGCGCTGGCGATGCATTCTCCTGCAAACGTCGTCGGCGCGACGCCGTGGCCACCGAAGGCCTGCGCCAGCCACAGGCCATCGCCGATGCGACCGATCTGCGGCATCTGGTGGCGCGCATAGCTCATCAGACCGGACCATGCGTGATCGATCCGCACGCCGTCCAGCTGCGGGAATACCTTCATCAGGTCGGCGCACAGCAGGCGCTCGACTTGCGCGGGCGACCGGTCCAGCACCGAGATGCGGCCGCCCCACAGCAGTCGCGTGTCGGGCAGAGGCCGGTAGTAATCGAAGGCGAAGCGCGTGTCGTAGACCGCCGCGCGTGTGCCGAGGATATCGTCGAGCCGTTCGCCCAGCGGCTCCGTGACCATCACGTAGGTGGCGATCGGCAGCACGCCCGCATCGACCTCGCTGCGCAGTCCGGCCAGATAACCGCCGCAGGCCAGCACGACCTGCTCGCACTGCACTTCGCCATCCGGCGTGCGCACGCACCAGTCCGCTCCGTCGCGCTCCAGGGCCACGGCAGGCGAGCGCTCGTGGATCGACACGCCCTGCGCCATCGCCGCCGCGGCGATGCCGCGCGCGTACTTCAACGGATGGAAATGGAATGCCTGCGGCTCGAACAGCCCATCGTGGTAACGGTCGCTGCGCACGAGTCCGCGCAGTTCGGCTTGGGGCATCCATTGCCAGTGCGTGTCGTAGTGTTCGGCGAGCAGTTGCTGGCGTTCGCGTAATGGCGTCGGATCGCGGAACCAGTTCGCCCACAGGATGCCGGCGTCGGTGCGATCGCAGTCGATGGCGTAGCGATCCGTGCGTGCGCGGATCAGCTCGACCGCATCGGTCGTGCCCGCGTACAAGCGGCGCGCACGCTGCGGGCCGAGTTCGCGCAGCAGGCTGTCCTCGCCGCGTGAGAATCCGCCGAACACGAAGCCGCCGTTGCGGCCGGAGGCGCCGAAACCGACGCGCTCGGATTCCAGCAGCACGACATCCCGCATCCCGCGTTCGACCAGGCCCAACGCGGTGTTCAGGCCCGCGAAACCGCCGCCGACCACACACACGCGCGCTTCGTGCGATCCACGCAAAGGCCCGGACCCCATGCCCGTATCGGGCACGGTCGCGGTGTAGTAGTTGGCGCCGGTATCCGCCATGTTTCGCTCGTCATCGGCGGCGGGAAATCCGCCGCCTCGCACGCCAGTCTAGCGATGTGCGACGTGGACCGGGCTCAGCCGAGTTCTTCGACGCCCAGTTCGGACAACGCGTTCTGCATCAGCTGGCGCGCGGAGTCGCTGAGCTTCTCGTGGTCCAGCGCGTAGCGGATCGTCGCTTCGATGAGACCGATGTGGGTGCCGCAGTCGAAACGCGTGCCCTGGAATCGGTAGGCGTTGACGGCCTCTTCCTCGAGCAGCGCGGCGATGGCGTCGGTCAGTTGGATCTCGCCGCCGGCGCCCGGCTTCGTCGATTCAAGCAGCGAGAAAATGCGCGGGTTGAGCACGTAACGACCGACCACGGCCAGGTTGCTCGGTGCGACCTCGGGCTTGGGCTTCTCGACGATGGCGCGGATGCGGCCCTGACGGGACTGGAAAGCCTCGGTGGCGACGATGCCGTAGCTGGCGGTCTGTTCGTGCGGCACATCCTGGACGGCGATCATGCTCGCACCCGAGGCTTCGGCCGCATCGGCCATCTGCTTGAGTGCGCCGGGACCGCGGTTCCAGATCAGGTCGTCCGGCAGCAGCACGGCGAACGGCTCGTCACCGATCACGGCCTTCGCGCACAGCACGGCATGACCGAGGCCCAGCGCTTCGGCCTGGGTCACGAACACCGCACGCACGCCTTCGGGCAGCACGTTGCGCACCAGTTCGAGCTGTTCGGTCTTGCCGCTGCGCTCGAGCTTCTGTTCGAGCTCGTACGCCTTGTCGAAGTAATCCGCGACCGCATGCTTGTAGCGATTCGTCACGAAGACCAGCGTGTCGCACCCGGCCTCGATGGCCTCGTCCACGGCGTACTGGATCAGCGGCCGGTCGATGATCGGCAGCATCTCCTTGGGGACGGTCTTCGTGGCGGGAAGGAAACGGGTGCCGAGACCGGCCACCGGGAACACGGCCTTACGAATACGTGCGGACATCAAACCTTCCTGGCGTTACGGGCGGGAAACGCGACCACGGTGGCCGATTCCTGGTAGTCCGGATGCGCGCCGACGGGCTCGAACTCCGGCACCGCCATGCGCAGCAGATGGCCCAGCGCCTCGAGATCGTAGCGGCCGGAGGCTTCGCGCAGCTGACCGACGGCGTTCTCGATGTGCGCGGCCGTGACGTCGCGCGGCTCGGCCTGCAGGATCTTCGGATGCGCGGTTCGACGATAACGCTCGTCCGCATGGAACAGCGTCTCGTGCAGCTTCTCGCCCGGGCGCAGGCCGGTGTAGACGATCGCGATGTCGCGGCCCGGATGCTTGCCGGCGAGACGGATCATCTGTTCCGCCAGCAGTCGGATCGGCACGGGCTCGCCCATGTCGAGGGTGTAGATGGCTTCGTGCGTACCGATGGCCGATGCCTGCAGGATCAGCTGGCAGGCCTCGGGAATCGTCATGAAGAAGCGCGTCACTTCCGGATCGGTCACGGTGACCGGACCGCCCGCGCGGATCTGTTCGCGGAACAGCGGCACGACGCTGCCCGCCGAATCGAGCACGTTGCCGAAGCGAACCGTCACGAAGCGCGTGGAGCGGTGGTCGGCCAGCGACTGGCAGGCCATCTCGGCCAGGCGCTTGGTCGCACCAAGCACGTTGACCGGATCGACCGCCTTGTCGGTGGAAATCAGCACGAACGTGCCCACGCCCGCATCGCGACACGCGCGCGCCACGGTATGGGTAGCCAGCGAGTTGTTGCGCACCGCTTCGCGTAGCTGAAGTTCGAGCAACGGCACCTGCTTGTAGGCCGCGGCATGGAACACGGCATCGGGCTCGGCGCGACCGAGCGCGTACGCGATCACCGCGGGATCGCCGCAGTCGCCGAGCACGGCGATGTATTCGAGATCCGGGAAGTCGCGACGCAACGCGGCTTCGGTCGTGGTCAGCGCGAGTTCGTCGATTTCGATCAACGCAATGCGACGCGCGCCATGACGAGCGCACTGACGGCACAGCTCGGAGCCGATGGAACCGCCGGCCCCGGTGACCAGCACGGAACGCGCGCCCAGCCAGCTGCGGATCGCCTTCCAGTCCGGCATGACCGGCTTGCGACCGAGCAGGTCCTCGATCGCGACTTCCTTCAGTTCGCCCGGAAGCGAACGCCCTTCCATCACGTCCTGCAGCTTCGGGACCATGCGGAACGGCAGGCCGGTGCGCTCGCACGCCACGACCACGCGCTGCAGCGCATTCGCATCCGCCGAAGGCATTGCGATCACCAGCAGCTTGGCCGCGGTCTCGCGCGCGATCTCGGCAACATCCTGCACGCGGCCCAGCACCGGCACGCCCTGCACCTTGCTGCCGCGCAGGCGTGCGGCATCGTCGAGGAAACCGACCGGATGATAGGTGGCCGAACGACGCAGGTCGCGCACCAGCGCTTCGCCCGCATGGCCGGCGCCGAGGATGAGGATGCGCACCGAGGACTTGCTCGACGCTTCGGCGCGGCTGTCCTTCCATGCGCGATACAGCAGGCGCGGTGCACCGAGCATGCCCATCAGCACCAGCGGGTATAGCACCAGCACCGTGCGCGGCACGGTACCCAGACGGTTGTAGAGGAACAGCCCGAGCACGATCGCGAACAGGCCCAGGACCGAGGCCTTCAGGATGTTCCAGAGATCCGGCACGCCGGCGAAACGCCACAGGCCGCGATACAGGCCAACCTGCCAGAACACCAGTCCCTGCGCGGCGAGCACGAGCGCGACTTCCGCCGACCACAGCGGCACGCCGGGCGCGTTGAGTTCGATGCCCCAACGCAGGCGATGCAGGGCCTGCCAGACGAGCCAGACCATCGCGAGATCGTGCGCGACCACCGCCATGCGCGGCAGGCCACTTTTCACACGATCACGCCATGAGCTCATTCCATGCCCCTTGTTCGGACTTCGTCAGGAAAGCGGCGCTGCATGCTTCTTTTGCAGCCCCAGCCAGAAAAAAGTGCAGCCGGTATACCACGCGACTGTGATACCCGTGATGAAGGAAGAATCGAGGGTCGTCAGCAGCCAGCTGCCAAGTATGACCAGAAGCGAAATCACTGCATAGGCAAAGGTCACCAATGTGTGACCGGAGAAGCGTGCCCACGCCTGGTATGCATGCTGCGTATGCGGCGACCACCAGCGCTCGCCGCGAAGGATCCGCCGCGCCAGGGTCAGGCTGGCGTCGACCAGGAACACCGAGATCGGCAGCAGCACCAAAGCAGCCCGGCTTTCCAGTCGGGTCGCCGCCAATGCCACCAGCGCACCGAGGGTGTAGCCGATCGCACCGCTGCCGACGTCGCCCATGAAGATCCGGGCACGCGGAAAATTGAAAGGCAGGAAGCCCGCGCACGCAGCGGCCAAGGCCAGGGCAAGCAAGGCCCAGCCTCCACCCAGCCACACCGACAGGCCTACCGCGGCAAGCAGCGCCTGGCTCGCCGCCAGCCCGTCGATGCCGTCCATGAAATTCCACACGTTGGTGAGGACCAGCGTCGCGATAAAGGTGCACGCAGCCCACGTGAAGGACGAGTGGAGATCGCCCACGGCGAGTGCGAGCAGCCCGGCGGCAACCACGTGGACGGCAAGACGCCACCACGGCGACAACGGCCGGTGGTCGTCCACCCAGCCGATGCCCGCGACCAGCGCCAGTCCGATCCCGAAGGCGAGCATCAGCGGCGCCTGCGCAGGCTGGCGGATACCGATGGCCACGGTGGCCACCAGCAACGCGATCACGATCGAGATGCCGCCGCCGCGCGGGGTCGCAACGCTATGGCTGCGCCGCTCGCCCGGCTGGTCGATCAACGAACGATGCAGCGCGTATCGACGCGCCAGCCAGGTTCCCACCACTCCGATGAGGAAGTGCACCGCCAACCATTCGAGCATGCGTCACACCACCGCGTAGTTCAGCAGCGGCTTGATCGTGCCCCACTCCTTGCAGCTCGGACACTGCCAGTGGTGGCTGCGCGCGCCGAAGCCACAGCGGTTGCAGCGATAGCTCGGGTTGCGCACCAGCAGCTGGTCGGTGATGTGCTTCAGGTCGTGCAGCGTCGCCGCGGGATCCGCGCCTTCGGCGAGGGTCAGGTCGATCAGCGCCGCTTCGCCGCGAACCGAAGGACGATCCTTCAGTTGCCGCGCGAGATATGCGCGCGCCGCCGGTACGCCATCCTCGCTCTCGACCATGCGCGTGAGCGCGAGGACGGGCGCGATGCCGCGGTAGTGCTCGGTCATCTCGGCCAGGAACGCGCGCGCGCCGGACGCATCGCCGACGCGTGCGTAGCACTCCAGCAATGCGGGCAGGATCTCGGGCAGGTAGTCCGGATCGACCCGGGCCACGCGCTCGAACGCACGAATCGCACCGGCGTCGTTGCCCGAATCCACTTCGAGGCGGCCTTCGGTCATGCCGGCGCGCACGGAATTGGCATCCGCCTCGTACGCACGCTTGACCGCGGCACGCGCGGCCTCGATGTCGCCGGCGGCGCGGTGGCGGTCGGCCAGCTCGCATTCGAACTGCGCGACCAGCTTGCCCATCGGCTCGCCGGTGGCTTCCTCGAAGCGGCGCGCGTTCTCGATGGCCTTGTCCCAGTCGCGCTCGGACTGGTAGATGCCGATCAGATGGCGCAGCGCGAGCGGCGCGCGCATGTCCAGCGCGACCAGATCGCTGAAGACGGTCTCGGCGCGATCTAGCAGGCCCGAGCGCATGTAGTCCTCGCCCAGCGCAAGCAATGCCTGCACGCGCTGCTGGTCGCTCAGGCCGGGACGTTGCACCAGCGCCTGGTGCAGGCGGATCGCGCGATCGACTTCGCCGCGACGACGGAAGAGATGGCCCAGCGCGACCTGCGTCTCGAAGGTGTCCTTGTCGAGTTCGGCGATATGCAGGAACAGTTCGATCGCCTTGTCCGGCTGCTCGTTGAGCAGGTAGTTCAGGCCGCGGAAGTACGTGGTCGACAGACGGCTGACCTGCGTGTCGCTGTGGCGCTCACCGCCACGTCGGCCGATGATCCAGCCGCTGACGGCCGCGATCGGAAGCAGGAGGAAGAACCAGAACCACTCGCTGATGAAGGCCATGCATCACGTTCCGGAAGGTGGGGCGGCGACAGGGAGCTGCCGTTCCGCGCGCGCCAGGCGACGACGCAGCGGCAGCACCACGCTGGCGCTGATGGCGAGACCGCCGACCAGCACGCCCAGCAATAACGCCACGAGCAGGGAAACACCGAGGTTGCTCGGCATGCGCGCGAAGCCAAGGTCGACCATGACCGGAGCACGGTTCAGCGCACCGATGATGGCACCGGCGGACAGGCACGCGATCGCGATGAGGAATCGAAGCAGGCGCACGTCGGCCTCCGTGGACCGCTCAGGTGTGCGTTAGCTTAACGGACCGCGCACGCAGGTCCAGAGGAAAGCGTTGGAAACGCGGGCTTTCAGTCCGCTTCGTCCAGCGGCACCACGCCGCTGACGCGCTCGCGCAGTTCCTTGCCCGGCTTGAAGTGCGGAACGTGCTTGCCCGGCAGCGCGACGGACTCGCCCGTCTTCGGGTTACGACCCAGGCGCGGCGGACGGTAATGCAGGGAAAAACTGCCGAAGCCGCGGATCTCGATCCGCTCTCCGGTAGCGAGGGATCCGCCCATCATCTCGAGCAGTGCTTTCACGGCCAGGTCCACATCCTCGCCCTTCAGGTGCGCCTGACGCTGGGAAAGGATCTCGATGAGCTCGGACTTGGTCATGGGTTCGGAAGGCGGCTCGCGTTGCTTCTGAAAGGAAGGCGGCCCGGCGAACCGGACCGCCTTCGCGGTTACCACTGACAGCGGGTATTACTCGGACTTGTTGCCCAGCTGCTCGCGCAGCAGCGCGCCCAGCTTGGTGGTGCCGCTGGAAGCTTCCGACGAGGCGCGGTTGTAGTCGGCCAGCGCTTCCTGCTGGTCGGCTTCGTCCTTGGCCTTGATCGACAGCTGCATCGAGCGGCCCTTGCGGTCCGTACCGATGATCTTGGCCTCGATTTCCTGGCCGACCTTCAGGTACGTCGAAGCGTCTTCGACGCGCTCCTTGGCGATGTCGCGAGCGGCGATGTAGCCCTCCACGCCATTGTCGAGCTCGACGGTGGCGCCCTTGGCGTCGACTTCCTTCACCTTGCCCTTGACGATCGAGCCCTTCGCGTTGGACGCGACGTACTGGCCCATCGGGTCCTGCTCAAGCTGCTTCACGCCGAGGCTGATGCGCTCGCGCTCCGGATCCACGGCCAGCACGACGGCTTCCAGCGTGTCGCCCTTCTTGAAGTTGCGGACCACGTCTTCGCCGGTGGTGTTCCAGCTGAGGTCGGACAGGTGCACCAGACCGTCGATGCCACCGTCCAGGCCGATGAAGATGCCGAAGTCGGTGATCGACTTGATCTGGCCCGACACCTTGTCGCCCTTCTTGTGGATGACGGCGAAGGTTTCCCACGGGTTGCTGGTGACCTGCTTCATGCCCAGCGAGATGCGGCGACGCTCCTCGTCGACATCCAGGACCATGACCTGAACCTCGTCGCCGACCTGCACGATCTTCGACGGGTTGACGTTCTTGTTGGTCCAGTCCATCTCGGACACGTGCACCAGGCCTTCCACGCCCGGCTCGATCTCGACGAACGCACCGTAATCGGTGACGTTGGAGACCTTGCCGAACACGCGGGTGTTGGCCGGGTAGCGACGGGCGATGTTGTCCCACGGATCCTCGCCCAGCTGCTTCAGGCCGAGGCTGACGCGGTTGCGCTCGCGGTCGTACTTGAGCACGCGGACGTCCAGCTCCTGGCCGACTTCCACGACTTCGGACGGATGGCGCACGCGCTTCCACGCCATGTCGGTGATGTGCAGCAGGCCATCGATGCCGCCGAGGTCGACGAACGCACCGTAATCGGTGAGGTTCTTGACGACGCCCTTGAGGATCGCGCCTTCCTGCAGCTTCTCGAGCAGCTGCTCGCGCTCAACGCTGTACTCGCTCTCGACCACCGCACGGCGGGAGACGACGATGTTGTTGCGCTTGCGGTCGAGCTTGATGAGCTTGAACTCGAGTTCCTTGCCTTCGAGGTAGGCCGAGTCGCGCACCGGGCGCACGTCGACCAGGGAGCCCGGCAGGAAGCCGCGCACGTCCTTGATGTCGACGGTGAAGCCGCCCTTGACCTTGCCGCTGATGCGGCCGGTGATGGTCTCGTTCTTCTCGAGCGCCTGCTCGAGTTCGTCCCACACCATGGCGCGCTTGGCCTTCTCGCGCGACAGGACGGTCTCGCCGAAGCCGTTCTCGATCGAGTCGAGCGCGACCTTGACTTCGTCGCCCACGCCCACGTCGATTTCGCCGGCGTCGTTCCGGAACTGTTCGATCGGCACGATGCCTTCGGACTTCAGACCGGCGTTGATGACAACGACGTCGCCGCGGACTTCCACGACGACACCGGTGACGATCGCACCCGGCTTCAGCTTGGCCAGGTTGGTCTGGCTCTGTTCAAACAGTTCGGCAAATGATTCGGTCATTGGAAAAAATACTCGGTTGAACACACGGGCCGCACCGGCTGTCAGGGCACTCCGCGTCGGAGGGCATCAAGCAGCGCGTGGTCGACCCACCCGTTGTGTGGCGCGATGAACTGCACCATGTGTTGGTGGATGACCCACCGTTTCCGCCTATGGCTTCGCGGTGGAACTTTTTCTGCCGCGTGCGATCAACGTGAAGGCAACAACGCCAGCACGCGCTCGACGACTTCCTCGATGCCAAGGCCGGTGGTATCGATGCGCACGGCGTCTTCGGCCGGGCGCAACGGAGCCACCGCACGACTGGCGTCGCGGGCGTCGCGGGCGAGGATCTCCCGCAGCAGACCGTCTAAATTAACGGAAACCCCCTTGTCTTTCAACTGCTTATAGCGCCTTTCGGCCCTTTCTTCGGCACTGGCGGTCAGAAACACCTTATGGAGGGCGTCCGGGAAGATCACCGTGCCCATGTCGCGACCGTCCGCGACCAGCCCCGGCGCCCGCCTGAAAGCCCGCTGGCGGTCCTTCAGGGCAGCCCGGACTTCCGGGATGGCGGCGATGGCCGAGGCCGCGGCGCCGGCCGTCTCGGTACGCAGTTCATCGGTGGCGTCGACGTCATTGACCAGCACCCGCAGCTCCCCGCCGGCGGGGTCTTCGATGAAATCGATGCGGGTATCGAAGGTGCAGCGGACCAGCGCCGCCGGGTCGGCCAGGTCCAGGTCGGCCCAGCCGGCGGCCACGCCGACCGCCCGGTACAGTGCGCCCGAGTCGAGGTAATGCCAGCCCAGGCGGGCGGCCACATAGCGACTAATGGTGCCCTTGCCGGAGCCGGAGGGGCCGTCGATGGTGAGGACGGGGATGGATTCGCGGGAGTCGGGGCTGTTCATCTCGCCATTATGCGGGCAAGCTGCCGCCCGCCCGAGGACGCCCTTTGGCCGGTTCGAAGTGCCCCTTCGCGACGAATAATCGCAACCACTTGATCCGCGTGGACTTTGCCCGTTAGAATCGCGGGCTTCGTTCCATTTTCCCATTTTCCTGTTGCCGAGGTCTGTCATGAAGGTCCTGTCCTCCCTGAAGTCGGCGAAGGCCCGTCACCGCGACTGCAAGGTCGTTCGCCGCCGTGGCAAGGTCTTCGTGATCTGCAAGTCCAACCCGCGTTTCAAGGCGCGTCAGCGCTGATCGCGGACGGCTCGGCACTCCGGTGCCGTAGCCGTTCGTCGTTCCGCGCGATGCACCGTCGAAGGGCCGCCGCGAGGCGGCCTTTCTGCATCCGGGCCTGCGTCGCGCTATTGCGTCTCGCGATCCCCAAAACGTGACGGCCGCGCGCTGCCTTCGCCGGACGTGTTGTGCATACAATCCGGCACCAATCACGAGGGGGCCCGTCATGAAGCACCGCATCGCTGCCATTCCGCTGTTCGCTCTGCTCGCTTTCGCCGGTGTCGCCTCGGCCGACACGCTGCTGATCGAGCGCGTCCAGGAAGAAAACCCTGCCACCCTCCCCGTCCGCGGCCAGACCATGTCGCAGGTGGAGGCCAGCTACGGCGCGCCCGCGCAGAAGCTGGAGGCCGAGGGTGGACAGAAGCGCCAGTGGCCCGCCATCAATCGCTGGGTCTATCCGTCCTTCACCGTGTACTTCGAGAAGAACAAGGTGATCGACGTGGTGGCCAACAAGGCGAGCGCCGAGGAAGTCGGGCCCAAGCCGCCCATCCGATGAGGCCATGAACCAAACCGCACACGCATCGCGCTTTCCCGCCGAATGGGAACCCCAGTCGGCTGTCCTGATCGCCTGGCCGAACGCCGACACCGACTGGGCCGATCGGCTCGGCGAGGTCGAAGAGACGTACATCGCGCTGGTCGCGGCGATCACCCGGTTTCAGGACGCGATCGTGTGCGTGGCCGACGAGGACGTGGAAGCGTACGCGCGTGCGCGCCTGTCCTCGGCCCGCATCGACATGGCGCGTGTGCGCTTCATCGAAGCCCCCTACGACGACACCTGGCTGCGCGATTCCGGCCCGATCACGCTGCGTGACGGCGACGGTTTCCGCCTGCTCGACTTCCGCTTCACCGGCTGGGGCGGCAAGTTCGACGCGAGCCAGGACGACCTGCTGGTCGAACGCCTGTTCGACGCGGGAATCTTCTCGAAGAGTTCGCGTCAATCCATTGATTTTGCACTGGAAGGTGGCGCCATCGATACGGATGGCGAAGGCACGCTGCTGACCACCTGGCAGTGCCTGCACGAGCGCCATCCGGAGACCTCGCGCGAGCAACTGGGCGCGAACCTCGCCGACTGGCTGAAGCAGGACCGAGTGCTGTGGCTCGACCACGGCTATCTCGAAGGCGACGACACCGACGCCCACGTCGACACCCTCGCCCGCTTCGCCGCACGCGACGCCATCGTCTATCAGGATTGCGACGACCCGGCCGATTCGCACTACGCCGAGCTCAAGGCGATGGGCGCGGAACTGGCCGCGCTGCGCACGACGGACGGCCAGCCGTATCGCCTGTTCCCGCTGCCGTGGGCCAAGCCCATCGTCGACGAAGGCCGCCGCCTCGCCGCGAGCTACGCCAACTTCCTGATCGTCAACGGCGCCGTGCTGATGCCGGCCTACGGCGACGAAGCAGACGCGAAGGCACAGGCTGTGTTGGCACAGGCGTTCCCGGACCGCGAGATCGTGCCGGTGCCGTGCCGCGCGCTGATCTGGCAGAACGGCAGCCTGCACTGCATCACGATGCAGTTGCCCAAGGGCGTCGTCGCCTGAGTCCCGGACGGCGACGCCCGCCCTTACCGGCGAGGCGCCGTCACTTCCGAGTCCTACAATGAGCGGCGCCCCCGCGTCGTACGGACCACGATCACGATGAAGAAGACCACCCTCCCCGTCGCGCTGATCCAGGAACGCAACCACGGCGATGCCGAGGCGAACCTGGCGGTGATCGAACAGCGCGTGGCCGAAGCCGCCAAGCGCGGCGCGAAGCTGGTGCTGCTGCAGGAGCTGCACAACGGCCCGTACTTCTGCCAGCACGAGAGCGTGTCGGAATTCGACCTGGCCGAGACCATTCCCGGCCCGAGCACGCAGCGCCTGGCGCCGCTGGCGAAGCAGCACGGTGTCGTCCTGGTGAGTTCGCTGTTCGAGAAGCGTGCGACCGGCCTGTACCACAACACCGCGGTGGTCTTCGAAGCCGACGGCTCGATCGCCGGCAAGTACCGCAAGATGCACATCCCGGACGACCCGGGCTTCTACGAGAAGTTCTATTTCACTCCGGGCGACATCGGCTTCGAGCCGATCGACACGTCGGTGGGTCGTCTTGGCCTGATGGTGTGCTGGGACCAGTGGTATCCGGAAGGTGCGCGCCTGATGGCGCTGGCCGGCGCGGAGATGCTGCTGTATCCCACCGCGATCGGCTGGGATCCGACGGACGAACAGTCCGAGAAGGACCGCCAGCGCAACGCGTGGATCCTCAGCCACCGCGGCCATGCCGTCGCCAACGGCCTGCCCGTGCTCAGCTGCAACCGCGTCGGCCACGAGCAGTCGCCGATGGACGCAGCCGGCATCGATTTCTGGGGCAGCAGCCACGTGCTTGGTCCGCAGGGCGAGTTCCTCGCCGAAGCGAACACCAGTGAGCCGGAAATCCTGATGGCCGAGGTCGACATGCAGCGCAGCGAACACGTGCGCCGCATCTGGCCGTTCCTGCGCGATCGCCGCATCGACGCGTACGGCGACCTGCTCAAGCGCTACCGCGACTGACCGCTTGGACGGCGTGCCGGTCATCCGCACCGCCACGGCCGGCGACCTGCCGGCCATCACCGCCGTCTACGCGCGCGAAGTCGACGACCACGTCGCGACCTACGAGTACAGCGCGCCCGACGAAGCCGAAATGCGCCGCCGCTGGGAGGCGATCGTCGCGCAGGGCTATCCGTATGTCGTCGCCGAGATCGACGGCCGCTTTGCCGGTTACGCCTACGCCAGCAGTTACCGCAGCCGCGAAGGCTATCGCTGGACAGTGGAGGACACGGTGTACGTGCATCCGGACTTCATGGGTCGCGGCGTCGGGCGCGCACTGTTGCAGCATCTGATCGACGACTGCACGACCCGGGGCTACCGGCAGATGGTCGCGGTGATCGGCGACGTGACCAATACTGCCTCGATCGCACTTCATGAAAAGCTCGGTTTCCACGGCGTGGCCGTGTTCCAGGGACTCGGCCGCAAGCACGGGCGCTGGCTGGACACCGTGCAGATGGTCCGCCCGCTGGGGGCCGGATCGAAGGCCCCGCCCGAGAGCGCCTGAACGCTCGACCGACGAACGGCGATAAAAATACGAACGGACGTGCTATTTTTTCGTCCATGAACGCTCTGACCGCCACCAGCAAGGGTGCCGCCACCCGCGAGGCCATCATCGACCGCGCCTACGGAATAGCCTGCGCGGCCGGCCTGGAGGGGCTGTCGATCGGCCCCCTGGCGCAGGCGGTCGGCATGTCCAAGAGCGGTGTGTTCGCTCACTTCGGCTCCCGCGAAGACCTGCAGCTGGCCGTCCTCGACGCCGCTGGTGAGCGCTTCGTCGCCCACGTTCTGCGACCCGCTCTCGCGCAGCCGCGCGGCGTGGCACGCCTGCGCGGTGTCCTCGAAGCCTGGTTCGACTGGGTTCGCCAGTCCGAGGGCGGCGGCTGCCTGCTGCTCAGCGCGGCCAGCGAATACGACGACCGTCCGGGCCCGCTGCGCGACCGCATCGTCGAGAACGAGCTGCGTTGGCGCCAGGAAATCGTTCGAGCTGTCAGCCTCGCCGTCGAGACCGGCGAGCTCGCCTCCGACACCGACCCGACCCTGATGGCCTTCGAGCTCTACGCTCTGGCCCTGACCGTGCACCACGACGCCGGCCTGTTCGGCTTCGATCTCGCCGTCGAGCGCGGACGTCGCTCGCTCGAACGGCTGCTGCGCTCGTACGCCCCCACCACCAACCGCTGACCGCCCGCGGAGGCCCCCATGTATCCGCTCATCGCCAAAATTAGCACGACCGTTCGTAATGCGATCTTCCTCGGCATGCGCCTGCGCTTCGCGGTCGGCAGCCTGTTCGCGCCGGGTTCGACCCTGGCACGGGCCGCGCGCGTGTTCTGCACCCCGCTGCCTTCGTCGCGAAGCCGTGCGCTGGCTGCACCGACCTTCGATGCGCGGGAAGTCGCCATCGCCGTGGACGACCACACGATCACCGCCTACGTCTGGGGCGATCCTGCCAAGCAGCCGTACGTGCTGTTCGCGCACGGCTGGTCGAGCCACGGCACGCGCATCGCGGCGTGGCTGCCGCAACTGCGCCGCGACGGCTACGCCGTGGTCGCGTTCGACCAGCCCGCGCACGGTCGCAGTCCCGGTGAACTGGCGACGCTGCCCTGCTTCACACGCCACCTGCTGGCCGTCGGCACGCATTTCGGCCCGGCCGCCGTCGTCATCGGCCATTCGCTTGGCGGCGCGGCCACCGCGAACGCCTTGAGCCGCGGTCTGCAGGCCGAACGCGCGGTCCTGATCGCGCCGGCGGCGGATCCGGTGGCCGCGGCGGAACGCTTCGCCGACTTCATGTGGATCGGCCGCAACCTGTGCCAGCGCATGTTCGGCTACTTCGAAAGCCTCATCGGCATCAGCTTCGACGAACAGCAGGCACACCGCACCGCGCCAGTGATCGGCCGCCCCGCGCTGATCGTGCACGACCTGGAAGACCGCGATGTGCCCTGGGCCGAAGGCGAACGCTATGCGCGCTACTGGCCGGATTCGCGCCTGCTCACGACGCGCGGACTCGGCCACCGCCGCGTGCTCGACGACGGCGAGGTGATCGCCTCGGTGATGCGCTTCCTGCACGGCGAGGCGGTCGGCGACCGGCTGGTCTCCTCGCCGAACCTGCCCTTTGGCGTGGCCTGAGAAACCCGTTCATTGCCCCCTCGCAGTACAGGCCCTAAGCTTCGGGCCACCACGCGATGTGCGGACCGAGACGGCGCCTGATGGCGCCGTCTTGCTGACGGGCCTCCCGCCGCACGCGTCCCTCTGCTTCCATCCTGACGGTACCCATGTCCGAAACGCTGCAGGCGCTGCTCGAAACCCAGCCTCACGCGATCGTCGAACGCGACGGCGTCCGCTACACCCTGCTCGGCACGGCGCACGTGTCGCAGGCCAGCGTCGACGCGGTGCGCGATGCGATCGGCACCGGCGCCTTCGACGCGGTCGCGGTCGAACTCGACGCACAGCGCCTGCAGGCGCTGACCGACCCGGACGCGCTTGCGCGCCTGGACCTGGTGCAGGTGATCCGCACCGGCAAGACCGCACTGTTCGCGGCCAACCTCGCCCTCGCCGCCTACCAGCGCCGTCTCGCCGAGCAACTGGGCATCGAGCCCGGTGCGGAGCTCAAGCGCGCCGTGCTGGAAGCGCGTCAGCGCGACCTGCCCGTGCACCTGATCGACCGCGACGTCGGATTGACCTTCAAGCGCGCCAGCGCCGGCCTGGGCATGTGGGGACGCATCAAGCTCGCGACCGGTCTGGTCACCGCGCTGTTCGTGGACGAGGAAGTCGGTGAGGAAGAAATCGAGAAGCTCAAGCAGGGCGACATGCTCGAGTCGAGTTTCAGCGAATTCGCCAGCGACAGCCCAGAGTTGTACGAAAGCGTGATCGCCGAGCGCGACCGCTACATGGCCGCGCGCCTGCGCGAAACGCATGGCGACGCGCGTGAAGTGCTGGCGGTGGTCGGTGCCGGCCATCTCGCGGGCCTGGCGCGGCACCTGCGCGAGGAAACCCGCGAGCCGGACGCGATCCGCGCCGAGCTGGAAAGCGTGCACAAGAAGAGCAAGACGCCGTGGTTCGGCATCGCCATCGTCGCGCTGATCGCCGCCGGCATCACGATCGGCTTCTGGCGCGGCGGCTTCGCGATGGGCGCGGACCTGCTGCTGCAATGGGTCGCCTGCACCGCGGGCTTCGCGGCAGTCGGCTGCGCCCTGGCGACCGCGCATCCGCTGAGCATCCTGACCGCGGCATTCTTCGCACCGCTCAAGCCATTCCGCCTCGGTGTTCCGACCGGCACCTTCAGCGCGCTGACCGAAGCGCGCATCCGCAAGCCGACGTATGCCGACTTCATGTCCCTGCGCGACGACGTGCAGAGCGTGCGTGGCTGGTACCGCAATCGCGTCGCACGCGTGCTGGTGACCTTCCTGCTGACCAACCTCGGCTCCGCCATCGGCGCATGGGCAGGACTGTTCCGTATCGGCGGACGCCTGATGCACTGACGCTTCAAGCGCGACTGCGCGAGGAAGGCCATGCGTCGCCCCCGTCCTCGCGCGACTGCGCGTTGACGGAACACTCCGGTGGGTGCACCAGCGTCACCAGCACCACCGAGATGATCATCAGCAGGTACCACGAACCGAGCTTTCCCAGCCCGACCGGCGACCAGCTCCCGAGCTGGTTCGGATAGAGCCAGACGCTGGACCACGTCGCGATGTTCTCCGCCAGCCAGATGAACATCGCGACCAGTCCGAACGCGAGCAGCAGCGGCATGCTGTGGGTGCCTTCGAGCGCGCGGTAATGCATGCGCACCCGCCCGAAGATCACACCGGTCGCAGCGAACAGCAGCCATCGCAGGTCTGGCAGGAAGTGGTGGGCGAAGAAGTTGCCGTAGATGGCGGCGGCGAGCACCACGGTGACGCCGATGCGCGGATAGCCGTCCAGTCGAATGTCGAACACGCGGTACACCCGCGCCATGTACGAACCTACCGCGGCGTACATGAAGCCACTGAACAACGGCACTCCGCCCAATCGAAGGAAGTTCGCCTCCGGATAGGACCAGGAGCCCATGTGCGTCTTGAACACCTCCATCGCCGTGCCGACGATGTGGAAGACGAGGATCACGCCCGCTTCCGAGGGCTGCTCGAGACGCGTCACCAGCAGGCCCAGCTGCACGAGCACGGCCATCACGAACAATGCGTCGTAGCGCGCGATCGGCGACGCTTCTGGCCAGTACAGCCGCGTTGCGAGGATCAGCACCAGCAGGATGCCGCCGAACAGGCAGGACCATCCCTGGCGCGCACCGAAGACGAGCAGCTCGATCGCGAAACGCCAGGCGCGAGTCCCGCGATGACGGGCGAGCAGTCGGCTGGCGAAACGATGTAATGCATGCTCCATGTCGGCACCGACTAGTCTGTCGGCTCAAGCGTGCATGCTCGGCATGAAGTGCGCGGGGCTGCGATGCGAAGCGAATGTGAAGTCGCGCGCGTCCGCACAAACAAGAACGGGAAGGTCATCGACCTTCCCGTTCCGTTTGCATTGCAGTTGCCTTAGTCCGCCCTGAGCGCCGCCACCGCCGCCGCGGGCACGGCCTCGGGCTTTCCGCGTGCGCGACGCACCATGCGCGCGGTGCCGGTGCGCAGGTCGTCGAGCATCGCGTAGATGGTCGGCAGGAACAGCAGGCTGACCACCGTCGAGAACGCGAGGCCACCGGCGATTGCGCGCGCCATCGGGTAGTACGGCGGACCGTCGCCGCCGATCTGCGTCTGCGTCAGTGAGATCGGCACCATCGCCAGGATCGCCGTGCCCATCGTCATGAGGATCGGACGCAGGCGTTCGCGGCTGCCTTCCACCAGCGCATCGGTCCGCGACAGGCCACGACGACGCAGGTTGTTGATGTGCTCGATCATCACGATGCCGTTGTTCACCACCACGCCCATCAGCACCAGGATGCCGATGAAGGCCATGATGTTGAATTCTGTGCCGGTCAGCCAGAACAGCCAGAACACACCGAACACCGAGAACAGCACGCCGCTCATGATCGCCGACGGGAACAGCAGCGATTCGAACACCGCCGCCATGACCACGTAGATCATGATCAGCGCGATCAGCAGGTTGAACATCATCTGCTTGTTCGCCTCGGCTTCGTCCTCGAATGCACCCGACTCGAAGCTGAAGGTGTAACCGGCCGGGAACGCGATCGACTTGAGCGATTCTTCCATCGCCTTGCGCGCTTCGGGCACGGTGATCTTGTCGCCGAGGTTGGCCTGGATCGCGACCGTGGTCTGGCGGTTGGCGCGCTGGATCTGCGTCGCCGACGGCTTGACCGCGACATCGACCATCGCCAGCAGCGGCACGGTGCGGCCATCCGGCGCGCGCACGGTGAAGCTGGCGATGTCTTCCATGCCGAAGTCTTCGGCGCCGGCGAAACGCACCCACACCGGCACTTCGGTCTCGCCGCGACGGAACTCGCGCAGCGGAGCGCCACGTAGCGCCAGGCCGACGAAGCTGGCCACTTCCTGCGCGCTGAAGCCGAACGAGGCCGCGCGCTCGCGATCCACGTGCACCGACAGCTCGCTGTTCTGGTCGCCGATGTCGACGCGCACGTCGCGCAGCTCCTTGCGCTTGGCGAGGATCGGCACGATGTCGTTGGCCAGTTCGACCAGGGTTTCGGTCGAATCGCCGACCAGCTGCACCTGTACGTTCTGGCCCGGGCCACCGCCGCCGCCACCACCGCCCTGGTTGCCGATGCCGATGTTGGCACGGGCCGACTTCGGGATGTCCTTGCGCAACTTCTCGATGATCGCCTTGGACTCGCTGATCTTCTCGGTGTCGAAAGTGATGCGCGTACCGCCCCAGCCCTGCTCGCTGTAGTACGAGTAGATCTGGGTGATGTTGTACTTCTTGCGGTTCACGTCGAGGAACTTCTCGACCTTGAGGATCTCGTCCGACATCTGCTCCTTCGTGTACGCGCCCTTCCACTGGTAGAAGATGTTGGTCTCGGTGCCGTCGTCGCCACCGAACATGTTCTTCTTGGTCAGCTGGAACGGCACGATGCTGACGGCGATGATCATCAGGATGCCGAGCACGGCCTTGCCGCGATGCTCAAGCGTCCAGCGCAGGAACTGCGCGTAGTGCTTCTGCATGCGCGGGATCAGGCCGCGATCGGACTTCACCGCCGGCGGCGTCTTCAGTCGCGCGGAGATCATCGGGATCAGGCTCACCGCGACCAGCCACGAGGCCAGCAGCGACACCGAGATGGTGATCGCGATCTGCGACAGGTAGATGCTCAGGAAGTTGCGGTCGCCGAACAGGTTGGGCAGGAACACGATGCAGTGGCACAGCGTGCCCGCCGACAGCGCGATGGCGACGTGCTTGGTGCCCAGGATCGACGCCATCACCGGCTGGTCAGGCAGGCGTTCGCGTTCCTGGTAGATGCTCTCCACCACCACGACCGCGTTGTCGACCAGCATGCCCACCGCCAGCAGCAGGCCCATCATCGACAGGATGTTGAGCGTGACGCCGGTGAAGTACATGAAGCCCAGCGTCATCACGAAGCAGATCGGGATGGCCAGCGTCACCATCAGCGTCGACGGCCAGTGGCGCAG
Source organism: Lysobacter panacisoli (assembly GCF_009765165.1). Classification (NCBI taxonomy): domain Bacteria; kingdom Pseudomonadati; phylum Pseudomonadota; class Gammaproteobacteria; order Lysobacterales; family Lysobacteraceae; genus Lysobacter; species Lysobacter panacisoli. The sequence goes on from NZ_VLNU01000001.1 coordinate 3,480,595, forward strand.
GAAGAAGAACAGCACCGCGATCGACAGCAACAGGCCGATGCCGCCGGCCTCGGCCAATTCCAGCAGCGACTTGGTGACGTTCTCGCCCTGGTTGTCGATGATGATGATGCGGATGTCGCTCAGCTCGGGCTGCTTGCGGATCGCCTCGACTTCCGCCAGCGCCTTGCTCGACACATCCACCAGGTTCGCATTGCGCTCCTTGAAGATGTCCAGGCCGATCGCGGGTCGTCCGTCGAGACGGCGACCGTAGTTCATGCGCTGCGGCTTGAGCCGGATCTCGGCGATGTCGCCCAGGCGCACGCCCTTGCTGTCGATCACCAGGTCGCGCAGCTGCTGCAGGTCGGTGATCTCACCCACCGGCTGCACGCGCAGGCGCCGCCCGCCGTCGTCGATCTGGCCGGCGGAGATCGAGAAGTTGACCTCCTGCAGACGCTTGTTCAGATCGTTGAGGCTGAGGTTGTGCGCGGTCAGGCGGTCCGGATCGATCGCGATCTCGACTTCGTTCGGCGCCGCGCCGGTCACATCGACGCGCGCGACGCCCGGGATGCGTTCGATGCGCCGCTTGAACTCGCGGTCGATCATGTCGTACGCGCCGGTCAGGTCGCTCTTGCTGGCCAGTCGCACGCGCAGGACGGGTTCGTCCGTGGTGGAGAACTTGAAGACGTTGTAACGCTGCAGGTCTTCCGGCAGGTCGTCGCGGATCGCGTCGATGCGCTCGCGCGCTTCCGAGGCCGCGATGGCGACATCGCGGTTCCAGTCGGAGAACTGCATGAAGATCTCGGCGCCGTCGGCACGCGCATTGGCATCCATGCGCTTGATGCCGGTCATCGTCGACAGCGATTCCTCCACCGGACGCAGCAGCGTGCGCTCCACCTCCTCGGGGGTGGAGCCGGTGTACGGAAGCTGGACGAAGATGAAGGGCGGCGAGACTTCCGGGAACGCTTCAAGCGGCAGGCGGATCGCTGCGATCAGGCCGATCACGAACAGCGATATGAAGAACATGATCGCCGTGACCGGCCGCTTGATGCTGAGCTCCGCAATGGTCATGTCGTCGCGCTCCTCAGACCGGCTCGACCGTGCCGTCGGCATCGCCGCCGGCGATCGGCGCATGCGTGCGCTTGGCGCGGTTGACGTAGTACTCGTCCGCGCGGCGATCCAACAGGTCGTACACGACCGGGATCACCACCAGCGTCAGCAGCGTCGACACCAGCAGGCCGCCGATCACCGTGATCGCCATCGGCGAACGCACTTCCGCACCCTCGCCCATCGCCAGCGCCAGCGGCAGGAAGCCGAACAGCGTGCACATGGTGGTCATGATGATCGGACGCAGGCGCGAACGTGCACCTTCGATCAGCGCTTCGCGCTTGCCCACGCCGTTCTCGCGCAACTGGTTGACCTTGTCGACCAGGATGATCGCGTTCTTCACCACCAGGCCGACCAGCAGGATCAGGCCGATGAACACCACCACCGACACCGGCGAATTGGTGATCAACAGCGCGAGCACCGCACCGACCAGCGCCAGTGGAATGGTGAACAGGATGACGAACGGATGCAGCAGCGATTCGAACTGCGAGGCCATCACCAGATACACCAGGAACACGGCCAGACCGAACGCGAACAGCAGCGACTTGACGGATTCCGCGAGCTCCTCGCCCTGGCCGCCGATGTGCATGCTCACGCCCGCGCCGAGCGGCTGGCGACCCACCATGTCCTGCACTTCCGCCACGGCGGTGCCGAGGTCGATGTCGCGCAGGTTGGCCGAGACGATCGCCACGCGCACCTGGTCGGCGCGGTGGATTTCGCTCGGGCCGGTGGTGGCGACCACGTCGGCGACCGCGTCCAGCGTGACCGGGCGCGTGCTGCCCGGGTTCACGATGAGGCGGCGGATGCTGTCGACCGACGCGCGATCGGTTTCGCGCGCACGCACCAGCACGTCGATCTTGCGGTCGCGGAAGCTGTAGCGCGTGGCGACATCGCCGCGCACCTTCTTCACGACCACGTCGGCGATCTGGCGCGTGGTCAGGCCGAGCGCACCGGCGCGGTCCTGGTCGAAGCGGATCTGGATCTCCGGGAAGCCTTCCTCCACCGTCGACTTCACGTCGGCGTAGTGCGGATTGGCGCGCAGCATCTTGGCCATCTGCTGGCCCGCCTGCTGGATGCCCGCCAGGTCCTGGCCACGCAGTTCGATTTCCAGCGGCGTGGAGAAGCTGAAGAGCTCAGGACGGCTGAAGTCGACCTGCGCGGACGGATGCGCCTTCATCGTTTCGCGCAGACGCTCGGTCTCACTGGCTTCGATCGCCTTGCTGCCACCGTCCTCCATCACGACGGTGAGCTTGCCGATGTTCTCGCCGCTCTCGGTCGGATTGGCGTCAAGGCGCGTGCCGGTGCCGCTGACGCCGTACAGCGTACGGATGCCCTCATCCTTGGCATGCTTCTGCTGCAGTTCGCGCACCAATGCGTCGGTGTCGCGCAGCGGCGTGCCAGGAGGCAGCTTCACCGTCATTTCGAAGCGGTCCTGCGCCAGCTGCGGGATCAGGTCCGCGCCGAGCATCGGCACGGCCAGCAGCGTCAGCGCGAAGGCCACCGCCGCCGAACCCAGCACCAGCGCCGGCCGGTTGAGCGCGGTCGGCAGCAGCTTCAGGTAGCCGCTCTCGGCGCGGCCATACGGTGCCATCGACAGGTCGCTGGCCTTGCGCATGATCGGACCGACCACGCGGACCAGTCCGCGCCACGCGCGCACGATGCCCCACGCGATCACGAAGAACAGCATGCGCAGCAGCCAGTTGAAACCGTGCACGAGGTAGGCGAACGGCTTGCCGACCTTCGCCTTCGGCTCCCAGCGCGGGTGCGGCGCTTCTTCGGCGAACGCCATCGGCGGACGGCCCTTGAGCGCACTCAGCATCGGGATCAGCGTCATCGACACGATCAACGAGATGCCGATCGCAAGCGCAACGGTGAGCGCCTGGTCGCGGAACAGCTGGCCGGCGATGCCCTGCACGAACACCAGCGGCAGGAACACCGCGATGGTGGTCAGCGTGGACGCGACGACGGCCATGCTCACCTCGCGCGTGCCGGCGATGGCGGCATCGAGCACGCCAAGCCCTCGCTCACGCGCCTTGGCGATGCTTTCGAGCACGACGATCGAGTCGTCCACGACCAGGCCGGTGGCCAGCGCGAGGCCGCCCAGCGACATGACGTTGAGGCTCAGGCCCATCTGGCCCATGAAGAAGAACGTCGCGATGATCGACACCGGCAGCGACAGGCTGATCACGAACGTGCTCCAGCCATCGCGCAGGAACAGGAAGATGATCAGGATCGCGAGCGCGCCGCCGATCACCGCGTCCTTCTTGACGTCGCTGATGGCGTGGCGGATGAACGTCGACTGGTCGTCGGTGGTCGTCAGCGTGATGTCCGGCGGGATCTGCTCCTTGATCTCGTCCAGGCGCTTCTGGATCGCATCGGCGGTGGCGACGGTGTTCGCATCGCCTTCCTTGTAGATGGCGAGTTCGACCGCTTCCTTGCCGGCCAGGCGGATGATGGCCTCGCGTTCCTTGAAGCCCTGGCGGACCTCGGCCACGTCCTTCAGGCGCACGGGCATGCCGCCGGCGACGGTGGAACCGGCGCCGCCGCTGGCGCTCTGCACCGACGCCGCCGCGGCCATCGCCTCGGCAGAACCGGTCTGCGCCGCGATCGCGGCCATCTGCGCCGCCGCGCTCGCGGCCGCGTTGTCGCCGCCGCTCTGCGTGGCGACCAGCATCTCGCGGATTTCCGGCACGCTGGCGAACTGGTTCACCGTGCGCACGAGGTAACGCTGCGAACCTTCTTCCAGACGGCCGCCGGAAACGTTGATGTTTTCCTGCTGCAAACGCTGGATGACGTTGTCGATCGGCAGGTTGAGCTGTGCGAGCTTCTGCTGGTCGATGTCGACCTGGATCTCGTCCTCGAGGCCACCGCCGACCTTCACCGCGGCGACGCCTTCGACCGGCTCGAGCTTCTTCTTCAGGTCGTCGTCGGCGTAGCGGCGCATCGCGGTGAGCTGGCGCAGCGCTTCGGTGTCGCTGGACGCTTCGTCCTTGGGCGACAGCGCGATGCGCAGTATCGGCTCGGTCGACGGATTGAAGCGCAGCAGCACCGGCGCCTTGGCCTCCAGCGGCAGCTGCACGACTTCCATCTTGTCGCGCACTTCGAGGCTGGCCTGGTCCATGTCGGTGCCCCAGGCGAACTCGAGCACGACGTCGCTCTGGCCCGTGCGCGAAACCGACTTGAGCTTGCGCAGTCCCTTGACCACGCCGACGGCCTCTTCGACCGGCTCGCTGATCAGGGTTTCGATTTCCGCCGGGGCCGCACCGGTGTACTCGGTGCGGACCGTCAGCGTGGGATAGCTCAGGTCCGGCAGCAGGTTGACCTTGAGATCGCCCAGCGCGATCAGGCCGAACAGGACGAAAGTGAGCGTCACCATCATCACCGTCACGCGACGGCGAGTGGAGAATTCCACCAGGTTGAAGCCGGGCGTGTTCGCAGGATGCGTCACGTTGCGCTCTCCGCGATTACTGCTTGGATTCGGTCTTGGCGACGGCCGCTACTTCGGCCTTCGCCTGCGGCTGGCCCAGCACCTGCACGACCGTACCGTCGCGCAGCGCGGTCTTGCCGGCGACGACCACCTGGTCGCCTTCCTTCACGCCTTCGCGGACTTCGGCCCAGGAACCGTCCATATAGCCCAGCTTGACCGGCACGCGCTTGGTCTTGTCGCCGTTGACGACGAACACGGCCGGATCGCCGTCGTCCTCGAGCAGCGCCACGCGCGGCACGACGAGCGCGTTGGCGCGCTGGTCGTAGTCGATCTTGATGCGACCGAACATGCCCGGCTGCAGCACGCCGCCGCCGGCGAACGAGCACACCACGCGGAAGGTGCCGCTGCCCGAATCCACCACCGGCGCAACGCGATCCACGGTGCCGGCGAAGGTCTTGCCCGGCAGCGCGTCGACCTGCAACAGCACCGGCAGGCCGGACTTGAGCGTGGCGAGCTCGCGCTCGGGCACGTTCAGCGTGGCCTCGAGGCGCGAGGTATCGACGATGCGGAAGATCGGCGTGTTGATCTGCACGAAGTTGCCGGTCTTGATCGAACGCGACGCGATCACGCCCGAGATCGGCGCCTCGACGCTGGCGTACGACAGCTCCAGGTTGGCCATGCGATTGGCCGCACGCGCTTCTTCCAGGTCGTAGCGCAGCTGGTCGTTGTCGTTGGCGCTGAGCAGCTTCTGCTCGGCCATCTGCTTGGCGCGAGCGTAGTTGGCCTCGAGCTTGCGCATCTGCGCGGCGGTCTGCGCGGCCTGCAGCTCCGAACGGGCCGAATCCAGACGCACGAGGGTCTGGCCGGCACGGACCTGCTGGCCTTCCTCGAACATCACGTTGAGGGCCACGCCCGAGGTCTTGGCGACCACCTGCGACTCGGCCACCGGCTCCAGCGGGGCGGTACCGGTGTAGCTGGCGGCCACGGCGCGACGGGAGGCCTTGGCGACCTCGACCGGCACGGCGTCCGGGCCCTTCTTTTCCTCGCCTGGCTTGGCCTGGGCTTCGCCTGCCCCGCCCCCGCCCTTGCAGGCGCTCAGCAGCAACAGGCACGGCAACAGGACGACAGCGGCGCGGGCAAGACCACGGCTGCGATTTGCGCTGAAGTGACGCATCGAATTGGACCCCAAGTGGCTATTTACCGGACCGTATGCCGGTGTTGTATATAGGTATATCACCGCCCCAGTCACCCTCCATCCGCCGAAGGTCATGGTGACTGGAGCCACGTCGCATGCTGGCGGAGTCGATTCGATCCGGAGCCGCATCAACCATCGATGCAAAATGGTACGGCTTCGTTGCATCAAGATCGCAGGCTATACTTGCAAACTTGTGCGCGCCCCAGTCAGCTGCATCGATGAACGGGCGTCACGCGCAGCCAGCTCCAGAACCTTTCGCTAGCCATTCGAGATTGCGGACTACGACATGATGCGACCGCTGATGATCGCCGCCTGCTTCGTCCTGACCACCGCCGCGTTCAGCGCGTCGGCCCAGGAAACCCAGGCCCCTGCCGCCCCGGCCGCTGCCGCCACGCCGGCCGCTCCCGCCGCCATCAAGGGCAACGCCGACAAGGGCCGCCAACTGACCTACACGTGCCAGGGCTGCCACGGCGTCGAAGGCTACAAGAACGCGTACCCGAACTATCACGTGCCGCGGATCGGCGGCCAGTCGGCGGTCTACCTGACCAACGCGCTTACCGAATACAAGAAGGGCACGCGCAAGCACCCGACGATGCAGGCCCAGTCGCAGAGCTTCTCCGACCAGGACATCGCCGACATCGCCGCCTTCCTTTCGACCCTGAAGTGAGTGAGCGCACGACCATGACGAACAAGATCCTCGCCATCGCCCTGCTCGCTTCCTTCGCCGTGGCCGGCTGCTCCGGTTCCGACACCCCGGCCGAGCATTCCGCCGCCGACCGTTCGGGCGGCCACACCTCTTCGTCCGCGGGCCTGCCGGCTGGCCACATCGCCGCTGGCGAGAAGCTGGCCCAGACCAAGGGCAAGGCCACCGGCCAGTCGTGCGTGGACTGCCACGGCGCCGAAGGCAACGCGCCGATCGACGAGTCCTACCCGAAGCTCGCCGGCCAGTACTACGACTACATCGCGCACTCGCTGCAGGCCTACCGCGACGGCGATCGCGAACACGCGCTGATGTCGAGCCAGGCCAAGGAGCTCAACGACCAGCAGATCGCCGACCTGGCGGCCTACTTCGGTTCGCGCAAGAGCAACCTGCGCGACCTGAAGGGCGTGCACTGATTCCTGCGTAGCGACGTCGTGACGAAAAGGCCCGCCACTGGCGGGCCTTTTCTTTTGCATGCATTTCGCGCAACGCCGCGCGCGGAGACCACAAAAGGAACGGGCCGCTCGCGCGGCCCGTTCGTCGTTCGACGGCGATGCCGCCGGGCTTACGCCTCGATCGGCACCAGCGTGATCTCGACGCGGCGGTTCTGCGCGCGACCGGACTCGCTGTCGTTGCTGGAGATCGGACGGGTTTCGCCGGCGCCGACCACGATGAAACGATCGCGGTTGAGGCCGCGGCTCTGCAGGTAACTGGACACCGAGTTGGCACGCTGCTCCGAGAGCTTCTGGTTGTACGCATCGCTGCCGACGCTGTCGGTGTGGCCGGCGACTTCGACCACGGTCTGGTTGTATTCCTGCAGCGTGCGCGCGACGTCGTCGAGCACCGGGTAGAACTCCGGCTTCAGGTTCGACTTGTCGAAGTCGAAGGTGATGCCGCTGGGCATGTTGAGCGTGATGTTGTTGCCCTGGCGGACCACTTCCACGCCGGTACCGGCCATCTGCTCGCGCAGGGCGCGTTCCTGGCGATCCTGGTAATTGCCAATCGCCGCGCCGGCCAGGCCGCCGACGCCCGCACCGACCAGCGCACGCTGGCGGCGTTCGGTGGCGTCGTCGCCGCTCAGCAGGCCCGCGGCCACGCCGGCGAGCGCGCCGATGATCGCGCCCTTGCTGGTCTTGCTCATGCCCTGCTGCTGGCCCTGCGTCGTCTGTCCCTGCTGCTGCGGCGGCTGCTGCTGCGGATACGGCTGGCCGTAGTAACCGCCGCCGCTGGTGGCGCAGCCGGCGAGGAATGCGGTCGCGGTCAGAGCAAGGACAACGGTCTTCAGATGCATCTTCATGGTCGATCCTTCTGGCAAAAAGTCGGCGTGTGCCGAGAGCGGGCACAAGCTAATCACGTCCGCGTGGGAAACGAGTGACGGCGCGTGGCGCCCATTCAGTCGGCGGCAGGGATCAACGCTTCGGCGGCGAGCGCATCGAGCGTTGCGTCCCAGTTCCCCATCAACGCCAGATAAAGGAGCTTCTCGAACTCCGCGCCGAAACGGCGGATCACCGCATCGGGATCGGGGATGAGCCGACCGTCGGCGATCAGCCCGAAATGGACGCGTCCGTTGTAGCTCATGATCGAAATGCCGATGCCGATCGAACCGGTCTGCGGCACCCAGAACATCATCTCGCGCAGCTCGCAGCCAGCCAGATACAACGGCTGCTGCGGACCGGGCACGTTGGTCGCGACCGCGGTCGCCTTGCGACTGAACAGTTCCAGCGCCAGCCCCTGCACCGATGCCGGCGCCATGCCGAGTGCGGCAAGCAGCCCGTAGGCGACGATCGCCTGGCGCGAGCCCTTCAACTGCTGCATGCACTGCGCGACGCGTTCGAGGCGACGGATCGGATTGTCTTCGCCCACCGGCAGGTCGAGGAACACCAGGCCGAAATGATTGCCGAGCTTGCGCGCGTGCTCGAGAGGTCGCAGGTTCACCGGGACCGTTGCGCGCAGGGTCATGCCGTCGACGGATTCGCCGCGCTCGATCATGTAGCTGCGCAGCGCACCGGCGGCAGTCGCCATCAGCACGTCGTTGACCGTGCAGTCGCAGGCGCGGCCCACGGCCTTCACTTCTTCCAGGTCGAGCGGTTCGGCCCAGGCCACGCGCTTGCTCACGCCGAGTCGACCGCGCAACAGCGACGGCGGATCGTCCGAAAGCGCCAGTGCATTGAGCAGTTCGCGCGCGATCTCCCCACCTTCCTTCGCCAGCACGCCGGCGAGGCCGGGATCGCGGTACATCTCCAGGCCTTTCTCGACGACCTTGCTGCCCAGCTGCACGTAGCGATCGACCGCGCCGACGCGCCGGGCGACACCGGCATGGTCCTGCTTGAGCCAGGTACGGGGCAGTTCGCTGGAGCCGGACGTTTCGGGACCGGTGTCGGTCAGCGACAACAGCACCTGCACCAGCGCGATGCCGTCGGCATAGCTGTGGTGGATGCGCGCGACCAATGCCGAACCGCCGCCGTCGTAGCGCTCGACCAGGTGGAACTGCCACAACGGACGGTCGTGATTGAGTGGCGACGATGCGAGCTGGCTGACGAAGCGCTCAAGCCCGCGCTTGTCGCCACGTCCTGGCAGGGCCGCGTGCTGCACATGCCAGTCGAGATCGAAGTTGACGTCGGTCTGCCAGTGCGCCCCGGCCGGCGTGACCACTGCCTTCTGGCGGAAGCGCCGATATGCGAGGAAGCGCTGCTTGACCACGCGCTTGAGCCGTTCCAGCGACATCGGCTCGGCGAACATCAGCACGCCGGTGATCATCATCGGGTTGGTCGGCCGCTCCATGCGCAGCCAGGCCGTGTCGACGCGCGACATCGGATCGCGGCGTCCCCGCCGGCGCGTGACTGCTCGCGTTCGCGATGTGGCCATGCGCGCCCTCCAAGGCATCCGTGGTCGAGTGAATCACGCTGCGCAGAGCAGCGTCAACGCAGTGTCTAAGCGGACCGTCATCCACGCAGCTTGCGGTAGGCGGCCAGCGCGCCGTCGCGTCCGCGACCGATGTCCACGCTCGGCTGCGGCGGGTAGTCGGGCGCCGCTCGGCGCAGTGCCTTTGGATCCTGCCACGGGGCGAACCGCAGCGGCAGCGGCAGAGATGCCAGCTCGGGCAGCCAGCGGGCGATGTAACGTCCATCGGGATCGAACTTCTGCGCCTGCAGCACCGGATTGAACACGCGGAAGTACGGCGCCGCGTCCGCCCCGGTCCCGGCGACCCACTGCCAACCCAGCGTGTTGTTGGCGAGGTCGGCATCGACCAGCGTGTCCCAGAACCAGCGCGCACCGTGCCGCCAGTGATAGCGCAGGTGCTTCGTCAGGTAGCTGGCAACGACCATGCGCACGCGGTTGTGCATCCAGCCGGTGGCCCACAGTTCGCGCATGCCGGCATCGACGATGGGCACGCCGGTGCGCCCCTGCTGCCATTCCTGCAGGCGCGCGGGCGACACCTGCGCCCAGTCGAAATCGTTGAACTTCGCGTCGAAGTTGTGCGACGGCGTTTCTGGAAAGTGGTGCAGCAGATGGTGGCCGAACTCGCGCCAGCCGAGCTGTCGCAGGTAGCCGTCGATGTCCGCGCCGTTCCCGGCGCTGCGCTCGCGTTCCAGCGCCATCGCGATGCGCCACGGCGCGATCTCGCCGAAATGCAGGTGCGGCGAAAGCCGTGAGGTGGCGACGCGGTCGGGTCGATCGCGCTGCCCGATGTAGCCGCGCAGTGCGCCTTCCAGGAAGGTCTCCAGCGCGCCGCGCGCACCGGCTTCGCCCGGCGTCCAGTCGTTCCAGAAAGCCGCGTCCCAGTCGCGCTTGGGCGCGAGCTGCAATGCGTCCAGTGCCACCCCAGCCGGCCCTTCATCGCTATGCGGCAGGCGCGTCGGCGCATCGATGCACAGGCCGAGCTGCCACTGCCCCAGCAGGGTCTTCCAGTACGGCGTGAACACCTTGAACGGCCCGCCCTGGCGGTTGCGCACGGTCCACGGCTCGAACAACAGCGCGGCGTTGAAGCTCTCCACGCGCACACCCTGCATGCGCAGGGTCTGCTTGATGTGGGCGTCTCGCTTCTCGTAGGCGGGTTCGTAGCGCCGATTCCAGAACACCGCCTCGGCGCCGGACATCGCGATCAGCGATTGCAGCGTCGCCAGGCTCGGTCCGAAGAAGTGCCGCAGGTGCGAGCCGCGTCGCCGCAGCTGCGCATCCAGCGCCGCGAGCGATCGATGCCGCCACGCGTCGGAGGCCGCACCGGGTCGCCAGTCGCCACCCTCGTCGGGCGCGTGGATGTAGACCGGGATGGGCACGTAGCCGCCGTCGAGGGCGGCCTGCAGCGCGGGATTGTCGTCCAGGCGCAGGTCGTTGCGGAACCAGACCAGCGCCCGCGGAGCCGAGCTCGCTTCGGTTCCGGCCATTCGCGCGCCCCTGAGTGATCGACGGCTTCAGTATGCCGCGATCGGGCGCGAAGTCAGCGACCGGTGTCGCCGCCGCGGTACTCGCGCGGGATGCGGTCGTTGAGCCCGACCAGGATTTCGTACGGGATGGTGCCCGCCAGTCGCGCGACTTCCTCGGCGCTGATGGCCTCGTCGCCCTGCTTGCCGACCAGCACGACCTCGTCCTCGTTCCAGGCACTGTCGCCACCGATGTCGACCATGAACTGGTCCATGCAGACGCGGCCGACGATGGGATAGCGGTGACCGCGGATCAGCACCTCGCCGCGCGAGGACAGCGAGCGCGGGAAGCCGTCGCCGTAGCCGATCGGCACCGTCACCACGCGCGTGTCGTGGTCCGCGGTCCAGGTCGCACCGTAGCTGACCGTGTGCCCCGCCCTCACGACCTTGAAGTACACCACCTGCGAGGCCAGCGACATCGCCGGCCGTACGTCGATGGTGCGCTTGGATGCGGGATCGGGCAGCACGCCGTACAGCACGATGCCCGGCCGCACCATGTCGAGCCAGGTCTCGGGGAAATGCAGCACGCCGCCGGAGTTCGCCAGATGCCGAAGCGGCATCGGCGCGCCGATGCGCTCGAAATGCGCGCAGGCTTCGTGGAAGCGCTCCACCTGCTGCAGGGTCATCGGCGAGGCGGGATCGTCCGAGCAGGCCAGGTGCGAGTACACGCCCTTGACCGTGCACCACGACGACGCGACGGCCGCCTCGATGAAGGCGGCCGAGGAATAGCTGTGGACACCGATGCGTTCCATGCCGGTGTCGATCTTCAGGTGCACGATCGCCTTGCGTCCCATCGCCTGCGCCGCGGCCTCGGCCTGGCGCAGCTTGTCGAGCGAGGACACGGTGATTTCCAGATCGTGGGCGATGTACTGCGCAACCTGCGGCCCGAAGATGCCGCCGAGAACGAGGATCGGCGTGGTGACGCCGGCTTGCCGCAGCGCGATGCCCTCCTCCACGAACGCCACGCCCAACTGCTCGACGCCCTGCGCCTGCAGGTGGCGAGCGACCGGCACCAGGCCGTGGCCGTAGGCGTTGGCCTTGACGATGGCCATCACCGGCACGCCGACGTGCGCGCGGATGTTGCGCAGGTTGAGCGCGAGATGGTCGAGATCGACCACGATGCGGGTCGGGCGCCCACTGACTGCGGGCGGCATCAGGCCTGGACTGTCGTGCACTTCGTTCCCGGACGCGACGATGAAGTGGCGATCATTCTAAGCGCGCCCGCGCACCGCTTCGCGCCGGAGCGTGCGCGAAGTGCTCTGGAACATTCATCCGTACGGCGACACCGCTCAGTCGCAGCGGCGCTCGGTCACCGTCTCGGTCTTGTTCTGCTGGTTGTCCTGGATCTTGCGACCGGCGAACGCGCCGCCGACCGCGCCAGCCGCGGTCGCGATCTTCTTGCCGCTGCCGCCGCCCACCTGGTTGCCGAGCAGTCCACCCGCCACCGCGCCCAGCGCCGTGCCGGTGATCTTGTGCTCGTCCTTCACCTCCTTGGGCCGCTCGACCTGCACGTCATAGCAGTGGGGCTGCTTGGTCGGTGGTTGCTTGGCGGCGACCGGCGTCGCCAGGCACGCCGCCGCCAGCGCGAGCGACAGCACGGAAATAGTGGTGTTGCGCATGGCACGCTCCTTGAATCGAACCTGCAGCCACGCTGCACCGCGCGGCGTTATGGCCGCGTCAACCGGTGACGATGAGACGGCGGATCGGGCGTGTCGAGCTGAAGGTAGTCGAAACCCGCGTCGCGGATGTGCCGGCTGAAGTATTCGCCGTGCGAGGGCGCCGCCATCAGTCCGTCGTGCAGGTGCGGCGGCACGTCGAAGTAGCGGTACACCGCACCGCTTTCGAACTCGATCTCCAGCACCTGCCGGTCGGGGTCGTACCCGATGCTGCGCAGGGCCTGCGAATCGACATGCCGGCGTTCCATCGACGACAGTCTCAGGCCGCCGCCGTGGAATCGCCGTGAGCGCGGTCGCCCGCTTATTCGAAGCTGCCGACCGAGTCGTGCGAGAGGTTGTCGAAACGCGTGTACTCACCGAAGAACTTGAGCTTGCACGAGCCGGTCGGGCCCGAACGCTGCTTGCCGATGATGACTTCGGCCAGTCCCTTGTCCGGCGAGTTCTCCTTGTTGTAGTAGTCGTCGCGGTAGATGAACATGATCATGTCCGCGTCCTGCTCGATGGCGCCCGATTCGCGAAGGTCGGCCATGACGGGGCGCTTGTCGGTACGCGTTTCCAGCGAGCGGTTGAGCTGCGAGAGCGCGATCACCGGCACCTGCAGTTCCTTCGCCAGGCCCTTGAGCGAACGCGAGATCTCGGAGATTTCCGTCGCACGGTTCTCGCTGTTGCCGGGCACGGACATCAGCTGCAGGTAGTCGATGACGATCAGGCCCAAGCCACTGTGCTCGCGCTTGAGGCGACGCGCCTTGGCGGCCAGCTTCACTGGCGACAGGCCGGGCTCGTCGTCGATGAAGATCTTCACCTCGCGCAGCTGGCGGATCGCGCCGGTCACGCGGCTCCAGTCCTCGTCCTCCAGCTGGCCCGTGCGCAGGCGCTGCGCGTTGACGCGGCCGACCGAGGAAATCAGTCGCATCGCCAGCTGGCTGGCCGACATTTCCATCGAGAACACCGCCACCGGCAGCTTGCTGCGGAAGGCGGCCGTCTCGGCCATGTTCAACGCGAGCGTGGTCTTGCCCATCGCCGGACGCGCCGCGAGGATGATCAGGTCGGTCTTCTGCAGGCCGGCCGTCATCATGTCGAGTTCGGTATAGCCGGTCGACAGGCCCGTCACGCCGCCGCCGTTGGTGTAACGCGTCTGCAGGGTGTCGAAGGCTTCCGACAGCGCCTTGGTCACCGGGGTGAAGTCGGTCTTGCCGGTCGAATTCGCCTGCGCGATCGCCAGCACCTGGCGCTCGGCTTCCTCGAGGATCTCGGCGCTGTCGCGACCGTCGGGCTGGAAACCGTCGTTGACGATGCCGGTGCCGACGTCGATCAACTGGCGCAGGATCGCCTTGTCACGGACGATCTCGGCGTATGCGGTGATGTTGGCGGCCGACGGCGTGGTCGTCGCCAGCTCGATCAGGTAGGCGCCGCCGGCGACCTGTTCGGACAGGCCCTGCGATTCGAACCACTCGCCGAGCGTGACCGCATCGAACGGACGGTTCTTCTCGGCCAGCTCGCGGATCGCGCGATAGATCAGCTGGTGATCGCGACGGTAGAAATCGTTGTCGCTGAGCTGGTCGGCGATGCGATCCCAGGAATCCGGCGCCAGCATCAGGCCGCCGAGCACCGCCTGCTCGGCCTCGATCGACTGCGGCGGAATGCGCAGTTGGTCGACGCGCTGCTCGCTGCGTGTCTCGAATCGTTTTTCGCCGCGGAATCCCGGTCGTACGCTCATTGAGGTTACTGTCCCCTTCCCTGCGTCGAGGCGGTGGCCGTGTGATGGTCGCGGGTCGGGAATCGTAGACGCGGAAGCCCTCGGGCAGTTGCAGATAAGTCTGTGGATATCGCGTGGATACTCATGGCCGCATGGGGCCACGTCTTCGTCTCACCTGATGAGACGGGCGCTTAAGCGATGGATGCAGGCGCGCCGTTCGTCCGCGGAACGCCTCGTACGACGGGCGGTATCAGTCCAGGGCGACGGGCCGGGCGCGACTGGCGGTCGCATGCAGGCGCTCCACCTGGGCCGGCATGCGCGGCGAGATCAGCATCAGCAGGCCGTCCAGCGCCTCGTTGCGCCAGCGCCCTATGCGCGGCACCTCGAGGCTGCCGGCGATGTGCTGGTCGATCATCTGCGCGATCAGCGGGAACACGACGTCGCCCTGCGTCTCGCAGGCATCGCGCAGGCTGCGCACGATGAGGTCGAGATAGCGGGCTTCGGGATCGACCGGACGGATGGCGTCGCCGCCGATCGCCTGCATGCGGCTCTGGTTCGAGGTCATGGTGGCAAGCCCTCCGATGAGGAGCGCGTACGGTCCCACGCACACCCGATCGGTCCCATCAGAAAAATCCTAAAGCCGCTGCGGAGTAATCCGACACCGGATTCCGCAAAAAACAAAGGGCGCCTTGCGGCGCCCTTCGCTTGAAGCAGGATCGTTCGTGGGATCAGGCGACTTCGCCGACCACGATGACCTTGACGTTGGCTTCGATGTCGGCGTGCAGGTGCACGACGACTTCGTGCTCGCCGGTGCGGCGCAGCGGGCCTTCGCCCAGCACGACTTCCGACTTCTCGACCTTGTGGCCCAGCTTGGTCAGCGCATCGGCGATGTCGCGCGGGCTGATCGAGCCGTACAGCTTGCCTTCGGTCGAAGCGTTGGCCGAGATGGTCACCTCGACGCCGTCGAGCGCGGCCTTGCGGCCTTCAGCGCCTTCCAGCGAGGCCTTGGCCTTGGCTTCGTACTCGGCGCGGCGGGCCTCGAACTCGGCCAGGTTGGCCGGGGTCGCCGGCGCGGCCTTGCCGTACGGGATCAGGTAGTTGCGGCCGAAGCCCGGCTTGACGTTGACCTTGTCGCCGAGCTTGCCGAGGTTCTGCACGTTCTGCAGGAGGATCAGTTGCATGGTCTTGCTCCGTATTCGTTAGCGAGCCTGAGGGCCCGCAGCGGGTTTCGCTGTCCGAAGACCGCGACGTCTTTCCCTCACCCTGCCCTCTCCCGCCAGCGGGAGAGGGGGACAAGGCGTTTCCTCCCTGCGGGAGAAAACGACGTCGCCTTAGGCGTTGTGGTTGTCGGTGTACGGGATCAGGGCCAGGAAGCGGGCGCGCTTGACGGCCGCGGCCAGCTGGCGCTGGTACTTCGACTTGGTACCGGTCACGCGGCTCGGCACGATCTTGCCGGTCTCGGTGAGGTACTGGCGCAGGGTGTTGAGATCCTTGTAGTCGATCTCCTTCACACCTTCGGCCGTGAACTTGCAGAACTTGCGGCGACGGAAGAACTTGGACATGAGTGCGTTACTCCTGGAATTCGTGCTTAGGCGGCTTCGACGGTGTCGTCGCTGGAGTCGTCGGCCGTGCCAACGCCTTCCTCGTCACGACGGCGGCGCTCGCCGCGCTCGGGCTTGTCGCCCTTCTCGTCCTTGAACTTCATGATCAGCGACTGCTCGGTGTCCGGGCCGTCGCGCTTGATCACGAGGTGGCGCAGGACGGCGTCGTTGAAACGGAAACCGTCGACCAGCTCGTTCAGCACGTTCTGGGTGCACTCGATGTTGAGCAGGACGTAGTGGGCCTTGACCAGGTTCTCGATCGGGTAGGCCAGCTGACGGCGGCCCCAGTCCTCGAGACGGTGGATCTTGCCTTCGCCGCCTTCGATCAAGCCCTTGTAGCGCTCGATCATGGCCGGCACCTGCTCGCTCTGGTCCGGATGGACCAGGAACACGACTTCGTAATGACGCATGGTGATTCCTTGTGGATGATGGCCCGCGACGCGGACCGGATCAGCCCCCCGACGTCCGGGACTGGACGCGGTGGAGCAAGGTCTCCCGCAAGCCGGAGCCGCGGGAGCCGGAAATTATGGCCGATTCAATGGGTTGGGACAACTGCCCTCCCTTTAGACCCGGGAATCCCGGCACGAGGGCTCCGGGACCGTCACTCCTGGGCCCTGCCGGTACTCCCCGAGCCCCTGGGCAGCGGCCCAAACAGGCGATTCGGGGCGCCCACGCCGTCTGCGCGACCGGTCCGTGCCGGGATCAGCCCAATCCCCTCGCGTCGAATGTGCATGACATCGTCCCTTCACGACCGCCCGGATAGCGTGGCCGCTCCCGCGTAGCGGACCCGGCCGGTGAAGATCGCGACCTTCAACATCAACGGCATCAACACGCGCCTGCAGGCCCTGCTCGCGTGGCTGGAGAAGGAACAGCCGGACATCGCCTGCCTGCAGGAACTGAAAGCACCGGGAGACGCATTCCCCGCACAGGCAATCGCCGATGCCGGTTATGGCGCGATCTGGCACGGGCAGAAGTCGTGGAACGGCGTGGCCGTGCTCGCGCGCGATGCGGAGCCGGTGGAGATCGGCCGCGGCCTGCCCGGCGATCCGGAAGACACGCAAAGCCGCTACATCGAAGCCGCTGTCGGCGGGATCGTCGTGGTCTGCCTTTACCTGCCCAACGGCAATCCGCAGCCCGGGCCGAAGTTCGACTACAAGCTGGCGTGGTTCGACCGTTTCCTGAAGCGCGCGCAGCAGCTGTACGACTGCGGGCAACCGGTGGTGCTGGCGGGCGACTACAACGTCGTGCCGACCGACGAGGACATCTACGACCCGAAGTCCTGGCGCAAGGACGCACTGCTGCAGCCGGAAAGCCGCGAACGCTACAACCGTCTGATCGGACAGGGCTGGACCGATTCGCTGCGCCACGTATTCGGCGAAAAGCGCGTGTACACGTTCTGGGACTATTTCCGCCAGCATTGGGAACGCGACGCAGGCCTGCGCATCGACCATCTGCTGCTCAACGCCGAACTCGCACCGCGCCTGCGCGCGGCCGGCGTCGATCGCTGGGTGCGTGGACAAACCAAGCCCAGCGACCATGCGCCGACCTGGATCGAGATAACCGACGGCGTCGAACGGCCTGCCGCATCCAGGACCGCCAGGCGACCGCGGACCAAGACCTGAGCGCTGCAACGCACACGCGTACGAAGCGTGAGGTGCACTTCACCGTTCCTGCGCCGTCTGCGGGCACAATCGGCGCATGAGCGAACGCGCCGACGCCGTCCTCCCGCCCACGCCCAAACCCAGCCTGCGCGAACGCTTCGACGCGCTGCGCAACCTGCCGCCGTTCCTGCGCCAGATCTGGGCGACCAGCCCGGGCCTGACGCTGCTGTCGCTGGGGCTGCGCGTGATCCGCGCGCTGCTGCCGATCGCGATGCTGTACGTCGGCAAGCTGATCATCGACGAGGCCGTGCGACTGGTCGCGGCCGGACAGTCGTTCGATTCGATCGGCGCCGGCTGGCACAGCGGCCAGCTCGACACGCTGGCGATGCTGTTGCTGCTCGAGTTCGCGCTGGCGATCGGCTCCGACCTGCTGGGCCGGGTAGTCAGTTACGCCGACTCGCTGCTGTCGGAGCTGTTCACCAACGTCACCAGCGTGCGCCTGATGGAACACGCGGCCACGCTGGACCTGGAGGACTTCGAGGATCCCGACCTGCAGGACAAGCTCGATCGCGCGCGCCGACAGACGATGGGCCGCATGAACCTGATGAGCCAGTTGTTCGGCCAGGCGCAGGACGCGATCACCGTCATCAGCTTCGCCGCGGGCCTGCTGGTGTATGCGCCGTGGCTGATCGTGCTGCTCGCCGTGGCGCTGGTGCCGGCGTTCGTCGGTGAAGCGCATTTCAACGCGCTGGGCTATTCGCTCAACTACGCCTGGACGCCCGAGCGCCGCCAGCTCGAGTACGTGCGCCAGATGGGCGCGAGCGTGGAAACAGCGAAGGAGGTGAAGATCTTCAACCTCCATCGGTTCCTGATCTCTCGCTACCGCGAGCTGGCCGAGCGCTTCTTCCGTGCCAATCGCGCCCTCGCCCGCCGCCGCGCGATATGGGGCACGCTGCTGGCCGCGCTCGGCACGCTGGGTTACTACGTCGCGTACGGCTACATCGCATGGCGCACGGTGCGCGGCGATTTCAGCATCGGCGACCTGACCTTCCTCGCTGGCAGCTTCCGTCGCCTGCGCCAGTTGCTGGAAGGCCTGCTCGTGGGTTTCTCGCAGGTCGCCGGACAAGCGCTGTACCTGGACGATCTGTTCTCGTTCTTCGAGATCCGACCCGAGATCGTCTCGCCCGCGAACGCATTGGCGATCCCGCGTCCGATCGCGCGCGGCTTCGTGTTCGAGAACGTCGGTTTCCGCTATCCGGATGCCGAGAAGTGGGCGCTGCGCGGACTCGATTTCGAGCTGCGCGCCGGCGAAGTGCTGGCGCTGGTCGGCGAGAACGGTGCGGGCAAGACCACGCTGGTGAAACTGCTCGCGCGCCTCTACGACCCCGACGAAGGCCGCATCACCCTCGACGGCCGCGACCTGCGCGACTACGACCTCGACGACCTGCGCGGCAACGTCGGCGTGATCTTCCAGGATTTCGTGCGCTACCACCTCACCGCCGGCGAGAACATCGGCGTCGGCCAGATCGACGCGATGACCGACGCCGCGCGCATCCGCGACGCCGCACGGCGGGCAATGGCGGACGAGGTGATCGAAGGCCTGCCGCTGGGCTACGACCAGCTGGTCGGGCGCCGCTTCAAGACCGGCGTGGATCTCTCCGGCGGCCAGTGGCAGAAGATCGCCATCGCCCGTGCCTACATGCGCGATGCGCAGGTGATGATCCTCGACGAACCGACCGCTGCGCTCGATGCGCGCAGCGAGTTCGAGGTGTTCCAGCGCTTCAAGGAACTCTCGGAAGGCAAGACCGCCGTGTTGATCTCGCACCGTTTCAGCAGCGTGCGCATGGCGGACCGCATCCTCGTGCTGGCCGGCGGCCGGCTCGAGGCCAGCGGCACGCACGAGCAACTGCTCGCACAGGGCGGTCGTTACGCGGAATTGTTCGAACTTCAGGCCGCCGGTTATCGTTGAGCCTCGCGACCCACTCCCCATACCGGACAGGACCTCTGCCCATGCGCCACGCCCTGCACTGCACCACGCTCGCCCTCGGCCTTTCGCTGGCCCTCGTCGGCTGCCAGGCCCGCCAGGGCGAGGAGTCCGCCACCGCCACGACTGCGGCCACCGCCGCGCCGAAAGCACTGCCGACGCAGACCGTCGCCAGCCAGAACGGCACGGTGCAGGTCACCACGATCACCGCCGGACTCGAACACCCGTGGGGCGTTGCACTGCTGCCCGACGGCGGCTTCCTGGTCACCGAACGTCCCGGTCGCCTGCGCCATGTCGGCGCCGACGGCAGCCTGTCGGCGCCGCTGGGCGGCGTGCCGACCGTGTGGGCCGAAGGCCAGGGTGGCCTGCTCGATGTCGTGCTCTCGCCCGACTTCGCCACCAGCAAGCGCATCTTCCTGAGTTATTCCGAGCCGGGTCCGGACGACAGCGCCGGCACCGCCGTCGCCAGCGCCGTACTCGGCAAGGACGCGCTCTCCGACCTGAAGGTGTTCTATCGCCAGGAGCCGAAGCTGGTCGGTCCGAACCACTTCGGTTCGCGCATCGTGTTCGACGGCAAGGGCCACGTCTTCATCAGCCAGGGCGAGCGCAACGACCGCCCGACCTCGCAGAAGCTCGACATGCTGCAGGGCAAGCTGGTGCGCCTGAACCTCGACGGCAGCGTGCCGGCCGACAATCCCTTCGTCGGCCGCAAGGACGCGCGTCCGGAAATCTGGAGTTACGGCCATCGCAACATGCAGTCGCTCGCGCTGGATCCGCGCACTGGCAAGGTGTGGGAAGCCGAGCACGGCCCGAAGGGCGGCGACGAGATCAACATCCCCGAACCGGGCAAGAACTACGGTTGGCCGATCATCACCCACGGCATCAACTACTCGGGCCTGAAGATCCCGGAAGCGGTCGGCACCTCCGCGCCGGGCATGGAGCAGCCGTACCACGTGTGGGAGGTCTCGCCGGGCCTGTCGGGCATGGCGTTCTCGACCGGCCATGCAGGGTCGAAGTGGAACGACAGCCTGTTCCTCGGTGCGCTCGCCGACGGCAGCCTGATCCGCCTCAGCCTCGACGGCGACAAGATCACCGGCGAAGAGCGCCTGCTGAAGGAACTGGGTTCGCGCATCCGCGACGTGCGCGTCGGCGCGGACGGCGCGGTGTACGTGCTGACCGACGAAACCGACGGCAAGCTGCTGCGCCTGGATCCGCCGAAGTAAGCCGACCGTTGCGCGCCCACCCGCGCATCGCCCGAGTCATCGCCTGGCAATGGCCCTTCTCCCGCACGGGAGAGGGGCTTTCCTTTCTCGCATACGGAACCCGCACATGCTCCGCACCGCGATCCTGCTGTTCGCCCTGCTCGTCTGCATTCCGTCCGCCGTCGCCGCCGAGAGCGATGCGGAGCTGCTCGCGCTCGACGCCACCTGGAACGATCTGCGCATGAAGCCCGATGTCGATGGCCTGGATCGCCTCCTCGCCGACGACTGGATGCTCACCCATTCCGACGGGCGTGTGCAGTACAAGGCCGACTACCTCGACGAACTGCGCACCAGCACGCGTCGCAACCAGGGCATCGGTAATGATGACCTGCGCGTGCGTCGCTACGGCGACACGATGGTCGTCACCGGCACCAGCGTGCAGTCGGGTATCAGCAACGGCCAGCCGTGGAGCGGACGCTTCCGCTTCACACGCACGTGGATCAAGCGCGACGGCCAGTGGCGCATGGTCGCCTCGCATTCCTCGCGCATCACGCCGCCGCAATAGAGACGGTCAGAACAGCGGGGGCTGCGTTCCCGCCGTGTCGTCCGCCGCATGCGGCGAGTAGTCGAGTACGCCATCGACGATGCGCGCGGCCTTCGTGTACGGATGCTCCTCGCTGCGACCCGGCGCGACCAGATGCACGACCTGCCAGCCGCGCGATTTCAGGTCGTCGCTGATCAGGCTGCGATGGCACTGCGCCCAGTACGCCTCCGCGCACATCACCGCCGTGCGCTTGTGCAGGGCCAGCGCTTCAAGGCGTTCGCGCGCTTCGACGTAGTCGGCACTTTCCATGTAGTCGGCATAGCCGCGGAAAGACGCATTGCGCCACGCGGTGTTGTGCGAGTCGGGCCGTGGAACTCGGCGACCGCCCAGGTCCGGCATCGGCACGTAGTCGATACCCGCCTCCGGCAGCGCCTGCGCCATGTGCGTGGCGGCGAACTGCGGATGCCGCCGCGAACCGGCGAAGCGGCGCACGTCAGCGACGGCCTCGATGCCCGCCATTTCCAGCAAGGCGACGAAATCCGGCCATTCGCGAGTGGAATGGCCCACGGTCCATACGGTTCGCATGACCGCAAGCATAGGTCGGGCGCCGTCGACCCGACGCAAATCAAGATCGGCCGGCGCCGCCGGGCTACAATGCCGGCCGGTTTCCCCTCCCCCCGCACCGGCATGTCCTCCGCGTTTGGCACCGAGACGGTGCTGGATGTCCGTCACTGGACGGACGACTACTTCAGCTTCACCACCACCCGCGACGACGGTTTCCGCTTCGACAACGGCCAGTTCGTGATGATCGGACTGCAGGTTCCGCAGGCCGATGGCGCGAGCAAGCCGCTGCTGCGCGCGTATTCGATCGCCAGCGCCAACTGGGAGGAGCAGCTCGAGTTCTTCAGCATCAAGGTGCCCAATGGCCCGCTGACCTCGCGCCTGAAGTCGATCCAGCCGGGCGACCAGGTGCTGGTCGGACGCAAGCCGACCGGCACGCTGCTGATCCACGATCTGCATCCGGGCCGCAATCTCTACCTGCTGGGCACCGGTACGGGCCTGGCGCCGTGGCTGGCGGTGATCAAGGATCCGGAAACCTACGAGCGTTTCGACAAGGTCATCCTGACCCACGGCGTGCGCAGCGAGAAGGACCTCGCCTATCGCGACTACTTCGTCAACGAGCTGCCGAAGCACGAGTTCCTCGGCGAGCAGATCGCCGCCAAGCTCAAGTACTACCCGGCCGTGACGCGCGAGCCGTTCGAGTTCGGTGGCCAGGACCACCGCGGCCGCCTGACCGATCTGTTCGACAGTGGCCGGATGATGGAACACCTCGGCATCGAGGGACTGGATCCGGAACACGACCGCGCGATGATCTGCGGCAGCCCGCAGATGCTGGCCGACTTCCGCACCATCCTCGACGGCCGCGGCTTCACTGCCGCCCCGCGCATCGGCACGCCGGGCCAGTACGTGTTCGAGCGCGCCTTCGTAGAGAAGTGAGCCGCTGGGCGTCGCGACGACGCCCGCCCTCTCGGTTGATCCGGATCAAGGCCCCCGTCACGCCCCCTGCGTAAGATCGCCGCAGGTTAACGGGAGTGACTCGCATGAAGATCCTGCTCGCCGTCGACGGCAGTGAAGTCAGCACGCGCGCCGTCAAGCACGTCATCACCCTCGCCGGCCAACTGGCCAGCCCACCTCAGGTGATCCTGGCCAACGTCGACATCCCGCTGATGCAGCGCGCCGCGGTCGCGATGGGCGCCAAGGCCGTGGAGGCCTACCACGCGGAAAGCGCGCGAGGGATGTGCAAGGACGCGCGTCGCCTGCTCAAGCGCGCCGAGCTCGATTTCGACGAGGAAATCCACGTCGGCGACATCGCCGAGACGCTGCTCAAGATCGCCAAGAAGCGCCGTGTCGACCTGATCGTGATGGGATCGCACGGCCAGGGCCTGATTCGCGGCATGTTCCTCGGTTCGGTCTCGACCAAGGTCATCGCCGGCGCATCGACGCCGGTCACGATCGTCCGCTGAGCCTCAGCCCTCGCGCAGCCAGAGTTCGGCGATGGTTTCGTTGACGAACACGCGCGCGTCGATGCCGTTGGCGCGCGCGTAGAGTTCGCAGTACTCGATTTCCTGCAGCCCGCGCGGCTTCACGTGCGCGATCCGCAAACGGCGCACCCGGTCCGGATCGGTCTGCACGACCAGTTCCAGCCACTGCTCTTCGGTGAGCGGTTCGCCCTGCAGCTCGTCGACGAGAAGCACACCGCAACCGTCCGCATCGCGCGCGGCGGTGAGGATCGCGCGCCAGTAGGCGATGGAGTTCTCGAGCGTTTCCGCACCGCGCACATGCACGCGCAGGCCCAGCGGGTGCGGCTCGATCCGCACGTCAAGGGATCCGGCCGGCGCCACGCTGTCGGTGGTCATGGCGGCTACACCAGCGCGGCTTCGATGTCCTTCGCGATCGCCTCCGGTTTCTCGGTCGGCGCGTAACGCTTGAGCACCTTGCCGTCGCGGCCGATCAGGAACTTGGTGAAGTTCCACTTGATGCCGTCGAAACCGAGCAGCCCACCCTTTTCGTCCTTCAGCCACTTCCACAGCGGATGCGCGGCGTCGCCGTTGACGTCGATCTTGGCGAACAGCGGGAAGGTCACGTCGTAGTTGAGCGAGCAGAAGTTCTTGATCTCCGCTTCGTCGCCCGGCTCCTGGTGGCCGAACTGGTCGCACGGGAAACCCAGCACCGTGAAGCCGCGGTCGCGGTACTCGCGCCAGAGCTTTTCCAGGCCGGTGTACTGCGGCGTGAAACCGCACTGTGAGGCGACATTGACCACCAGCATCGCCTTGCCGCGGAAGTCGCCCAGCGAACGCGGCTGGCCGTCGATGTCGGTGGCGGAGAAATCGTAGGCGGTGGTCATGGCGGCGCTCCGGCTCGGCTCAACCGCAGCATAGCGCCGCCCGGGGCCGACTGGGAGCTTTCCTGACCCCGGACACGACAACGCCGGGACGGGCCCGGCGTTGTCGTGGATCGGGTTGGACCGGACGGTCAGAAGCCGGCCTTGAACTCCACGCCGACCAGGCGCGGTTCGTTGACCATGCCCGTGAGGTTGTTGAAGTCGATCGCGCCAACCACCTGCACCTCGTCCGTGATGTTGCGGCCGTACACGGCGACGTCGTACTTGCCGTAGCCCCAGGTGTAGCCCACGCGCAGGCCGCCTTCGACCAGCGACTTGCCGGTGAACTCTTCCGACTCGTACAGGAAGAAGTTGACGTCGTCGCGGTAGACCCAGTCGGTGTACACGTAGAACTCGCCGCCGTTGTCCATCGGCAGGCCCCAGCGCGCGGTCAGGTTGTGGGTCCACTTCGGCGCCTGCGGCAGCGGGTTGCCGTCGATGTAGAAGCGACCGGTCGGCAGGCCCGTGACCGGATCGATTTCCGGACGGTTCGTGACCGTGCACTGGGCGCAGCCGGCGACGCGCAGATCGGAGTCCTTGATCTCGGTGTCGTTGTAGCTGCTGCCCAGGGTGACCAGCAGGGTGTCGGTCAGGTAGGCCTGGAAATCCAGCTCGAAGCCCTGGCCCACGCTTTCATCGGCGTTGAGCAGGATGTTGGCGTTGGCCGAGCCGCCCACGGCGGTCAGCTGCTGGTCCTCGACCTCGTAGTAGAAGATGCCGGCGTTGATGCGCGCACGGTTGTCCCACAGGTCGGCCTTGATGCCGGCTTCGTAGGAGATCGAGGTTTCCGGTGCGGCGACCGACATGCGGTTGAACGCGCCGGCGGCCTGGATACTGCTGCCGCGGTAGCCGGTGGCGACGCGACCGTAGACGTTCACGTCGTCGTTGATCTCGTACGTGGCCGACAGGTCCCAGCTGAACTTCTTGTCTTCCGGCGAGGACGACAGCGTGCCGCCCGGGCCTTCGGCCGCGAGCAGGTCGGCCTGGGTGCACAGCACCGGACCCGGGATGAAGCCCAGCGTCGGACCGATGCACGGCGCGAAACCGGTGTTCCAGTATTCCTCGACGTTGAGTTCCTTCTCGTCCCACGTGTAGCGGGCGCCGGCACGCAGTTCGAGCTTGTCGGTGGCCTGCCACGTCGCGGCGCCGAACAGCGCCCACGAATCGTTGGTCTGGTTCACGCGCTCGTAGCCGTCCTGGACGCCGTTGTTGAGCGAGTCGTAGCTGAAGCTTTCGACGTCGTAGTCTTCCTTGAAGTAGAAGAAGCCGGCCTGCCAGTTCCACGCGGTGCCGGTGTCGGACTCGATGCGGAACTCCTGCGTCCACTGCGAGTGGTCCGGGATGCCGTCGGCGGTTTCGGACTGGAACGGGATGAAGCCCGGGCCGGTCGCGGTGCCGCCGTCGATGTCGCCGCGGCTGTAGGTCTCGACCGACTCGTAGCCGGTGATCGAGTACAGCGTGTAACCGCCACCCAGCTCCCAGCTCAGGCGGGCGTTCGCGCCCTGGCTGTCGAGCTCGGAGTGGTTGAAGCCGTTGAGCGAGACTTCGTCTTCGTCGAAACCGTCGATCAAGTCGTTGGTGCCCGGCTTGATGATGTTGGCGCGGAACAGGCGCGCGGTGCCGTTGAGGTGGCGCGCGTGCGCGCCCAGCAGCGCCTCGAAACCTTCGCCCTCGTACAGGAACTGCACGCGGCCAGCGGATTCGTCGTAGCCCTCGAAGCTGTCGTTCGGGCCGTCGAAGGTGTTGGTGACCCAGTCGTCGCGACGCTGGAACAGGGCCGACGCGCGTGCCGACCAGTTCTCGGTCAGACCGCCGCCGACGGCGCCTTCCAGGTTCCACATGTTGTCGCTGCCGACGCCGACCTTGCCGTAGCCGCCAAAGTCCTGCGACGGGCGCACGGAGTCGAACTTCACCACGCCGGCCGGGCTGTTGCGGCCGAACAGCGAGCCCTGCGGGCCGCGCAGCACTTCGACGCGGTCCAGGTCGAACACCGGGAAGCCCTTCAGGATCGGGTTCTCCTGCACGACGTCGTCGTACACCAGCGAGACCGGCTGCGAGGTGTTGAGGCGGAAATCGGTGTTGCCGTAGCCGCGGATGTAGAAGCGCGGGAACGCGCGGCCGAACGACGATTCGATGTTGAGGCTGGGCACGCGACCGGACAGGAAGCGCACGTCGTTGCCGCCGGAGCCGTAGGCGTCGAGCTGCTCGGGATTGACCGTGGTCACCGAGACCGGCACGTCCTGCAGGTTTTCGACCTTGCGCTGCGCGGTGACCTGCACCGTGTCGAGCGTGGCGGCTTCCTTCTGCGCCGGGGTGGTTGCGGGCTGCGCGTCCTGCGCGAAAGCCTGGGCCGGCAGCATCAGGGCGATGGCGACGGTCAGGGCGTGACGGGGAAGCTTGCGGGCAAGCGGCTTGGAAGGCATTGAACGGTCTCGATGGGTGGCGTCGGGCGATAGGAGACGCCAAGGGTTCGAAGGCCGACGCAGCGCATGTTTCTCTGACATGCGATACGGCGATGCTTAGGACTCACGCCGTCCCTTGACGGCTTCTTCGACGCGGACCCGTCCCGCGCCTGGCACCGATGTCATGACGGCGCGAATGTTACCAGACGGTTAAACCGGCCGTACCTGCCCGTACGCCTGCCAGATCCGGCAAGGCGCGGGGGCAGGATCGGCAATCAACGTCCGGCGCGGACCTTCACCGCCGGTGCGAACGGCTTGATCCCGAGGGCTTCGTGGATCTCCTCCGGGTAGTACGCCGTCGAACCCTTCAGGACCAGCGCGACCTTGCGGATATCGGCGATGTTCGCCGTCGGATCCCCGTCGATCAGCACCAGATCGGAACGCTTGCCCGGCGCGACGGAGCCCCGCTCCGCCAGCGTCCGGCTGTACTTGGCGCCGTTCCAGGTCGCGATCTGCAGGGCCTGGGACGGCGTCAGCCCGGCTTGCACGTACAGCTCCAGCTCGCGCTGCAGGGTGAAACCGACCATTTCGTCGGTGCCAGCGACCATCGGCACGCCCGCCTTGTAGGCGCGGCCGACGAACTCCACCAGCTTGGCGAAGGAGCGGTCGTACTTGGCCGCAGTGGCGTCGTCGGGGATGTTCATCTCCGCGGCGCGACGGCCGCGCTGCACGTCCGGCGGCAGGTGGTCGGCGACATCGGCGACGATCGGCGACATCTCGCCCTCGCGCTGGTGGATGAACTCGAACGTGGCCAGCGTCGGGTCGATCACCACCTGCTTCGACGCCAGCGTGCCGATGAAGTCCTGCACCGGCTTGCTGTCCAGGTCGAGTCCATCGGTCTTGTCGGCGACCAGGTAGAAGCGCGCGAGCGTCCGCGTGTCGGTCTTGTCGTCGACGAAGAAGTTCAGCATCAGCTGGTTGATGTGCTGGATCTCGTCGAATCCGTCGTCCACCACGTCCTGCGCGCGCAGGAACGCCGGCACGTGTCCGCTCACGCGCAGGCCCTTGGAATGCGCGTAGGCGACCGTGTCCTTGAGCACGTCCTTCGGGAACGAGTTGTAGATCTTGATCTGCGGATAGCCGTGTTCGGCGTACCAGTCCACCGCCTTCTTCGCTTCGTCCAGGTTCTTGATGACGAAGCCGTTGCGCGCGGAGAACTTGCTCTCGCCTTCGATGAAACCGGCCGGCACCACGTCCGGCGACATCAGCGTGCCTGCCTTGATCTCGCCCAGCATCTGCTGGAGCGTGGCGTTGTCGTTGCCCATGTCGCGCACGGTGGTCACGCCCGCGGCGAGGTTGAGTCCGCCGTCCCAGCGACCGACGTGGCCGTGCATGTCGAACAGTCCCGGCAGCAGCACCTTGCCGGCCGCGTCGATGACGTGATCGGCCTTGCCGGCGCTCGATGCCGCCGGCTTCACCGAGACGATCCTGCCGTCCTTCACCAGCACGTCGCTGGCCGCGCCGAGCGTCGCCTTCTCACTGTCGAACACGCGCGCGTTGCGGATCAGGGTGGTGCCGGCGAGCGGATGACCCAGACGCTTGGCCAGGTCGACCAGCGCCTCGCCCTCCGCCTGCTTCTGGCGGGTTTCCAGATCGTTCGCCGAGGCCTGGCAGCCGTCCTCGATCAACTGCAGGAAGCCCGGGTAGATATAGGCGAACAGGCGCGGATTGGCGTCGGTCGTGGTCCAGGCGAAGGTCGGGGTCAGGCCGACGCCGGTGACTGCCACCAGCTGCACGGTGCGCGACGACGCGCCGCACTGCACCTGGGCCTCGCCGACCTTGCGCGAGGTCAGCGTGCCGCTCGGGATCAGCGGCAGCTTGCCGTCCTTGCGCTGCGACAGCGCGTTGAATGCGACGGAGAAGCTCGCCGGTGAGCCGCCCAGCGGCGAATACAGGGCGGTGCCCTGCACCGTCTGCCTGCCCTCGTCCGAGGTCGACTTCCACTGCGCCTCGTCGCCCTTGCGGCTGAAGCTTTCGTCGATCTTCGCGCCGAAGGTCGAAGTGCCCTGCACCTTGTAGGTGACGTACGTGCCGTCCGGGGCCAGGGTGTATTCCTCCTTGAGCTCCGGACCGCGACCGTTATCCTTGAAGACAAAGTCCACCGCCGTGCTGCCATCGTCGCGCACGGTCACGGTCTGGTGGCCGGCCTGCTTGCCGCCGTCCACCAGGGCGACGTAGCGCAGCGTTTCCGCCGCCAGGGCGTGGGGAGCGAGGCTGTACAGGCCCAGGGCCAGCGATCCGGCCAGCGCGAGACGGGACTTGGCGTTCATGCGATTCCTTCCCATGTGCGGACCGCAGCGGCCCGGTGTTCCCGGAGTGTAGCCAGCCTGTGCGGGGGTGGGCCGTTCACCTGCCCATGCCTTTCGTCATAGGTCGGCCCCGGCCCCATCGGGTAGGCTTCGGGCTCCCTTTGACGAGGTCGACCGTCCCATGAAGCACCCTCTCGCGCTGGCGCTGGCCGTGGCTTTGGCCGCAACCGCCCCCACCTATGCGAAAACCCCCAAGGCAGACACCGCCGTGAGTGCGCAAGCCGCGAACCCCTTCCTCGCCGACAGCCCGCTGTCGCTGCACTACCCCCAGTTCGACAAGATCAAGGACAGCGATTTCGCTCCCGCCTTCGACGCCGGCATGGCCGAGCAGCTGAAGGAGATCGACGCGATCGCCAACAACTCCGCGAAGCCGAGCTTCGAGAACACCATCCTCGAGCTGGAGAAGTCGGGCCGCACGCTGAACCGCGCGGTCACCGTGTTCTTCAATCTGGTAGGCACCGACACCAACCCGACCCGCGAGAAGCTGCAGGCCGAGTACGCGCCGAAGTTCTCCGCGCACCGTGACGCGATCAACCTCAACGGCAAGCTGTTCGCGCGCGTGAAGTCGCTGCACGACAACCGCACCACGCTGGGCCTGGACGCACAGGGCGTGCGCCTGGTCGAGCGCTACTACACCGATTTCGTCCGCGCCGGCGCCAACCTGTCCGACACCGACAAGGCCCGCCTGAAGCAGATCAACTCCGAGCTGGCCGCGCTGGGCACCAAGTTCAGCCAGAACGTGCTGGCCGAAGTGAACGCCTCGGCGATCGTCGTCGACACGAAGGAAGAGCTGGACGGCCTGTCCGACGAGCAGATCGCCGCCGCCGCCGAGGCCGCCAAGGCACGCAAGCTCGAAGGCAAGTACGTCATCGCCCTGCTCAACACCACCGGCCAGCCGCCGGAATCCTCGCTGACCAACCGCGCCCTGCGCGAGCGCCTGCACAAGGCGTCGGTCGCGCGCGGCAGCCGCGGCAACGCGTTCGACAACACCGGCATCGTCGCCCAGGTCACCAAGCTGCGCGCCGAGCGCGCGAAGATGATGGGCTACGACAACTACGCCGCGTACGTGCTGGAAGACGAGACCGCCAAGACCCCGCAGGCGGTCAACGCGATGCTCGGCCAGCTCGCCCCGGCCGCCGTCGCCAACGCCAAGCGCGAAGCCGCCGACCTGCAGGCCATGATCGACGCCGAGCAGAAGGCCAAGGGCCAGCCGACCTTCAAGCTGGAGCCGTGGGACTGGTCGTTCTACACCGAGAAGGTCCGCCAGGCGAAGTACAGCTTCGACGAATCGCAGCTCAAGCCGTACTTCGAGATGAAGAACGTGCTCGAGAACGGCGTGTTCTTCGCCGCCGGCCAGCTGTACGGCCTGAA
This sequence comes from Lysobacter panacisoli, assembly GCF_009765165.1. Classification (NCBI taxonomy): domain Bacteria; kingdom Pseudomonadati; phylum Pseudomonadota; class Gammaproteobacteria; order Lysobacterales; family Lysobacteraceae; genus Lysobacter; species Lysobacter panacisoli. The sequence continues at coordinate 3,510,808 of NZ_VLNU01000001.1, forward strand.
GTTCAAGGAGCGCACCGACCTGCCGAAGTACCACGCCGACACCTGGGTGTACGACGTGTTCAACGAGGACGGCTCGCAGCTGGCGATCTTCATCTTCGATCCGTACGCGCGTGCGTCCAAGCGCGGCGGTGCGTGGATGAACTCCTACGTCGACCAGTCCGGCATGACCGGCTTCAAGCCGGTGGTCGCCAACCACCTCAACATCCCCAAGCCGAGCGAAGGCAAGCCGACGCTGATGACCTGGGATGAGGTCACCACCGCGTTCCACGAGTTCGGCCACGCGCTGCACGGCATGTTCTCGAACGTGCAGTACCCGTACTTCAGCGGCACCAGCGTCCCGCGCGACTTCGTCGAGTACCCCTCGCAGGTCAACGAGATGTGGGCCGACTGGCCGTCGATCCTGGCCAACTACGCCAAGCACTACCAGACCGGCGCGCCGATGCCGAAGGAACTGCTCGACAAGGTGCTGGCCAGCTCGAAGTTCAACCAGGGCTTCGCCACGACCGAGTACCTCGGCGCGGCCATGCTCGACCAGAACTGGCACCAGGCCAATGGCTCGCAGCTGCCGGCCGCCGGCGGCGTGATGGACTTCGAAGCGAGCGCGCTGAAGAAGGACGGCGTCGATTTCTACGCCGTGCCGCCGCGTTACAAGACCCCGTACTTCAGCCACATCATGGGCGGCTACGCGGCCGGCTACTACGCCTACATCTGGTCGGAAGTGCTGGACGCCAACAGCGTGCAGTGGTTCAAGCAGAACGGCGGCCTGACCCGCAAGAACGGCGACCACTTCCGCCAAAGCCTGCTCTCGCAGGGCGGCAGCGAGGACGCGCTGCAGCTGTTCCGCAACTTCGCCGGCCACGATCCGAAGATCGAGCCGCTGCTGGAGAAGCGTGGCCTCACCGCGCCAGCCACAACGACCGGCAACGCCGCGAAGAAGAAGTAAGCCGCTTCACCGCACCACGACGAAGCCGCCCGGGAAACCGGGCGGTTTTTTTTGTTGCACCGGATCAGTCGGTCGTGCGCGCCAGCGCGTAGAGCCAAGCCGCGACCGTCGTGCCGTCCTCCAGCCGCACCTGCGCGAGGACGCGTTCGTAGCCCTCGCCCTCGAACGCATCCAGTCGCTCCCAGTGGCGCGCAAGTTCGGTCGAAGTGAACACCTGTCCCCTCACCTCGCCCGCCTGCGGGTCGAGCACGATGCCCGGGAAGCCCATCGCCGCGCCCCAGCCTTCCTGGCGCAACGTGCCGTTGACGGTCGCCGGCTGCCAGCTTCCGGGAACGTCGCCCAGCACGTGTGCATTCGCGCGGCCCGGGGCAAGCGATCCGTAGACGAAGAGTCGGTCCATCGCGGCACCGTGACAGACGCCTGCGCGACGATCAACGCCACGCGTGCAACGCGGTGGCGACGCCAGTGGCTCCGGTCGCGCGCGGGCCGCCGCAGGGCCATTCATGTCGTCGCATTGTCGAATCCTTGCGCCTTGGCTCGTCCACCATGAAACCGCCCGGACATCGCCCATGAATGCCTCCGCTTCGGCCGTGAACTACCCGATGGACCGCAACTGGCCGCTGGTCGCGGCCGGCGCGGTGATGGGATGCGTGGCGATCGGCGTGATCTTCTCGCTCGCCGTGCTGCTGGGTCCGATGAGCACGGCGACCGGCTGGTCGCGCAGCGGGTTGTCGAGCGCGATGACATTGGCCTTCCTCACCTCGGGGCCGGCGGGCTTCGTTTGGGGAATGCTGAGCGACCGGTTCGGACCTCGCGTGGTCGTGCTGGCTGGTTCGGTGCTGCTCGGGCTGTCGTGCATCCTCGCCAGCCAGGCGGCCAACCTGGTGCAGTTCCAGCTCACCTACGGCGTGCTGCTGGGCATCTCCATCGCGAGCTTCTTCGCCCCGGTGATGGCCGCGGTCGCGTCCTCGTTCGAGCGCCGTCGCAATCTCGCGGTGTCGCTGGTGTCGGCCGGCGTGGGTGTCGCTCCCCTGACGCTGTCGCCGCTGGTCGCGTGGCTGGTCACGCACTACGACTGGCGCACCACGTTGCTGATGGTCGGCGTGATCGCATGGGTGCTGACGCTGCCGGCGGTGTGGTTCATCCGTGCGGCGCCCGCTGCCACGCAGCCCGTCGCGGAGAACGAAACGGCCTCGCCGATGACCGCTTCGCAGGCGCTGCGTTCGATGCCCTTCATCGTGCTGGCGACGACGTTCTTCGCGTGTTGCGCCGCGCACTCGGGACCGATCTTCCACACCGTGAGCTACGCCGTCGGCTGCGGGCTCAGCGTGACGGCGGCGGTGACCATCTACAGCATGGAAGGGGCGGCCGGGCTCGGCGGGCGACTGCTGTTCGGCGTGCTCGCCGATCGCGTCGGCGCCAAACCGATGCTGGTCGCGGGGTTGTTCATCCAGGCCTTCGCCGCAGTCGCTTACCTGCGCGTCAACCAGCTCGACGGGTTCTACATGGTCGCCATCGTGTTCGGCATGGCTTACGGCGGCACGATGCCGCTGTACGCGTCGCTGGCGCGCGAAGCGTTCCCGCCGCAGATCCTCGGCACCGTGCTCGGCGCGGCGAGCCTGCTCTCCAGTCTCGGCATGGCGCTGGGGCCGCTGCTCGGCGGCTGGGTGTTCGACCACTTCGGCAGTTACACGTGGATGTACATCGGTTCGATGGCGGTCGGCCTGGGCGCCGCCGCCATCGCCCTGTTCCTTCCGTCGAAGCGTCGCGCCAGGAACGACGACGACGGCCTCGCACCTGTGTTGCAGGAGTGACGATCGCCGCTCAGCGTTCGCGCTGACGGTTGATCTCGAGGAACACCTCGCGTGCGAGCACGCCCTGGTCCGGCTGGTCGATGAAGAAGCCCTGCACGCCCAGGCCGTACAACTGCACGGCCTCGGCTACGACCGACTGCGGCACGCCGCCCGGCGTCTGCGCGAGATAGACCTCCTCGGCGCGCAACGTGTACGGATGCACCTGCAGGCCGGCCTTGAGCGCCCATGCGAGCATCGGATGCACCAGCCCGGTGCCCTGCCCCGCAAGCTCGGCCTTGCCGTCGCCATTGGCATCGACCGGCGCCTGCAGCGTCTGCCGCGGCAGCAGGTTGCCCTTCCACGGACCGACACCGCTGGCGTAGTTGGCCTTCATCCATGCCAGCACGGGCTCGCTGGTGAACGCACCGTAGCGCGTGGCTGCATCGATGCCGCCCGCCTGCTGCACCAATCCGCCGTACACCGCCGACAGGTCTGCGCCGTGCGCGAGGTTGTACGTGATGTCGTAAGGCGTCGCGCCCTGGAAGTCGTCGTACAGCTGCACCAGCGGCAGATCGATGCCGGCCGCGGGCATCAGCTTCTTCTTCAGCTCGACCAGGTTCTCGAACTCGAAGCTCTGGATGTACACGCGGCGCGGATCGGTGAAGCGCTGTTGCACCAGCGTCTCGACCAGCTTCGCGCCGAGCGAGACGCCGATCGGCTTGCCGTCGATGCGCCGACCTTCGCGCGCGAAGTACGTCGGGTGCTTGGTTTCGGGATAGATGCCGATGCGCCGACCGTTGCGGCTTTCGCGCTTGGCCAGCTCGATCACCTCGACCAGCGTCGGCACGGAATACATGCCGTCGAAACGCGTGTTGTCCGGACGGATCGCCGGGATGCGTTCCTTCGCGCGCAGCGTCTTCAGCTCGGCGAGCGTGAAGTCCTCGGTGAACCAGCCCGTCATCGCCACGCCGTCGATGGTCTTGGTCGTACGGCGCGAGGCGAACTCCGGATGCGACGCGACGTCGGTGGTGCCCGAGATTTCGTTCTCGTGGCGCGCGACCAGCACGCCGTCCTTCGTCGCGACCAGATCGGGTTCGATGAAATCCGCGCCCTGGCGGATCGCCAGTCGGTATGCCTCGAGTGTGTGTTCAGGCCGATAACCGCTGGCGCCGCGGTGGGCGATGACGATCAGCCCGTGCTGGCCCGGCGGATCGGACGGACGATGGCGGTCGGCGGCGCTCATCGCCGCATCATCGGCGAAAGCGGCGGAACTGGCGAACAGCGCCAGCAGCATCGCGCAGGCGGCCGGGCGATCCGGGCGACGGCGACGTTCGGGCGTGCGGCAACGCGTGTGCATGGTCTCGCTCCTTGCGGACAGGGGATGCCGGCTCCCCCGTGCAACCGGCCTGGCCATGCTCACGAAGCAAGATTGCGCCGCGTTGACCGTGGCGGGTCAAGCGTGATCGAACGCACGTGCGACGGTGGGTTCACGGTCCGACTTTGGCCTTCTTCTTCACAGGAGCCTTCTTCGCCCGCTCCGCCGCCTGCCGTGCGCGGACGCTGCGGATCTCCGCGGGCAACTCGCGCTGAAATAATGCAAGCAACTCCGCCGTGGCGTCGTGGTCGATGGGCTTGCCTGCGGATGTGGTCGCGGTGACCTTCGTGGTGATCCGGTTACCGGTCTGCGCCGCCGGAAGCGCCTTGGTGAGCACGAAGAAATCGACGCCGCGATAGCGGAGCGAATACAGGTCGAGCATCTGCGCGCGCCCGTGGTATTCCACGCCCTGCGTGCGCACGGCGATCTGGCCGACCGCATTCCAGGTATCGAGCTTGTCCGCCTCGATGGTGAACTCGCCGCGTGTCTTCGCCGGCGCGGTCACCAGCGGTGGCGGAGCCGCCGGCGCCGGCGCGGAGACGTCCACCACGGGCTCGCGCGTGCGACATCCCGGGACGACCAGGAGGAGTACAAGCAGCAGGAAAGCGAGCGTGCGCATGGACAGTCCTTCACCGCACGGTGTGCCACAAGCGCCGTCAGCGTCGGGCGAAGGCCGACGTCGCAGTGACGGCGCCCTACGTAGCGACTGGCACGATGAAGCCGGCTATCGAGCGCTCCGGCTCGCGCAGCAGCGTGCGACGCACCGCGGCTTCCTCTCCGTGCGGCAGTTCGTCGAGGATCGCGACCTCGCCCGACACCAGCGTCGCCAGCGGCACGCCATCTCGGAACAGGATGCGCGAACCGGCGATGCGCGCGACCTTCTCGCCGCTGACGATGGTGCCGACCAGGTTGAGCGGATCGACCGCCGAGACCGTCACCATCGCGCCGTCGTGCGGGCGCTGGCGCACCTGGCGCAGCAGGCCGATCGCCTCGGGCAATGCGAACTGCTCGCCCGACAGGCCGGAGATGAAACGGCCGCCGCGGATTTCGCCACGCGCTTCGAGCCGGTGGTACACGCGCACCAGTTCGCGCCACGGCGGCAGCCATTGCGCCTCGCGTTCGAGCAGGCGCCAGCACACCACGCCATAGCGTCGCAGCAGCGTGCGCGCGACATGCTCGACATCCTCCGGCGAACGTGCGGCCTCCGTCGTGGGACGACGGATCAGCGCCCAGCGTCCGGCATCCTCGATGCCGAACAACGCGGCACGGCGACGTCGTCCGTTGTGCGCGCTCGGACGCTTCGACGCGGGCACCAGCAACGCACGCAGTCCGGCATAACTGTCGCAGTGCACGCGGCCGCGCGCGACCAGTTCGGCCAGCGCGTCCTCCAGTTCGGTGCGCAGCAGGTGCGCGCCGCCGACGAGTTCGTCGAAGAAGGACGCGCCGTGTTCGGCGAGATGATCGACCACCTTCTGCGCACGCGACGACAAGGCGTCATCGGAGGCCGGCGGCGGTGCGAGGCGCGTCCATACCGCGGCGTCGCGGCGAGGCAGCAGCACCACCGGCGTGGCCCGCACCGGCGTGCTGCCGCGCGTGTTGGCGCCCTCGCCGCTGCCGGCGCGCAGGCGCGTCCACAACGTGCGGCCCGCGGTGCACAGGTCGTCCAGCCACGAGATCGAATAGTCGTTGACGCGCGCCGGTAGCAGTTCGGATTCCCACGCCGCGGCCGGTGCTTCGAAACCTTCCAGCTGCGCGAGCACGCCCGCCAGTGCCTCCGGGCCATTCACGCGCGCGGACGGCGCGACGCGCTGCCAGTCGAACAGGAAACGCATGAAGTCGCGCGGTGCGACCGGTTCGATCTCGCGACGCAGGCGCTTGAGCGTGTAACGGTGGATGCGCGCGAGAAGATGACGTTCGCACCACTCATCCACCGCGACGCGGGGCGTGAAGCGTCCCTGCATCACGTAGCCTTCGGTCTGCAGGCGCAACAAGGCGAGGTCGACGTCGCCGCGCGGCAGCGACAGATCATCGGCGATGACCTGCGCCGGCGTCGGGCCGAGACCCGTCAGGCGCGACCGCAACAGCTCCACCAACGCGTCCTCGCGTTCCCACGGTTGCGCGGCGTACTCGGCGGGCGCTTCGATCGGCGGATGCAGCGGTGCGCCGGCAAAGATCGCCTGGATCTGCGGCAGGCGTTCGGCCGCGATCCACAAACCGTGGCCGTCGGGGCTGCGCAGGCCGACCGGGCGATCCAGCGCGGGCGGTTCCAGTTTCGTCGCACGATGCGCCTTGATCAGCCGCTGCAGCCAGTCGGCCCAGCCGTTCTCGCGCACTTCTCGCGAAGTCACCGCGCCCAGGCCCATCAGCGCCTCATGCATCTCGTCGGCGTTGCGCACCTGCGGCCAGCATTCCTCGCGCACCGCGTCGATGGCGTCGGCGTCGAGGCGACCGAGATCGTCGGCACTGCGTGCATCGCTGTAGCGGCGCGACTGCACCGCCTGCGTACGGCGTTCTTCCAATGGCGCGTCGTCGAGGAAGGCGTAGGGGCGCGCGTTCAGCACTTCCGCCGCGAACGGTGACGGCGCGCTGAGATCACGCGCGACCACCTGCACCTCGCCCGATTCCATCGCGCGCAGCAGGTCGAGCCAGCCGTCCACGTCCATCGCTTCGTGCAGACAGTCGTGCAGCGTCTGCGCGACCAACGGGTGGTCGGGCACTTCGCGCTCGCCGACAAGGTTCTCCGCACACGCCACCTGATCGGGGAATACCGTCGCCAGCAGGTCTTCCGACTTCATTCGCTGCAACTGCGGTGGAACCTTCTTGCCGCCGACGAAGCGCGGCAGCGCGAGCGCGGTCGTCGCGGCCCAGCGCCAGCGCACGCCGAACAGCGGCGCATCGAGCAGCGCCTGCACCAGCACGTCCTGTGCCGAAGCCGAATGCAGATAGCGCGCGACTTCATCGAGCGGGAAGCTGTGCGCGGTCGAGAGCGACAGGATGATCGCGTCCTCGGTGGCCGCGGCCTGCAGCTCGAAGTTGAACTTTCGGCAGAAGCGCTTGCGCAGCGCCAGCCCCCACGCGCGATTGATGCGGCTGCCGTACGGGGTGTGGATCACCAGCTGGGTGCCGCCGGATTCGTCGAAGAAGCGCTCCAGCACCAGCGTCGTCTGCGTGGGCATCGCGCCCAGTGCGGCGGCGGTGCTGGCGAGGTAGTCGACGACCTGGCGCGCGGCTTCGGCGGTCAGCTGCAGTTCGCCGGTGAGCCAGCCGAATGCATCGCTGTTCTCGATGTGCGCGAGCAGCCCGTTGTCGTCTCCTTCCCGGCTATCGACCGACGGATCGATGCCGGTCTGCGGTAACGGTGTCAAGCGCGCCGTTACGGCCTCGCGCAGGCGCGACACCGCATGCGAGAGTTCGTCGGTGCGACCCGGCGCTTCGCCGAGCCAGAACGGGATGCTCGGCGGCGCGCCCTGCGCGTCTTCCACGCGAACCTTGCCGGGCTCCACGCGCAGGATGCGGTAACTCGCGTTGCCGAGCTGGAAGATGTCGCCGGCCATGCTCTCGATGGCGAAATCTTCATTGACCGTGCCGATGAACACCGACTCCGGTTCGACCACCACCGAGTAGTCCGCGGTGTCCGGAATCGTGCCGCCCGACATCAGTGCGGTCGTGCGCCCACCCTTGCGCCCACGCACGACGCGGTTGACCGCATCGCGATGCAGGTAACCGGCACGGATGCCGCGGCGCGTGGTGAAGCCGTCGGCCAGCATGCGCACGATCGCGTCGAAATCCTTGCGCTTGAGCTTCGCGTACGGCCACGCGCGCCGCACCCAGTCGTAGAGCGCGTCCTCTTCCCACTCGCGGCATGACGCTTCGGCGACGATCTGCTGCGAGAGCACGTCGAGCGGCGCATCGGGCAGCATCAGCGCGTCGAGTTCGCCGCGACGCACGCTGTCGAGCAATGCCGCACATTCGACCAGCTCGTCGCGCGTCTGCGGAAACAGCCGCCCTTTCGGCGTTCCGCCCACCGCGTGACCGGAACGTCCCACGCGTTGCAGGAACGCGGCGATCGATCGCGGCGATCCGAGCTGGCAGACCAGGTCGACGTCACCAATGTCGATACCCAGCTCCAGCGACGCGGTCGCAACCAGCACGCGTAGTTCACCGCGCTTGAGCCGCTGCTCGGCATCCAGCCGGAGTTCCTTCGACAGGCTGCCGTGGTGTGCAGCCACCACCTCCTTGCCCAGCTTCTGCGCGAGGTTGTGCGCGGCGCGCTCGGCCATGCGCCGCGTGTTGACGAACACCAGCGTGGTGCGGTGCTGTTCGACCAGTTCGGTCAGGCGTGCATAGACCTGGTCCCACTGGTCGTTGGACATCACCGCACTCAGCGGCGTCGGCGGCAGTTCCAACGCGAGATCGCGCTGGCGCGTGTAGCCGATGTCGACGATCTCGCAATCCGGCGTGCCGTCGGCGGCGATCGCGGCACTGCCGACGAGGTAGCGCGCGACTTCCTCGATCGGCTTCTGCGTGGCCGACAAGCCGATGCGGGTAAGACGATGGCCGCACAGCGCTTCCAGTCGTTCCAGCGACAGCGCGAGATGGCTGCCGCGCTTGCTAGCCGCGACGGCGTGGATTTCGTCCACGATCACCGTGCGCACGGTCGAGAGCATCGCCCGGCCGGAATCCGAACCGAGCAGCACGTACAACGATTCCGGCGTGGTCACCAGGATGTGCGGCGGCTTGCGTCGGGTAAGCGCACGCTCGGCCTGCGGCGTGTCGCCGGTGCGTACGGCGGTGCGGATCTCCACGTCCGCCAGCCCCATCGTCGCCAGTTCCTCGCGAATGCCCGCGAGCGGCGCTTCGAGATTGATGCGGATGTCGTTGGACAGCGCCTTCAGCGGCGAGACGTAGACGACGAAGGTTTCGTCCGGCAGCGCGGACTGCGCGAACAGGCCATGTCGCTCAACGTTGTCCAGACCCTGCCGCACCAGACCATCGATGGCGGTCATGAACGCCGTCAGAGTCTTGCCCGAACCCGTCGGCGCGGCGACCAGCGTGTTGCGTCCGCTGCGGATCGCCGGCCACGCGCGCACCTGCGCCGCGGTGGGCGCCGGAAACGCCCGGGCGAACCAGGCGGCGACGGCGGGATGGAAGGCGTCCAGGGGCATGGGGCGATGGTGCCGGCGGTGCGTCTCAGTCCGTGAGACGGGGATGGTCCAGAGCCCGGCAACGCGGCGTCACGGACGCGACGGCCGAGGATGAGAAGATGGTGGCATGTCCGCGATCGCCAACCCCGTCGTTCAGGTTTCCGCTGGCGAGCGCCTGCGTGATTGGCTGGCGCCGCTGCGGCGGGTGTTCGTGCTGACCGGGGCCGGTGCCAGCACGGAGTCCGGCATCCCCGACTATCGCGACGCCGACGGCCAATGGAAGCGCAGCCCACCCGTGACCTACCAGGCCTTCACCGGCGATGCACGGGTCAACGCACGCTACTGGGCGCGCAGCTTCATCGGCTGGCCGCGCATCGCGCAGGCGCAGCCGAATGCGGTGCATCGCGCGCTCGCCACGTGGGAGCCGGCCGGACGCCTGTCCGCCCTGCTCACCCAGAACGTGGACGGGCTGCACCAGCGCGCCGGCAGTCGCGAAGTGATCGACCTGCACGGACGCCTGGACGGTGTCGTCTGCCTGGGCTGCGGCGAGCATTCCGCGCGCGCGGACCTTCAGGAACGGTTGACGTCGATGAATCCCGACTGGGCCGGGCTCGACGCGCGCACTGCGCCGGACGGCGATGCCGACCTCGACGGACACGACTTCACCACGTTCCGCGTGGCGGCCTGCGTGCAGTGCGGCGGCATGCTCAAGCCCGACGTGGTGTTCTTCGGCGAGAACGTGCCGCGTGTCCGCTCGCAGCAGGCCTTCGCGGCGCTGCAGGCGTCGGACGCGCTGCTCGTGATCGGTTCGTCGCTGATGGTGTATTCGGGATTCCGTTTCGCGCGCATGGCCAGCGAGGCGGGCCTGCCGGTGGCGATCCTCAACCGCGGCCGCACGCGCGCGGACGAACTGGCGCAGTTGAAGATCGAAGCCGACGCGGGTGAAACGTTGCAGGTCGCGCTGGCCTGAGCGAACCGGATTGGCACGGACAAGGCAGACGGAGGAAGACGCATGGCGGACACGACGTCCCGGGAACCGGCGAAGAAGCCGACGAAGAAGGCCGTGAAGACGATCGCGAGCAAGGCCGCGAAGCAGGTCGCCACGAAGGCCGCCACACCAGCCAAGCGCGCCGCCGCCAAAACCGCGACACCGAAACTGCTCTCCGGCGGCAATCCGCAGATCCCCAAGGGCTACGGCGAGGCGCCGATCCGGGCCTATATCGCCGCGATGCCCGGCTGGAAGCGCGACATCGGCGAACGCATCGACGCACTCGTGACCCACGCCGTCCCCGGCGTGCACAAGGCGATCAAGTGGAACTCGCCGATGTACGGAATGGAGGACGACGTCTGGTTCCTGAGCCTCCACTGCTTCGACCGCTACATCAAGGTGGCATTCTTCCGTGGCGCCTCGCTGCGGCCGGTGCCGCCCGAGGCATCGAAGACGAAGGAAACGCGTTACCTCCACATCCACCAGGACGAACCGTTCGACGAAGCACGCTTCACCGATTGGGTGAAGCAGGCGAGCCGGCTGCCCGGCGAACGGATGTGATCCCTCTCCTCAGGACATCGACTCATGGAAAAGAAGCAGAACGGTGCGAAGGACGCGACGACCGATGACGCCTCGCAGCGGATCGACGAACGCATCGCCGGGCTGGAGGACTGGCGCGGCAAGGCGCTCGCGCAGATCCGCAAGATCATCCGCGATGCCGATCCCGACGTGGTCGAGGAGTGGAAATGGAGCGTGCCGGTGTGGTCCCACGACGGCATCCTCTGCACTGGCGAGGTTTACAAGGCCGCGGTGAAGATGACCTTCGCCAAGGGCGCGTCGCTGGACGATCCTTCGGGCCTGTTCAATTCCAGCCTCGACGGCAACACGCGTCGCGCGATCGACGTGCGCGAGGGCGACAAGCTCGACGAGAAGGCGCTGAAGGCGTTGATCCGCGCGGCGGTGGCGCTCAATACTTCGAAACAAGCCAAGCCTGCCGCGGCGCGCGCGCGCAAGAAGACCTGAGCGACGCGACGATCCGCCCATGAGCACGCCCTCCGACAGGCCACCACCGCGCGTCCGCCAGGATCCGGAACTGCTGCGGCGCCTGCTGCGCGCGAAGGACCGCATGGACGCGGCCTCGCACGAGGACTGGCCGGTGCACCGGCTGGCGAAGGTCAGCAACGTCTCCGAAGCGCACTTCGCACGTTCGTTCAAGGACGCCTTCGGCGTGCCGCCGCACCGTTACCTGCTCACGCGCCGGATCGAACGCGCCAAGGCGCTGCTGCGCGACACCGAGCAACCGATCCTCGACATCGCGCTGCAGACCGGATGGAACAGCCTGGGCACGTTCGGCCGCACGTTCCGCGACATCACCGGCGAAAGCCCCGGCGAGTTGCGCGCCCGCGAGCAGGCGGCGCAGCACGAACTGCGACGCGTGCCGCACTGCTTCGTCAGCGCCGCGCAGCGGCCCGGACTCACCACCGCAGTTTCGGAGAAGCGACGTCGCGAGGCCGATGCTACAAAAGACGCCCCAATCAAATCGGAGGCGACATGAGCCAAGGTATCGGAGTAGTCGGGCTGTACGTTCGCGATCAGGACGAGTCCCTCGATTTCTACGTCGGCAAGCTAGGATTCCGCGTGCATACCGACGCGCGCAATGGCGACTACCGCTGGCTGACGGTGCAGCATCCCGACCAGCCCTCGTTCCAGCTCGGCCTGTTCAAGCCGCAGGCGCCGGTGCTCGATGACGCGACCGCGCAGAGCGTGCGCGAGATCGTCGCCAAGGGCGCGATGCCGCCGCTGGTGCTCAACGTCGACGACTGCCGCGCGTCCTACGACCGCCTGCGCGCGCTCGGCGTGGAGTTCACCCAGCCGCCCGAGGCGCGCTACGGCAACGTCGACGCCAATTTTCGCGACCCTTCCGGCAACGGCTGGAAGATGATCGAGTCCCGGCGCAACTGACGCCGGCTGCCCAACAGGGGAACGTCTGCCCGAGCCTGGAAAGGAGGACCCATTGAACTGGAACAAATGGATTCGGCAGTTCCACCGCTGGCTGTCGATCGCCTTCACGGTGGCCGTCATCATCAACCTGATCGCGCTGGCGCAGCAGAAGCTCGCGACCTGGGTCGGCCTGCTCGCGCTGTTCCCGCTGATCCTGCTGATGATCACCGGGCTGTATCTGTTCGCACTGCCCTACGCCACGCGCTGGCGCGGCGGCGAGCGAGCCGCGCGGGAACGGGCGTGACGACGCGAACGCGATGATCCGAAAACAGAAAGGGCGCCAGATGGCGCCCTTTCTTCATGCCTTCGCCGGGGTCGCGGCTCAGGCTTCCTTGCCGCGTGCGAGCAGGCTCGCGCGGCGGCTGTAGAGCACGTAGACGATCACGCCCAGCACGTTCCACACGAGGAACCACAGCTGCGTGGTGCGCGGCAGGCTCCAGAACAGGTACAGGCAGCCGAGGATCGCGATCGGGCCGACCACCCACGCCAGCGGTGTGCGGAACAGGCGCGTGCGGTTCGGATCGCGCTTGCGCAGGACCAGGAGGCAGGCCGCGACCGCGATGAAGGCGGCCAGCGTACCGGCGTTCGCGAGCGCCGCTATCTCGTCCAGACGCGCCACGCCGGCCAAAGCCGCGACGAGGATCGCGGTGAACACGGTGGTCGCGACCGGCGTGCCGGTGCGCGCGTTGACCTTCGACAGGCCGCGCGGCAGCAGGCCGTCGCGCGACATCACGAAGAAGATGCGGCTCTGGCCGTACAGGAACGCCAGCAGCACGGTCGGCAGCGCGATCACCGCCGCCGCTGCGATCACGGTGGCAGCCTTGCCCTGCCCCAGTTCGCGCAGGATCAGCGCCAGCGGCTCGGGACTGTTGCCGAACACGGTGTAGCTCATCGCACCAACCGCGGCCAGCGCCACGATCATGTAGATCAGCGTGCAGCCGACCATCGAGCCGACGATGCCGATGGACAGGTCGCGGCCGGGGTTCTTGGTCTCCTCCGCGGCGGTGGAGATCGCGTCGAATCCGTAGAACGCGAAGAAGATGATCGCCGCCGCGGCCATGACGCCGCGCTCGACGCCGTCCGCGCCCATTTCCTTGGCGAAGCCGAACGGCATGAACGGCTGGGTGTTTGCGGCATCGAAATGCGGCAGCGCGATCGCCACGAACACCGCCAGCGCGATGACCTTCAGCACCACCAGCACCGCATTGAGCGTGGCGCTCTCGCGCGTGCCAGCCATCAGCAGGCCCGCGACGACGAACACGATCGCCACCGCCGGCAGGTTGACCACGCCGCCTGCATGCGGTCCTGCGGTCAGCGCCAACGGCAGGTCGACGCCGAGCCCCTTGAGGAAGCCCACCGCATAGCCGGACCAGCCGACCGCGACCGTGCTCACCACCAGCGAGTATTCGAGGATCAGGCTCCAGCCCACCACCCAGGCGATCGCCTCGCCCAGCACGATGTAGCTGTAGGTGTAGGCGCTGCCCGCAGCCGGCATCATCGTTGCCATCTCGGCGTAGGCCAGCGCCGCGCAGGCGCAGACGATGCCCGCGACCAGGAACGACAGCAGCACCGCCGGGCCGGCGAGGTTCGCGCCGACGCCGATCAGGGTGTAGATGCCGGTGCCGACGATGGCGCCGATGCCCAGCGCGATCAGGTGTGGCCAGCTCAGCGTGGGGATGAGGCGACGCCCTTCCTCATGCTCGGTGACCTGATCGATGTTCTTGCGCCGGAGCCATGTCTGCATGGAGCCCTCGTTCGAGCCGATGGAAAGGCGCCATGTTGAAGCATCCGGGACGAGGATGCGATGTGCACTGCAACTTGCCGGGCGCGACCCGGCAGAGTACGGGAGCGTACGTCGATCCCGTACGTTGGACGGCCGCCCGCTTTGGGGCGGCCGTGTCGGTCAGCGCGATCCCTCGACGATGATCTCGACTCGACGGTCCGGCTGCAGGCAGGCGACCAGATCCGTCCGCGAGAGCGAGGCGGCGCAGTGCGATACCGGTTCCCGCTCGCCCTTGCCGACCGCGACGATCGCTTCAGCCGGCACGCCGTTACGCACGAGGAACTCGCGCACGGTGTTGGCACGACGCTGCGACAACACGTCGTTGCTGTGCTCGTCGCCGATACGGTCGGTGTGCCCGATCACCTGGACACGCGGTGCATTGGCGGCAGCGAGCTCCTGTGCGATCGATGCCAGTTCGTCCTGCGTGGACTGCCTGTCGCCGAGCGAGGAACTGCCAAAGGAAAACAGCGCGTCGGCCGACAGCGTGAAGCGCTTCTCGCTTGCCGGCTCCTGCGGCCTGCGCGCCGCGGCCGCCGCAGGTGCAAGACACGATTCGGGCAGCCAATGGAAGCTCTGTCCCTTCTCGTGTTCGTCGAAGACCACCTTGTACTGGCAGGTCGTGACCTGAGAACCGGCGCGGAAGTGGAACAGGTAGTCCCACTCGGTCACATGACCGAAACCCTCGCGGAAATGCGGGCGGCCGATAAGGGCGTACAGCTGGTCCTTGGTGACGCCGGGAGCGATCTGGCTCAGCGCTTCGCGCGTGGGGAACGTGCCTTCCTTGAGGACGAGGTGGTCCAACGAGGGGAAGGTCACTTCGCCCACGACCTGGCCCGCGTCGGAAACATCGCGGCTGACATGTTGCGTGCAGCCGATGCTACCGAGCGCGAATGCCGTCAACACGAGGGCGATTGCGGATTTCTTGCAGGTGTTCATGACTTGATTCTTGGAAGAGGAATTCGAGCGGACGAAAGTCCGGGCAGATTCGGGTCGAGTGGCGGGGCGGCCCGTCCGAACAGGCCACCCCTGCGATCAATCGGTCACCACTGGATGCCGGCGCCGACGGAGAAGCCGAAGTCGCTGGTCGTGTTGCCGCTGACCTGGCCCTTGTAGATCCAGCGACCGTTGTCGCTGATCCCTGACATGCCCAGGGCCATGCCGTATTCGCCCTGGAAGCCGCCCATGCCCACCGCCAGCAGGTTCTTGCCGGGCAGGTAGGCCTGCGGCAGGCCGGCCATCGCCATGGCCGATGCCGTGGCGCCCCGGTAGCCGCGATCCAGCGCCCAGATGTCGTCCTTCATCTCGCCCACCTGCTGGTTGATCTCGGAGATGCGGCTGTCGGTGTAGGCATTGGACTGCTTGATCGCGTGGTTCACGCCGGCATTGAGCTGATTGACGTTCGCCGCATCGGTGCCGGCCGTGCCGGGTGCGACCCCTGTGATCGTGCGGCCGCCGACATTGACCTCGCCGGTGGACGAGCTCGGGCCGACGAACGCGCCGTTGTAGCCGGTCTGCGCACCTACCGTGGTCGCCGAGCCCGTGCCGATCGCCACGCTGTTGTCGTGCGTCGCGCTGGCGCCCTGCCCGATCGCCGTGCTGCCATCGCCGGTGGCGCTGGACTGATTTCCGACAGCCAGCGAGTTGTCGCCGCTGGCCACTGCACCGTTTCCGCCCGCCGACGCATTGCCACCCGATGCCACCGGCTTCACGACCGGCGCATCCTGGCTGACCTGGAACATGCCGTCGGACCCGTTCTGGAGGTTCGTTACCGAACCTTCCACGTTGGTCAGGCGGTTGTCGTAGGCGGCGACCGTCTCGTTGATGTACTGCACGTCGCCTTCGACGGTGGTGACGCGATCGTCGAGGTTGATGACGTCCCCTTTCACCGTATCCACGCGCCCATCCAGCTTCTCGATCGCCTGATTGGTGGCGTACAGCTGCGAACCGTTGATGGCATCGGTGCTGTCCGCCGAGATGCGCCCGGCCGCGACGTTCGTGATCGTGCGCTCCGCGCCGGCATTGCCAACGCTGACCGTGCTCGTCGGGTTGGTGCCGGCGAACTGGTAGGTGTCGCCGTTGATGGTCGTAGATGCGGTACCGACCGCGGCCGCCGTGACCGAGCCCGAGCCAAGGGCCACATCTTCGGCATTGCTGGCGGTCGCGCCGCGACCCAGCGCCAGGCTGCTGTCGCCTGCGGAGGTGGCTTCGTAGCCGACCGCCGTGCTGCCCTGGCCGGTGGCGTAGGCATCCGCCTCGGTGAGTCCAGCGTCATTGGTGCGAACGTAGCGGACGCCGCGACCGTTCAGAGTCACGTAGGCGGCACTGGTATCGCCGGCGATGTCGTACAGCTGCGAACCATTGATGGCCTCGGTGCTGTTCTGCGAGACGTCGCCGTCGGCCAGGTTGCTGATCGTCGTGCCGGCGGGAGCGCCCTCGAGGACGACCTTCGTGTAATCGATCTCGCCGGGATCGACGACGCCGTCGCCGTCCGTGTCAGTCCACTCGTACTTCACCGCACCGGCGTCGGCTGCGGCCAACTGGGATTGCACCGTCTTGAGCTGGCGAATGTTGACCGCGTCGGTGTCCAGCGTGCCACCCGCAACGTTGACGATCTGGCGTTCGCCGCCCGCAGTGCCGACCGACACCGCGCCGCTGGTCGAAGCCACTGCCACGCCCGAGAACAGCTCCGTCGCACCGTTCATGCCAGCGCGATCCGCTACGGAGCCCGAGCCCAGCGCCACTGCCGTATCTACCGAGGCCGATGCATCCGCGCCCAGAGAAAGCGCCCGGTCCGCCGTGGCCTTGGCACTGGCGCCAAGGGCAGTGGCGCCAACGTGATCGGCCACGGAGCTGTTGCCGACCGCGGTCGCCCAGCCCTGTCCATCGATGGTCTGCGCGTTGGCGTTCTGACCGAGTCCGGTGGAGGATCCATCCGCACGGCTGCCGGAACCGAACGCGGCAGAGTAGTCGGCCGTCGCCTGTGCATCCTGGCCGAAAGCAGTGCTGGACACGCCCAGCGCACGGCTGTTGCTGCCGAGGGCAAGCGCATGCGTCTGGGTCGCCTGGGCGTCGCTGCCGATGGCGATGGAGAACTGTCCGGAGGCGACCGAATCCACCCCGATCGCCGTGGCCTTCTCGGCCGACGACGTGGCACGGGTGCCGATCGCGACGGCGTCGCTGTCCGTTGCGGACGAGCCGACGCCGATGGCGGTCGAGTTCACGCCGCTTGCGGTGCCCTCGTCGATGGCCATCGCGTTACCGGCCGCGAACAGCATGCCGGAAGCCAGCGCAACGGCCAGCACGCTACGACTCGCGCGGGGTCCTTTCTTGTTTCCGTGGGCGAGTTCACTGGCGACTACCCACGTTTTGTGAGTGACGCTCCAGACAAGGCGATAAGCAGTATTCATTGATTGATCTGAAGATAGATGGGATGCATGCCGCGATGGCTTCGCATCAGGGAGAGGAAACCCGGCATCGAAATGGACGAGGACATCCACGAAGACGCACTTCCTTGGCGGCCACATGTTTGCGAGCGACGAGTTCTCATCCCACCAGACGATTCCGATCTTCCGCGGGCAGGTCTCTGACCACTCAGCGCGAAATGGGCGCCGGCCTATTGCGAAATGTCTGGCGCACTGATGCGTTGCGCGGATAATCCCCGCAGCCTTCCAGAGCGATCTGCCTTGTCTCCCGCCGATTTCCGCCGCTACGCGCTGTTCTACCTGGGCTACTACGGCGCGCTCGGCGCCTACACGCCCTACATCGGCCGCTGGGTCACGGCGAACGGGCACGGTGGCTACGTGGTCGGCGCGATGCTGGCGCTGTGGTACGGCGGGCGCATCGTCGCGCCGCCGACCTGGGCGCGACTGAGCGCGCGCAGTGCCACGCCGGGCCATTGGCTGATCGCGGGCTGCGTCCTCGCCGCACTCGGCTTCGCTGCGTTCGCAGGCTTCGCGCACGGCGCGATGCTGTTCGTGGTCATGGCCTGGTTCGGCGTGTTCTTCAATGCGGTGATGCCGCAGTTCGAAGCGATGACGCTGTCCGCGCTGGGGCCGCGCAACCACGACTACGGGCGCATCCGCATGTGGGGCTCGGTCGGCTTCCTCGTGGTGGCCGGCACGTACGGCTGGCTGCTGGACCGGTTGGGCAACGATGCCTTCGTCTGGCTCACCCTGCCCTGGCTCGCGCTCACCGTTGCCGCCGCCTGGCTGCATCGCGACGATCGGCCGCCGCCGGTGTCGTCGACCGGCACCACACCGCGCGGCGAGCTGTGGCGTCGACCGGGCGTGCGCCATCTGCTCGTCACTGCATTACTGATGCAGCTGGGCTTCGGGCCGTTCTACGTGTTCTACACGCTGCACCTGCAGGCGCAGGGACACGACGGCTTCGCCGTCGGCGTGCTGTGGGCGATCGGCGTGTTGTGCGAGATCGGCATGTTCTGGCTCGCGCCGCGCCTGGTGCAGCGCTTCGGCGCGCATCGGCTGATGACAGCCTGCCTGCTGGCGACGATCGGGCGCTGGGTGATCGTGGCGATGTTCGGCGGTTCGTTCGCGTGGATGGCGCTGGCCCAGACCGGGCACGCGCTGAGCTTCGCCGCCTTCCACGCCGGCTGCATGCGACGCATGGCGGAACTGTTCCCGCAGCGTCGCGAGATGGCCGCCGCGCAGGGCCTGCTGTACGGCTTCAGCGGCGGCATCGGCGGTGTCGCCGGCGCGGGCGTGGCGGCAGTGGCGTGGCAGCTCGGCGGCGGCCGCTGGGCCTTCCTGGCCGGCGCCGCCCTCGCCTGCGTGGCGCTGGCCGCGCACGTGCTGCCGGCACGGGCCGTGCGACCCGTCGCCGTGAGCGAGACCTGACTACCGCACGCGACCTTCATCCGCGCGCGGCGCGACATCCCTATCCTGTGCCGACATCGCCCGGAGGTGACGGATGAAGAAGTGGATCGCGCTGGTCGTGGTGCTGGCGCTCGCGCTGGCCGGCTGGATCGCCGCCGGTCCGTTCCTGACCGTCAACGCGATCCGTGAGGCGATCGCCGCCGAAGACACCGCGGCGCTGTCCGAACATGTCGACTTTCCTTCCGTGCGACGCAGCCTGCGCGCGCAGGTCGAGGACGCGCTCGCGCGCAAGGCCGGCATCGATGGCGAGGGCACGTTCGGCGCACTCGCGCTGGGGCTGGTCAACAGCGCCGCGGGTGGGATCGTCGACGTGCTCGCCACGCCGGCAGGAATCGGCGCAGTGCTGCAGGGACGCGGGCTGATCCACCGCATCAGCGGCGGCGGCATCAGCGAAGACGATCCCTACGCACACCAGCCGCCATCCGATCCGCTGCGCGATGCGAAGTACCGTTTCGAGTCGCCCTCGCGCTTCACCGCGACCGTCCTCACCGCCGACGGGGATCCGGTGATTTTCGTGCTCGAGCGCGAAGGCTTCGGCTGGAAGCTCACCGACATCCGCTTGCCGCTGAAGGCATTGCTTGCCGGCACGGGCTGACCGTTCGTCGCCTATGCGGCGACCGCCCTCCCCGCTTCACCGCGCGATAACCGCAACGGGCCCACCGTCCGGCTCGGCGCGACCGGCGCCGCAAGGAGGGAGAACGCCATGACCCGCATCGCCGTGCTCGCGATCGCCGTACTGTTGCCGGCGACCGCTTTCCACGCACAGGACACCCGCGCGGAAAACCGGCAGATCCGCGCGGTGCTGGAAGGTAGCGAGGAAGTGCCGTCGATCATGACCGACGGACGCGGCAGCTTCCGCGCACGCATCAGCCACGATGGCGGCGCCATCTACTACGAGCTGGCCTACGACGAACTGGAAGGCACCGTCACCCAGGCGCACATCCACATCGGACAGAAGGGCGTGAACGGTGGCATCGCCGCGTTCCTGTGCTCGAACCTGGGCAACGGCCCGGCCGGCACGCAGACCTGCCCCGCGCCGCCGGCGCGCATCACCGGCGTGATCGTCGCCGCGAACGTGATCGGCCCCAATGCGCAGGGCGTCGCCCCGGGCGAACTCGACGAAGTGATCCGTGCGCTGCGCGAAGGCGTGGCCTACGCCAACGTGCACAGCACGCTGTGGCCGGGCGGCGAGATCCGCAGCCAGCTCGGGCACGACCACGACGATTAAACGCGCCGACCGCGGCCGCCGCGATGGTGGCCGCGGTCAGCGGTTGGCGATGCCGTGCGGGACGTGGCCGGCGGCGACGTGGTCGCGTGCGGACAGGATGTTGTGCACGGAATCGTCGAAGAAGATGTCCGCGCCGAACGCATCCAGGAACGGCCCCTTCGCGCGGCCGCCGAGGAACAGCGCCTCGTCGAGGCGGATGTCCCAGTCGCGCAGCGTGCGGATCACGCGTTCGTGCGCAGGGATCGATCGCGCGGTGACCAGCGCGGTGCGGATCGGCGACGCCTGGCCGGTCGGGAACGCCTGCTGCAGGCGATGCAGCGCATCCAGGAAACCGCGGAACGGCCCGCCCGACAGCGGCTCGCCGGCATGGCTGCGCTCGTGCTCGGTGAACGCCGCCAGCCCGCCTTCGCGCGACACGCGTTCGCCCTCGTCATCGAAGATCACCGCGTCGCCGTCGAAGGCGATGCGCAGTTGATCGTGTCGCTGCTGCGGCGCCTTGGCCGGCAGCAGCGTCGCCGCGGCCACGCCGGCGGCGAGCGCGCTGCGCACGTCCTCGGCGTTGGCCGACAGGAACAGGTCCGCGCCGAACGGCCGGATGTACGGATACGGCGGAGCGCCGTTGCTGAAAGCCGCGCGCTTGATCGCCAGTCCGTGGTGGGCGATGGAATTGAAGATGCGCAGGCCGCTGTCGGCGGAGTTGCGCGAAATCAGGATCACCTCGACCCGCGGCGCTTCCGGTGGCGCGCCTTCGTTGAGTGCTAGCAATTTGCGCACCAGCGGGAAGGCGATGCCCGGCGCGAGCAGGTCGTCCTCGTGGGTGCGCTGGAAATCGGCGTAGGCGTCGATGCCCTCACGCTCGAACAGCGCATGGCTGTCCTCCATGTCGAACAGGGTGCGCGAGGAAATCGCGACGATCAGTGGATCGGCATCACGGTCGGGCATGGGGCTATTGTGCCCCAGCCGTCGCCGGGCCGGCGGGCCGCCTTGATCCGTTGTGAGCATTTGCGGGTGTAGTGTCCGGCCAACCGGTCCTGCGCCCACCCGGCGCCCCGCTGGATCCTCCGGAGAGAGCGCCATGCACGCCAAGCCGCTCCTGACAGCCCTGCTCCTGCCCGCCCTGCTGCTGTGCGCCTGCGATCGCGAATCGCGGGACGCCGCACCGTCCACCACCGCGTCCGGGATCACGGTCGCGCCCGACGAGGCCCGCAAGATCGCGCGCGAGGCCTACATCTACGGCGTACCGATGGTGGACCAGTACCGCGCGGTGCATATCTACAGCCTTGAACCGAACAACCCGCAGTATCGCGGGCCGATGAACACGCTGGTCAGCAACGACCGGTTGTTCACACCGGACGACACCGCCGTCGTCACGCCCAACGCGGACACGCCCTACACGCTGGCGAACCTCGACCTGCGCGCCGAACCGATGGTGCTGGGCGTGCCGAAGGTGGACTCCAAGCGTTACTACGTGTTCCAGCTGATGGATCTGTATACCTTCAACTTCGATTACATCGGCAGCCGCGCCACCGGCAGCGACGCGGGCCATTACCTGATCGCCGGTCCCGAATGGGAAGGTCCGACGCCGCCGAACATCGACAAGGTCATCCGCGCCGAGACGCCGCTGGTCACGCTGGTCGGACGCACGCAGTTGTTCGGCCCGGACGACATGGAGAACGTCAGGAAGATCCAGGCCGGTTACACGCTGCAGCCGCTGTCGGCCTTCGCCGGCACCGCCGCCCCGCCGGCGCCGCCGAAGGTGGACTGGATCGCGCCGCTGTCGCCGAAGGATGCGCGCACCTCGCCGGAGTTCTTCAACCAGCTCGCGTTCCTGCTGCAGTTCGCGCCGGTGCATCCGTCCGAACAGCATGTGCGCGACCGCTTCGCCCAGATCGGTATCGTGCCCGGACGCCGCATCGACCTGTCCGCGCTGTCGCCGGAGCTTCGCCAGGCGCTGGTGGACGGGATGGTCGACGGGCAGAAGCTGATCGATACGCGCCGCAACGCGCTGACCAACCGCACCGACACGCTGTTCGGCACGCGCGAGGAACTCAACAACGACTACATCGCGCGCGCGACCGCGACGCAGGTGGGACTGGGCGGGAACTCGCGCGTGGAGGCGATCTACCGCACATACCAGATGGACACCAACGACGAACTGCTCGATGGCAGCCGTCGTTACGTATTGCGCTTCGCGAAGGACAAGCTGCCGCCGGTCAACGCATTCTGGTCGGTCACCGCGTACCGCATGCCGGAACAGTTGCTGGTGAAGAATCCCATCGACCGTTACCTGATCAATTCGCCGATGTTGTCGAGCCTGAAGACCGACCCGGACGGCAGCCTCACGCTCTACATCCAGAAGGAATCGCCTGGAAAGGCACTGGAATCGAACTGGCTGCCGGTGCCCGAAGGGCCCTTCATGCTGACCGCGCGCTACTACTGGCCGAAGCGGGAATTGCTGGAGTACGAGTGGTCGTCGCCGGCGGTGGAGCGGGTGCGGTAGTGTCGCCCTTCCTAGCAGTCATCCCCGCGAAGGCGGGGATCCGGCGCTCCGTGTATCACGCTCTGCGGAAAGCGGAATGATGTCGGCGATATGGATTCCCGCCTTCGCGGGAATGACGGCTGAGACCTGGACGGCCGCGCGGCAGTGCTTCGATTCAATGCGGTCGATGCCGTCCGTGGCGCGACGCTTCAGGCTTCGGATCGCCCGGCCCCGCCATCCGTGGCCGGGCGTTCGGCACGCCGCGCGGCACTGCCGCGCAAGCGGCGTGCCTCACCCCGAAGTAAACTGCTCTGCCAGCATCCGCTCTTCGAGGTTGTGCTCCGGATCGAACAGCAGCGTGACGGTGCGGTCGTGGGATTCGCGGATGGTCACTTCGACCACGTCGCGCACTTCGTGCGAATCGGCGGTGGCGCTGACGGGGCGCTTGTACGGATCGAGCACGCGGAAGCGCACTTCGGTGTCGGCCTTGAGCACGGCGCCGCGCCAGCGACGCGGGCGGAACGCGGCGATCGGCGTCAATGCGATCACGTTCGCGCCGAGCGGCAGGATCGGGCCATGCGCGGAGAAGTTGTAGGCGGTGCTGCCGGCCGGCGTCGCGACGAGCACACCGTCGCAGATGAGTTCGTCCAGGCGCGTCTCGCCGTTGAGGTCGATGCGCAGATGCGCGGCCTGGCGCGTCTGGCGCAGCAGCGAGACTTCGTTGTAGGCCAGCGAGCCCACGGTCGCGCCGGATTCGGTCATCGCCACCATTTCCAGCGGACGCAGCACGGCGGGTTCGGCAGCGTGCAGGCGTTCGAGCAGGCCGTCGCCGTCGTGATGGTTCATCAGGAACCCGACCGTGCCCAGCTTCATGCCGTACACCGGCTTGCCCAGGCCACCGTGCCGATGCAGCGTGGAAAGCATGAAGCCGTCGCCGCCCAGCGCGATCAGGACGTCGGCGTCTTCGGGGGCGTGCTGGCGGTGGCGCGCGACGAGCGATTCCAATGCGCGCTGCGCCTCGTCGGCGGGACTGGCGAGGAAGGCGATGCGTGGCGTCGCGGTCATCGGCGGCTCCGTGGTGAGGCAGTCAGCATAACCGACATGCGGTGACAGTCCCCTCCCCTTGCGGCGACCGCAGGCAGTGCAGAACCGAGAGGCACAGGCCACCGAAGGCGGCCAGGGAGAGGGATCGCGCGCGCCGAAAAGAAAAAGCCCGGCCAATGCCGGGCTCTTCCTTCAAACGTGGTGCACGCGATTTACGCGCCGGCCGACGCCAGCTGTGCCAGGCGCCGCACCGCCACCGACAGGGTCGGATAGTCGAGCTGCTTCTGGTTGTGCAGGTCGGCGAACATCGCCTGGGTGAAGCGCAGCGATGCATCGTCGCGCTTGAGCCACGCCTCGACCTTCGCCTCGGCCGGCTTCTTGCCGCCCTCGGCGAGGATCTGCGACACCAGCGAACGTGCCTGCGAGGCGAGCTCGTCGCGCAGTGCGCCGCGGGCCAGTGCCTGCCAGCGGCCATCGACCGACAGCTGCTCGACCTGCTCGTACAGCCACGGCAGGCTCAATGCGGCGCCGAGCGCGAAGTAACCCTTGGCCACTTCCAGCGGCGAGAGCTTGCGGGCCAGCGAAATCTCGACGATGTCGCAGCCGAACTCCAGCAGCGGCAGCGCGGCCAGTTGTTCGGCGAGCGTCGCCGGCAGGCCCTTGCCCTTCCACTCGGCCATGCGCGCGGTGTAGGCATCGCGACGAACGCCCGAGAGCACGTCCGGCAACGCGCCACGCACGGCGTTGAGGCCGTCGCCGTAGCGCGCCATCGCGGCGGTGATCTCCGGCATCTTGCCCGGACGCGACAGCAGCCAGCGCGACAGCGAGCGCAGCAGGTGCCAGATGACCTGCAGCGCATCGACCTGCACCGCCTCCGGCACCTTGCCGTCGAGCGCATCGATCTGCGCCCACAGGCCGCGCGCATCCACCGCCTCGCGGGCGATGGTGTACGCCTCGGCGACTTCCGCCGGGGTACGGCCGGTATCCTCGGTCATGCGCAGGGTGAACGTCGCGCCCATGCGGTTGACCATCGAGTTGGTCACCGCGGTGGCGATGATCTCGCGCTTCAGGCGATGGTTTTCCATCGACTTGGCGTACTTGGCCTGCAGCGGCTGCGGGAAGTAGCGCACCAGTTCCTTCGACAGGTACGGATCTTCCGGCACGTCCGAATCCAGCAGCTGCTGGAACAGCACGATCTTGCTGTACGACAGCAGCACGGCGAGTTCCGGACGGGTCAGGCCCTGGCCGCGCGCCTTGCGCTCGGCGATCTCGGCGTCGGACGGCAGGAACTCGATCTGGCGATCGAGCAGGCCCTGCGATTCGAGTGTGCGGATGAAATGCTGCTTGGAGCCCAGGCGGTGCACGCTCATCCGCTCCATCAGGCTGATGGCCTGGTTCTGGCGGTAGTTGTCGTTGAGCACCAGCTGCGCGACCTCGTCGGTCATCTGCGCGAGCAGCTTGTTGCGCTCGGGCAGTGTCAGCTTCTTCTTCTGCACTTCGCCGTTGAGCAGGATCTTGATGTTCACCTCATGGTCGGAGGTGTCCACGCCGGCGGAGTTGTCGATGAAGTCGGTGTTGAGCAGCACCCCGTGCTGTGCGGCTTCGATGCGGCCGAGCTGGGTCATGCCCAGGTTGCCGCCCTCGCCCACCACCTTGCAGCGCAGCTCGCGACCATTGACGCGCAGCGCGTTGTTGGCGCGGTCGCCGACGTCGGCGTTGCTCTCGCTGCTGGCCTTGACGTAGGTGCCGATGCCGCCGTTCCACAGCAGATCGACCGGCGCCTTCAGGATCGCGCTCAGCAGTTCGGCCGGCGGCAGCGCCGCGACCGAAGCATCGATGCCCAGCGCGGTCTTGATCTCCGGCGACAGTGCGATCGACTTGGCCGAACGCGGGAACACGCCGCCGCCCTTGCTGATCAGCGACTTGTCGTAGTCGTCCCAGCTCGAACGCGGCAGCTTGAACATGCGCTCGCGTTCCTTGAACGTCTTCGCCGCGTCCGGGTTCGGATCGAGGAAGATGTGGCGGTGGTCGAACGCGGCGAGCAGGCGGATCTGCTTGCTCAGCAGCATGCCGTTGCCGAACACGTCGCCGGACATGTCGCCGATGCCGACGACGGTGAACTCCTGCTTCTGGCTGTCGCGACCCATCGCGCGGAAGTGGCGCTTGACCGATTCCCACGCGCCGCGTGCGGTGATGCCCATGCCCTTGTGGTCGTAGCCGACCGAACCGCCCGAGGCGAACGCGTCGTCCAGCCAGAAGCCGTGCGCGCGTGCGATGCCGTTGGCGATGTCGGAGAACGTCGCGGTGCCCTTGTCGGCGGCGACGACCAGGTACGGATCGTCGTTGTCGTGGCGCACGACGTTGGACGGCGGCACGACCTTGCCATCGACCAGGTTGTCGGTGATATCGAGCAGGCCGTTGATGAAGCGCTTGTAGCAGGCCACGCCTTCGTTGAACCACGCGTCGCGGTCCACCGTCGGATCCGGCAGTTGCTTGGCGAAGAAGCCGCCCTTCGAGCCGACCGGCACGATCACGGTGTTCTTCACCATCTGCGCCTTGACCAGGCCCAGCACTTCGGTGCGGAAGTCTTCGCGACGGTCCGACCAGCGCAGACCACCGCGCGCGACCGGGCCGAAGCGCAGGTGCACGCCTTCCACGCGCGGGCCGTAGACGAAGATCTCGCGGTACGGACGCGGCTTCGGCAGGTCCGGCACCTTGGCGGAGTCGAACTTGAAGCTGATGTAGTCGGCCGGGCCACCGTCGGCGCGCAGGCCGCCCTTGTACTGGATGTAGTAGCTGGTGCGCAGGGTCGCATCGATCACGCCGATGAAGCTGCGCAGGATGCGGTCCTCGTCGAGGCTGGCGACGCGGTCGAACAGACCCTTCAATGCAGTGCGCGTGGCTTCGATCTGGGCGTCGCGCTTGCCGGCGCGTGCTTCGATCGCCGGCTCCAGCGTGGCGATCGTCGCTTCGTCGCCGTGCGCGAGCGCGTGCAGCTGGGCGCGGAAGCGCTCCATGCCGGCCTTGATCTCGGCCTTGCTTTCGCTGCCGGTGACCGGATCGAACTTCGCCTCGAACAACTCCACCAACAGGCGCGCGAGCAGCGGATAACGGTTGAGCGTCTCTTCCACGTAGCTCTGCGAGAACGGCACACCGACCTGCAGCAGGTACTTGCAGTAGCCACGCAACATCGAGACCTGGCGCCACGACAGATTGGCGGTGAGGATCAGGCGATTGAAGCCGTCGTTCTCGGCGTTGCCACGCCAGATCTGCGCGAACGCTGCCTCGAAGTTCGCGTCGAGGTTGGACACGTCGAGGTTCGGATCGGACGCTTCGACCTCGAAGTCCTGGATGAACATCGTCTGTCCGTTCACGACCAGGCGGTACGGGTGCTCGGAGATCACCCGCAGGCCCATGTTCTCCATCATCGGCAGCGCGTCCGACAGCGGGATGTCGTCGTTCTGGCGATAGAACTTGAAGCGCAGGCCACCCTCGCCACCGTGCGCGCGGTACAGGCTCAGGCGCAGGTCGTCGGCACCGCCCAGCGCGGCGAGGTGCTCGACGTCGTCGGCGGCGACCGCGGCGCTCACGTCCTCGATGTAACCCGCCGGCAATGCACGGCCGTAGGTGTTGGTCAGGGTCAGGCCGCGCTGCTCGCCGTGGCGTGCCACGAGCTTCTCGCGCAGGTCGTCCTGCCAGTTGCGTACCAGCTTGGACAGTTCGGTTTCGATCTGCGCGCTGTCGGTTTCGATCGCCTCGCCCGACTTCGGACGCACGATCAGGTGCAGCTGCGCCAGCGGCGACTCGCCGCCGAGCGTGACCGAGGAATCGACGTGCTCGCCGTGCAGTTCGCGCTTGAGCATCGCCTCGATGCGCAGGCGCACGTCGGTGTTGAAGCGGTCGCGCGGGATGTACACCAGCACCGAGAAGAAGCGGCCGTAACGGTCGCGGCGCAGGAACAGCTTGCTGCGCACGCGCTCCTGCAGGCCAAGGATACCGGTCGCGGTACGCAGCAGTTCCTCTTCGCTCGACTGGAACAGCTCATCGCGCGGCAGCGATTCCAGGATGTGGCGCAGCGCCTTGCCGCTGTGGCTGTCCGGGGCGAGGCCGGACTGCTGCATCACGTACTCATAGCGCTGGCGCACCAGCGGGATGTCCCACGGGCGACGGTTGTACGCACTGGAGGTGTAAAGGCCGAGGAAGCGTTCCTCGCGCACCGGCTTGCCCTTCGCGTCGAAGCTGAGCACGCCGATGTAGTCCATGTAACCGGGGCGGTGCACGGTCGCGCGCGAGTTGGTCTTGGTCAGGATCAGCGCATCGACCGAGCCCGACTGCGGCATGTAGTGCGCCGCCAGCGACGTCAGCAGGCGCGGCTTGCCCACGTCCTTGCCACGCAGCAGGCCCATGCCGCTGGCCTTGATCGCGCTGAGCACTTCGTCGCCGCCCTTGGGCACGACTTCGTACTCACGGTAGCCGAGGAACGTGAAATGGTTGTCCGCCGCCCAGCGCAGGAACTCCTGCGCCTCGTGCTTGCCCGCGGCGCTGACCGGCAGGTTGCGTCCACCCAGGTCCTCGGCGATGGCGCTCATCTTCGCCTTCATCTGCGGCCAGTCGCGCACGGAGGCGCGCACGTCGCCGAGCACCGCTTCGATCGCCTGCTGGATCTTCGGCATCGCCTCGGTCGGCTGGCGGTCGATCTCCAGATGCATCAGCGATTCGGCCTGACCTTCGCCGACGGCGAGAATCTTGCCGGTCTTGTCGCGCCGGAACATCACCACCGGGTGGCCCAGCACGTGCACACCGATGCCCTGCTCGGCCAAGGCCATCGTCACCGAGTCGACCAGGAACGGCATGTCGTCGTTGGCGATCTGCACGACGGTGTGGGTCGACTCCCAGCCTTCGCTCTTCATCGTCGGATTGAACAGGCGGACCAGCGCGGCGCCGGGCTTGCGCGCACGCGCGAACTCGAGGAAATCGGTGGCCAGCTCGGCCCAGCCCTGCGCGTCGTGCTGCGGCAGCTCATCGCTGCTCATGCGCTTGTAGAAGGCGCGGATGAAGGCTTCGGCCTCGGCGTGGCGCGCCTTGGGCAGGCGCTTGCGCATCGCCTCGACGATGGGATCGAGCGAGACGGAATCGTCCTCGACCAGGGGGGCGCTCTTGGACTGCGTGCGCTTCGACGGGGCCTTCGACGCGGACTTTGCGGGTGCGGCCTTCGTGGCGGGTTTGGCGGCAGCGTTACGTTTGGTGCTCATGGCAACGGGAAGTTCCAGAAGTTCCAATGGAAGAAGGCCCACGCTATTCGCGCGGGCCGGGGGATACGGTTCAGTACGGACTGTTCGCGGACACGATCTGGCGCGAGGCCGCGGGAAGCGCGGCGTTCGCGTGTTTTCTCCAGTCGCGACCGCGGTCGACAGGACAGGCGGTAGGACGGGACGATCCGAAGCGTTTCATGTCGTGTGGCCTGATCGTTCGATCAGCGCAGGCCGGTCTCGTTGCGGGCGATGACCAGGCGCTGGATCTCGCTGGTGCCTTCGTAGATTTCGGTGATCTTGGCGTCGCGGAAGTAGCGTTCCAGCGGCATTTCCTTCGAGTAACCCATGCCGCCGTGGATCTGCACCGCCTGGTGGGTGATCCACATCGCCGCTTCCGAGGCGGTCAGCTTGGCGATCGCGGCCTCGTTGCTGAAGCGCGCGCCGCCCTTGTCGTACTCGCCCTTCTGCCATGCCGCGCGCAGCGTCAGCAGCGTGGCCGCATCGAGCTTGCACTTCATGTCGGCGATCTTGGCCTGGGTCATCTGGAACGTGCCGATGGCCGCGCCGAACGCCTTGCGCTCGCGCACGTATTCCAGGGTCCTTTCGTAGGCCGCGCGGGCGATGCCGATGGCCTGGCTGGCGATGCCGATGCGACCAGCGTCCAGCACGCTCATCGCGATCTTGAAGCCGTGGCCTTCGTCGCCCAGCACGTCTTCCGGCTGCGCGACGTAGTCGGAGAACTCGATCTCGCAGGTGGCCGAGGCGCGGATGCCGAGCTTGGGCTCGGTCTTGCCGCGATGGAAACCGGCGCGCTCGCCGTCGACGAGGAACGCGGTGATGCCACGCGCGCCCTTGTCCGGATCGGTCATCGCGAACAGCACGAAGTACTTGGCGACCGGGCCGGACGTGATCCAGCTCTTCTTGCCGTTGATGAGGTAGGTGCCGTCGGCCCGCTTGGTGGCCTTGCAGCGCATCGCGGTGGCGTCGGAGCCGGACTGCGGCTCGGTCAGCGCGAACGCGCCGATCTCGCGGCCTTCGGCGATGGCGCGCACGTACTTCTGCTTCTGTTCCTCGGTACCGAACTTCAGGATGCCGTTGCAGAACAGCGAATTGTTGACCGACACGATGGTCGAGTGCGCGGCGTCGCCGGCGGCGATCTCGATCATGGCCAGCACGTAGCTGATCGGGTCCATGCCCGCGCCGCCGTACTCGGCCGGTACTTCGATGCCCATCAGGCCGTTCTCGCCCAGGGTGCGGATGTTCTCGAGCGGGAACTCGCCCGTCTTGTCGTGGTGCTCGGCGCTGGGAGCAATCTTTTCCTGGGCGATGCGGCGGGCCACATCCTGGATCATCAACTGCTCTTCGGTGAAGCGGAAATCCACGTCGGCACCTCGTGCTTGAGTCTGCGAAATCGGTTGGGCTTGTAAGCCTGCGAATTGTAGCTGTCTCGTGTGGAATTCGCAGGCACGAGGTTGTTCGCAGCGCCATACCCGCCCTTTTCCGCCTGCGGCGGAAACCGCCCCTAACGAAGGGGCCAGGGCAAAAGCCAACCCCTGAAGCGGCAAAGCAAGAATCCGCGGACATCCGAGCTTGACCCCCGGCGCCTTGCGGACGAAACTTATCGCTATATCGCGATAGGTTGATGAAGCATGGATCTGGAAGGCTGGTCGTCACGGCTGAAGGTGTTCGCCGATGCCACGCGCGTGCGCCTGCTCGCCCTGCTGGAGCGCGAAGAGCTGACGGTGGCCGAGCTCTCGGCGATCACCCGCCTGGCACAGCCGCGCGTCTCCACGCATCTGGCCAGGCTGAAGGAGGCCGGGCTGGTCCGCGACCGCCGCTCCGGTGTGTCGGCCTACTACCGTTTCGACGACGCCGCCCTCGACAGCGCCCAGCGGGCGTTGTGGCAGACCCTGCGCGAGGGCAGCGACGATCCGCTGCTGCGCCAGGACGCCGAGCGCGTGACCGACGTCCTCGCCTCGCGCGCCGCCGACCAGAACTGGGCCGATTCGGTGGCCGGCGACATGGAGCGCCACTATTCCCCGGGTCGCACCTGGGAAGCGATGGCGCGCTCGGCGTTGCCGCTGCTGGAGCCCGGCGATGTCCTCGACGTGGCCTCCGGCGACGGCGTGCTGGCCGAACTGATGGCGCCGCATTCGCACCGCTACGTCTGCCTCGATTCGAGCACCAAGGTCGTGCTCGCCGCGTCGGAGCGCCTGCGCAAGCTCAAGAACGTCGAAGTGCGCGAGGGCGACATGCATGCGCTGCCGTTCGCCGACGCGCATTTCGATCTGGCCGTGCTGATGCACGCGCTGACCTACGCCGAACACCCGGCGCAGGCCGTGGCCGAGGCTGCGCGCGTGCTGCGCCCGGGCGGTCGCCTGCTGCTGACCAGCCTCGCCCGCCACGAGCATCGCAGCGTGGTGGAAGCGTACGGCCACGTGAACATGGGCTTCACCGAGAAGGAACTGGTGAAGTTCGCCGGCAAGGCGGGACTGGAGGTCGGCAGTTGCGAGACCGTCACCCGCGAACGCCGCCCCCCGCATTTCGAAGTCATCGCCCTGATCGGACGCAAGCCCGACGATGACGTACGCAAGACCGTGAGGAAGTCCTGATGAATACCCTGCCCTGGTTGAACCCCGCCCGCGCCGAAGCGCTGCAACATCTGCTGCGCGACCGCATCCTCGTGATCGACGGCGCGATGGGCACGATGATCCAACAACACAGCCTGGATGAGGCCGCCTACCGTGGCGAGCGTTTCGCCCACGGCTACGACCATGCCTACGACGTGGCCGAGCACGTGCACGGCGATGCGTGTGGTTGCGCGCGCGACCAGCGCGGCAACAACGACCTGCTCAGTCTCACCCAGCCGCAGATCATCCGCGACATCCATTCGCAGTACCTCGATGCCGGCGCGGACCTGATCGAGACCAACACCTTCAACTCGACCACGGTGTCGCTGGCCGACTACGGACTGGAACACCTCGCGCGCGAACTCAACGAAGCCGGCGCGCGTCTCGCCCGCGAAGCCTGCGACGCGGCCGAGGCGAAGGATCCCTCGCGCCCGCGTTTCGCCATCGGCGTGCTTGGACCGACCAGCCGCACTGCGTCGCTGAGCCCGGACGTGAACCGTCCCGGTTTCCGCGCGATCACCTTCGATGAACTGCGCATCGCCTATCGCGAGGCCGCCGACGGCCTCATCGACGGAGGCGCGGACGTGCTGATGGTCGAGACCGTGTTCGACACGCTCAACGCCAAGGCCGCGCTGTTCGCGATAGAGGAAGTCTTCGAGGCTCGCGGTCTGCGACTGCCGGTGATGATCTCGGGCACGATCACCGACGCATCGGGCCGCACGCTGTCCGGACAGACCGCGGAGGCGTTCTGGTATTCGCTGCGCCACTCGCAGCCGCTGGCGATCGGCCTCAACTGCGCGCTCGGTGCGAAGGACCTGCGCGTGCACGTGGACGTGCTCGCGCAGGTGGCCGACGCCTATGTCAGCACGCATCCCAACGCGGGCCTGCCCAATGCGTTCGGTGGCTACGACGAAACGCCCGATGACATGGCGGCGGTGCTGGGCGAATTCGCCCAGGCCGGCCTGCTCAACCTCGTCGGCGGTTGTTGCGGCACCACGCCCGCGCACATCGCCGCGATCGCGAAAGCCGTGTCGGCGCATGCGCCGCGTGCACTGCCGTCGCTGCAGAACCCGCGGGAACTGGCCGCATGAGCGCACTGCCGCGTCAGACCCGGCTCAGTGGACTGGAACCACTGCAGATCACCCCGGAATCCAATTTCATCAACGTCGGCGAACGCACCAACGTCACCGGCAGCGCCCAGTTCAAGAAGCTGATCCTCGAAGGCCGCCTCGACGAAGCGGTCGTGGTCGCGCGCCAGCAGGTCGAGAACGGCGCGCAGGTGATCGACGTCAACATGGACGAAGGCCTGCTCGACTCCGAACGCGCGATGGTCGAGTACCTCAACCTGATCGCCGCCGAGCCCGACATCGCACGCGTGCCGGTGATGGTCGACAGCTCCAAGTTCAGCGTGATCGAAGCCGGCCTGAAGTGCCTGCAGGGCAAGGGCATCGTCAATTCGATCTCGATGAAGGAAGGCGAGGCCGAATTCCTGCGCCAGGCGCAGCTGGTGCGCCGCTACGGCGCGGCCGTGGTGGTGATGGCCTTCGACGAAGCCGGCCAGGCCGACACGATGGAGCGCAAGATCGAGATCTGTTCGCGCGCTTACACGCTGCTGACCGAACGCATTGGCTTCCCGCCCGAAGACATCATCTTCGATCCGAACGTGTTCGCCATCGCGACCGGCATCGAGGAACACAACGACTACGCGGTGGCCTTCATCGAAGCCACGCGCGAGCTCAAGCGTCGCTTCCCCTTCAGCCACATCTCCGGCGGCGTCTCCAACGTCAGCTTCTCGTTCCGCGGCAACGAGCCGGTACGCCAGGCGATCCACGTGGTGTTCCTGTACCACGCGATCCGCGCGGGCATGGACATGGGCATCGTCAACGCCGGCGCCCTGCCCCTCTACGACGACCTCGATCCGGACCTGCGCGAACGCGTCGAGGACGTGGTGCTCAACCGCCGCGACGATGCGACCGAGCGCCTGCTCGAGATCGCCGACCGCTTCAAGGGCAAGAAGGGCGAGAAGAAGGTCGAGGATCTCGCGTGGCGCGGAAAGCCCGTGCGCGAGCGCCTGAGCCACTCGCTGGTGCACGGCATCGACCAGTACATCGAGGGCGACACCGAGGAAGCGCGCGCGCAATCGTCGCGCCCGCTCGACGTGATCGAAGGTCCGCTGATGGACGGCATGAACGTCGTGGGCGACCTGTTCGGTGCCGGCAAGATGTTCCTGCCGCAGGTCGTGAAGTCCGCGCGCGTGATGAAGAAGGCCGTGGCCTACCTGCTGCCCTTCATCGAGGCCGAGAAGCTGCGCACCGGCGACGCCGGCAAGTCCAACGGCAAGATCGTCATGGCGACCGTCAAGGGCGACGTGCACGACATCGGCAAGAACATCGTCGGCGTGGTGCTGGCCTGCAACAACTTCGAGGTCGTCGATCTCGGCGTGATGGTGCCCGCGCAGACGATCCTCGACCGTGCGCGCGCCGAGAACGCCGACCTGATCGGCCTGTCCGGCCTGATCACGCCGTCGCTTGAGGAAATGAGCCACGTCGCACGCGAGATGCAGCGCCAGGGCTTCCAGATGCCGCTGCTGATCGGCGGTGCGACGACTTCGCGCGCGCATACCGCGCTGAAGATCGATCCGCACTACAAGTCGCCGACGGTGTGGGTGAAGGACGCCTCGCGCGCGGTCGGCGTCGCGCAATCGCTGATCAGCCCCGACCTGCGCGGCAATTTCGTCGCCGCCAACGATGCCGACTACGCCGAGATCCGCGAACGCCACAAGCAGCGCGGTGATGGCAAGCGCCTGGTGTCGCTGGAGAAGGCGCGCGGCCAGCGCTTCGACGGTCGCTGGGCCGATTACGCGCCGCTCGCACCGAAGCAGCCGGGCCTGCACGTGTTCGACGATTACCCGCTCGCCGAACTCCTCGAATACATCGACTGGACGCCGTTCTTCAACACCTGGGAACTGGCGGGCAAGTACCCGGCGATCCTCACCGACGAGGTGGTCGGCGCGCAGGCCAGCGAGCTGTACCGCGATGCGAAGGCGATGCTCAAGCGCATCGTCGATGAGAAGTGGCTGACCGCGAAGGCGGTGTTCGGCCTGTGGCCGGCGAATGCCGTCGGCGATGATGTCGTGGTCGACGTGGACGGCGCTCGCAACACGCTGCACTTCCTGCGCCAGCAGGTCGACAAGCCGGTCGAACGCCCGGACTTCTGCCTCGCCGATTTCATCGCACCGAAGGATTCGGGCCGGCAGGACTGGATCGGCGGGTTCGCGGTGACCGCGGGCATCGGCATCGAAGAACACGTCGCGCGTTTCGAAGCCGACCACGACGACTACAACGCGATCCTGCTCAAGGCGCTCGCCGACCGTTTCGCCGAAGCGTTGGCAGAACGGTTGCACCAGCGCGTACGCCGCGAGTTCTGGGGTTACGCGGCCGACGAATCGCTCGACAACGACGCTCTGATCCACGAGCGCTACGTCGGCATCCGTCCCGCACCGGGCTATCCGGCGTGCCCGGAGCACAGCGAGAAGGCGACGCTGTTCCGCCTGCTCGACGCACCGCGCAACGCTGGCGTGCAGCTCACCGAGAGCTTCGCGATGTATCCCGCGGCGGCAGTGTCCGGCTACTACTTCAGCCATCCCGACAGCCAGTACTTCGTGGTCGGACGCGTGTCGAAGGAACAGGTCGAGGACTATGCGCGTCGCAAGGGCGCGAGCCTCGCGCAGGCCGAACGCTGGCTCGCGTCCAACCTGGACTACGACCCGGAGTGAACGCAGGGCGCAGCGCCTCGCCCGTCGTTGGCATCGTCGGACTGCACGGTGCCTACGGTCGATGGCTGCGCCGGTTCTTCGAGGAGCGGATGGGGCTGCGCGTCGTCGGCCACGATCCCGCGGGCGACGACACGCTGCCGCCACACGAACTCGTTCGCCGCGCCGACGTATTGATCTTCAGCGCGCCGATCCGGCGCACGCCGGAGCTGATCCGCGAATACGTCGCGCTGGCCGACGGCGCGGAAGACGGACGCCTGTGGATGGACGTCACCTCGACCAAGCACGCCCCGGTCG
Organism: Lysobacter panacisoli; assembly: GCF_009765165.1. Taxonomy (NCBI): domain Bacteria; kingdom Pseudomonadati; phylum Pseudomonadota; class Gammaproteobacteria; order Lysobacterales; family Lysobacteraceae; genus Lysobacter; species Lysobacter panacisoli. The sequence continues at coordinate 3,546,429 of NZ_VLNU01000001.1, forward strand.
CGGAACTGCTGCGCTCGCGGGCCGAGGTCGTGGGACTGCATCCGATGACCGCGCCGCCCAAGACACCGACGCTGAAAGGCCGTGTGATGGCGGTCTGCCCCGCGCGCGTCGAGGCGTGGCGCGAATGGCTGGACGGCTTCCTGTCGATGACCGAAGCCGAATGCGTCACGGTCGAACCGTCCGAACACGATCGCGCGATGGCGCTGGTCCAGGGACTCGTGCATGCAGCGCACATGGCCCAGGCCGACGTCATCCGCGACTTCGCACCGGCGCTGGGCGGACTCGAACGGCTGCGGCCGTTGCGCACGGTCGGCTACGAACTCGACCTCACCGTCACCGAGCGCATCCTCTCCGGCAACCCGGCGATCTACGAGGACATCCAGTTCGAGAACCCGCACGTGCTGCCGGCACTCGATCGCTTCGCCGAGGCGATCGATTTCCTGCGCACGCGCGTGCGACAGGCCGACGACGACGCGCGGCGCGAGATGCGCTCGCGATTGCTCGACGCCAACGCCGCCTTCTTCGGCGCGCCGGCGCTGGCCGACGGCAGCCACGGGTTCGAGCGGCTCGGCTACCTGCTCGCCGACCTGGAAAGTCCGGACTACCTGAGCGTGTTCCTGCCCGAGGACCATCCGGGCTCGCTGCGCGCGTTGCTGGCGGTTTTCGAGCATCGCGGCATCAACCTCGCCTCGATCCATTCCTCGCGCACGCCAGACGGCGAACTGCACTTCCGCATCGGTCTCGACCGTGCACAAGTGCGCGCGATGCCGGCAGAGGAGATCGCGGCGCTGATCGCAGCGATACAGGCCGAAGGAATCGGCCGCGTGCTGTCGGGCCGAGGTTTGCAGCGCACCTGAGCGGACGCGGCAGCGGCATATTCCGCGTGCACGCCCCTGCCCCGGCGTGCTTCCATTGCGCCAGCACCGTTGGAGCCGCTGGATGAACCTGGACACCCACCCCGCCGGCGCACCGAGGACCACCGCGACCGGCAATGCCGCCTTCTTCGACAGGCACGCCGCACCGGGTCGCATCGGCCTGTGCGGCGGACGCGACTGGATCAACAAACTGATCCGCAAGGCGCAGGCGCCGCTGACCCACGACGGCCACCGCAGCCTGTGGTCGCACGCGTTCCTGATCAGCGAACGCCGCGTCGACGGACACTGGTGGGTGATCGAGTCCGACCTCGACCTGCGCTACCGCCAGATTCGCCTGGGTGTGCAGGAGAATCGCATCGATCGTTATTTCGACGACGACGCCTTCCCCAATGTCGCGATCCTCGACTTCGGCCTCGACGCCGGCCAGACCGCGCAGGTGCAACGCGCCGCGCTGGACCTGCTCTCGGGACTCGGTAGTTATTCGCTGAGCGAACTGGTCGGCACGCTGTTCGCGATGCACAGCCGACGCCTGCGCCGGCGCGAGAACCTGCTCGCAAAGGAAGGCGCACTCTACTGCTCGGCGCTCGTGCAGCACTGCTACGCCGCGGCCGGCGTGGAACTGATCCCCGGCGTGCACGGCAAGAACATAGCGCCGCACGACATCGACGATTCCCCGCTCCCCCACCAGACCCATCGCCTCATCCGCGATCTGGGCGTGTCGACGCTGCGCGAAATCGGCCACGACTCGGGTGCATGGCTGCGGAGCACGGTCGCGCCGGAGTGACGGCATCCGGATAGCAAAACGGCGCCCTGGGGCGCCGTTGTTCTTTACCAGACCAGGTCGTCGGGAACCTGGTACTGCGGGTCCGCGTACGGGTCGTCGCCGGCGGGGGCGTTCGGATCGACCTTGAGCGCGATCGCCGGCGCGAAGATCGCCTCGGCCTGCGCGAGCAGTTCCGCGGTGACCAGCAGGTAGCGGCCGTCCATCTGGATCACGCCCAGCTCGCCGCCGTTGAGCGCCTTGAGCTGCACCTCGTTGACATAGATGCGCTTGATCTTGTCGCCGTACGGGAAGTGACGCGCGATATCGGCGGCCGGATCGTTGAGCGCCTTGTCCTTGACGAGCTCGGCGAGTTTCGCGCGCGCCTCGCGACGCTTGCGTGCTTCTTCCTGCTTCGCGGCCTCGGCGGCGATGCGCTCGTCCTTCTCGCGCTGCGCCCGGATCGCGTAGGCCTTGGCCAGGTCGATGTCCTCGCGCGACTGCGGCTTTCCACCCGGACGCGGGCCACCGGGCTTGCGCTGGCCGGGCTTGCCATCGTGAGGCTTGCCCGTGCGCTGCTCGGGCCTGCCAGACGGCTTGCCGGCGCCACGGTGCTCCGGCTTGCCGGATGGCTTGCCGCCCTGCTTCGGCTGCGCCGGGCGCTCGGGTTTCGGGGCGGGCTTGAAGCCCAGTCCCATGAGTTGATCGCGAAGGCTGTTGCTCATGACTCGGTGATCAGTAGTGCGGCGGCGGGGGTTCCTGCGCCGGATCCGCGGTAAGCGGGTTGGACGCCATCGCGCTGCGCATCTGCCGGAGTTCTTCCAGCACACGGTGCAGCATCAGCGCGTTGCGTCCCTCTTCGCCACGCGCCGCGGCGAGCGCGTCGCTCAGTTCGGACAGCGCGTGTTCCTGGAAGGCGAGTCGCGTTTCCAGGTCGACCAGGCGCTGTTCGAGTTCGCTGCGGTTCTCGCCCATTTCAGTTGGATTGGATCGAACGTCCGCGCCCGATCCCGTAATAGGCGAGGCCCGCGGCCTCGACCTCGTCCGGATGGTACAGGTTGCGGCCGTCGAAGATTACCGCGTCGGCCAGCGACTGGCGCAGGCGCTGGAAATCCGGGCTGCGGAACTGCTTCCACTCGGTGACCACCACCAGCGCGTCGGCATCGGCCAGGGCCGCGCGGGCGGAGTCGCACAGGACCAGGTCGTCGCGCTCGCCAAAGATGCGCTGGGCCTCGGCGGTCGCTTCCGGATCGTAGGCGCGGACCTTCGCGCCGGCGTCCCACAGCTGCTGCAGCAGGCGGCGGCTGGACGCCTCGCGCATGTCGTCGGTGTTCGGCTTGAACGCCAGGCCCCAGACAGCGAAGGTCTTGCCGCTCAGATCGGCGCCGAAATGACGGCCGATCAGTTCGAACAGATGGCCCTTCTGGCGGTCGTTGACCGATTCCACCGCGCCCAGCAGTTCCGCGCGGTAGCCGTGCTGCTGCGAGGTCTTCGCCAGCGCCTGCACGTCCTTGGGGAAGCACGAGCCGCCATAGCCGGCGCCCGGGTAGATGAAGTGCCAGCCGATGCGCGGGTCGGAACCGATGCCCTGGCGCACCATCTCCACGTCCGCGCCGACGCGTTCGGCGATGTTGGCGATCTCGTTCATGAAGGAGATCTTGGTCGCGAGCATGGCGTTGGCGGCGTACTTGGTCAGCTCCGCCGAACGCACGTCCATCACCACGATGCGCTCGTGGTTACGGTTGAACGGCGCATAGAGGCGCTTGAGCTTTTCCACCGCGACCGGGCTGGTCGCGCCGATGACGATGCGATCCGGGCGCATGCAGTCGTTGACCGCGTCGCCCTCTTTCAGGAATTCAGGATTCGAGGCGACTTCGAACGCGATGTCGGCGTTGCGCGCGGCGAGTTCGCCCGCGATCGTCGCGCGCACCTTGTCGGCCGTGCCGACCGGCACCGTCGACTTGTTCACGACCACCGCCGGGCGTTCCAGGTGCTGGCCGATGGTGCGTGCCACCGCGAGCACGTACTTGAGGTCCGCGCTGCCGTCCTCGTCCGGCGGCGTGCCGACGGCGATGAAGATGACGTCGCCGTGGGCGATCGCGCTGGGCGCATCGGAGGTGAACGAGAGGCGACCCACTGCGTGGTTCGCCTTCACCATCGGCTCGAGACCGGGCTCGTAGATGGGAATCACACCGTTGTTGAGACCATCGACCTTCGCCTGGTCGATATCGACACATACGACGTCGTGTCCGACGTCCGCCAGGCAGGTGCCCGTTACCAGGCCGACATAGCCGGTGCCGAAGATGGTGACGCGCATGCGGATCCTTTTCGCTTGGGGGAAAACCGGGCGGCCGCGCGCCGCCCGTTGTAGTGCGGGCTTACTTGCGAGCCTTGGCGATATCGAGCAGTTCGACTTCGAACACCAGCGTCTGGTTCGGGCCGATCGGGCCGGCGCCCTGTTCGCCGTAGCCGAGCTTTGCCGGGATCCAGAAGCGGTACTTGCTGCCGACCGGCATCAGCGTGAGGCCTTCCTGCCAGCCCGGCACCATCTGGCCCAGCGCGAAGTTCGCCGGCTCACCGCGATCGTAGGAACTGTCGAAGGTCTTGCCGTCGAGCAGCATGCCCTTGTAGTGCGCACTGACTATGTCGGTGGGCTTGGGCTTGGCGCCCTTGCCTTCGGTCAGCACCTGGTACTGCAGGCCCGACGGCGTGGTCACCACGCCCGGCTTCTTGCCGTTCTCGGCGAGGAACTGCTGGCCATCGGCGAGGTTCTTCTTCGCGTCGGCCATCATCTTGGCGATGCGCTGCGCCTGGATCTTCTGCGCGAACGCCTCGCGGATCTCACCGGCCTGCTTCTCGTCGAGCAGCGGCTTCTCGCCGGCGAGCGAGGACTTCAGTGCCTTGTGCACAGTGTCCAGGTCGATCTCATCCTTGACCGGTTCCAGCGAACGCGCCATGTCCATGCCGATCATGTAGCTGACCTGCTCCTTCTCCGTCGCCAGGCCCGGAATGGCCTTGGCGCCGTCGGCCTTGGCTGCATCGGCGGTGGCTTCGGGCTTGGCAGCGTCGGCGGGCTTGTCGGCCGGCTTGTTGCAGGCGGCGGTGAGGGCGGCGAGCGAGGCGACGGCCAGTGCAAGGCCGGTGTGGCGCGACGTGAACTTCATCGGGCGGGAGCTCCAGACAGGGAAGATGGCCGGGACGACGTGCGTCGACCCGGCGCGACGGCCTGACAAACTGCCAGTGCCGAACTGAACCTCAGGCGTATCGGATTACAGGATTCCCATCAGCTCGACGTCGAACACGAGCGTCGCGTTCGGGCCGATCGGACCGCCCGGCGTGCCCTTCGGGCCGTAGGCCAGGTCGCCCGGAATCCAGAAGCGGAACTTGCTGCCGACCGGCATCATCGACACGCCTTCGGTCCAGCCCGCGATCACCTGGTTCAGTGCGAACTCGGCCGGCTGGCCGCGATCGTAGGAGCTGTCGAACACGGTGCCGTCGAGCAGCGTGCCGTGGTAGTTCACGCGGACGCGGTCGGTGGCCTTCGGACGCGCGCCCGAACCCTGGCGCAGCACCATGTACTGCAGGCCCGAGCCGGTGGTGAACACGCCCTTCTCGGTCTTGTTCTTCGCGAGGAACTTGTCGCCTTCTTCCTTGTTCTTGGCGCCGAGCGCAGACACCTGCTGCTGCATCTTCGCCATCACCTTCTGCTGGAACGCCTGGCGCACTTCGCCCATCTCGGCCTCGCTCAGCAGCGGCTTGCCCTTCGCGAACGAAGTGCGGATCGCCTGCACGAGCACCGGCAGTTCCAGTTCGTCCTTGATCGGCACGAGCGAGCGACCGACGTCGGCGCCGACGAGGTAGGCGACCTTGTCCTTCGGCACGTCCGGTACCTTCGCGCCGGCCGGCGCCTGGCCGGTACGCGAGGCGATGCGCTGCATCAGCGCGGGACCGACGGTCTGCGCCTCGTCCTCGGTGATCAGCGGCTTGCCGCCGTCGAAGGCATTCTTGATGGCGCGCTCGAAAGCGGCCAGGTCGATGTCGGGCGCGACGGGCGCGATGGACTGGGCGATGTCGGTGCCCACCATGTAGCTGGTCTTTTCGCGTTCGGTAGTCAGCACGGTCTTGTCCTGGGCAAATGCCGCCGCGCCGATCAGCGTGGCCGCGGTGGTGAGGAACACGGCGGCGCCGCGCACGAAAGCCTTCATCGGGAACCTACTCCGTATGGGTGGTGTTGCGGCCTGGCGGCCGTTTTGCGCAGGAAGGGCCTGACATCCGCCCCGCTGCGCAAGCGGTGCATTGTCGCGGCAGTGCGCCGCATCGGCAATCGCCGGAAATTTCACCTTGCCTTCGCGCGCGGCGCGGCAAGGGCCTGCTCGATAGCCGCCACGACCTGCGGGTCGTCGGGCTTGGTCTTGCTGCCGAAACTCGCGACGAGGCGTCCGTCCCGACCGATCAGGTACTTGTGGAAGTTCCACTGCGGCGCCTGGCCTGCGGCCTTCGCCAGGTCGCGATACAGCGGCGTGGCGTCGTCGCCGACGACATGCACCTTCTCGAACATCGGGAATTTCACCCCGTAAGTCAGCGTGCAGAATTCCTGTATCTGCTTCTCGTCGTCGAACTCCTGCGCCTTGAAATCACCGGAAGGAAAGCCGAGTACCGCGAATCCGTTCCTACGGTATTTCGCATGCAGCGCTTCTAGCGCTTCGAATTGCGGCGTGTAACCGCACTTGCTTGCGGTATTGACCACGAGCAGCACGTCGCCGCGATAGGCGCTGGCCAGATTCACCGCTTGCTTGCCCGCCAACGGACGGAAACTGCGATCCAGCAGGCCGCCGGCGGCTATCGCCAAAGCGGACACCAACAGCAAAGACAGCACCAGCCAGCGGGCTCGATGCTGGCGGGACGACGGACTCACATTCTGAATGGGGCGCATGGCGGATCGCGGGCCTGGCAGCGGCGGGAGGCCCGGATTATGGCGGTCCGGGCCGTGCACGCGGCGCGTATGCCATCAGTTGGGTAAGCCATGCTTGACGGGACGTCTTTAGGTGTTATAGTTGCCTACAACACCGGTTGACCAATGAGCAGGACGTTCACCATGAACCGCAGGCTCCAGAACTCCTTCACGGCGATGCTGGCTTCCGCTTCGGCCCTGGCCCTGTGCCTGAGCCTGGCGATGCCCTCCGCGCCGCAGCAGCACGGTCCGGTCGCCCTCAACCTGGGCCCGGTGGAAGTCTCCTTCACCCCTGATGACCCGGCCGCCTCCCGCGAAGACCAGGTCGAAGCGCTGGTGCGCAGCATCGAAGCGCGCAGCGACCGCGTCGAGTCCCTCGCCGACGCGGCCACGCTGACCGCCGAAATCGCCGCCGCCGCCGCCCTGGCCGGCTCGCTCCACGAGGCCCGGGACAACGCCAAGCTGCAAACCGAAACCAAGGCCAGGACGGCCGCCCGGCATCGCCGGCAAACCCTCGTCATGCCTTATTTCTCATTCGCACCGCGGGGCTGAACCAATGACCGCAATTCAATGGAGCGACGGCGCTCCGATCTATCGCCAGCTGAAGGATCGCGTCATCGCGATGATGCTCGACGGTGTCCTCAAGCCGGGCGACGCACTGCCCTCCGTGCGCCAGGTCGCCGCCGAATACCAGCTCAATCCAATCACCGTCTCGCGCGCCTATCAGGAACTGGCGGACGAGGCACTCGTCGAAAAACGCAGGGGTCTGGGCATGTACGTGACCGAAGAGGCCGCAAAGAAGCTGCTGTTCAACGAACGCGAACGTTTCCTGCGCGAGGAGTGGCCGCTGGTGCTGGAACGCATCATGCGACTGGGCCTCACCGCCGAAGAACTGCTGACCCCCGCCAAGGCAGGCACGCCATGAACGCCCCGGCCATCGCCTCCACCACCACGCCGGTGGTCAGCGCACGACACCTGCGCAAGGCATACAAGAACAAGCTCGCGCTCGACGACACCGCGTTCGAGATCCCGGCCGGCCGCATCGTCGGCCTGATCGGCCCCAACGGTGCCGGCAAGACCACCGCGCTCAAGGCCATCCTCGGGCTGATCCCGTTCGAAGGCGAGCTGCGCGTGCTCGGTCGCGACCCGCGCACCGAACGCGACGAACTCATGCGCGACGTCTGCTTCATCGCCGACGTGGCGGTGCTGCCGCGCTGGATCCGCGTCCGCGAAGCGATCGAATTCGTCGCCGGCGTGCATCCGCGCTTCGACCGCGCCAAGTGCGAACGCTTCCTCGCCCACACCCAGCTCAAGCCGCAGATGCGCGTGCGTGAGCTGTCCAAGGGCATGATCGTGCAGCTGCACCTGGCGCTGGTGATGGCCATCGACGCGCGCCTGCTGGTGCTCGACGAACCGACGCTGGGCCTGGATATCCTCTATCGCAAGCAGTTCTACCAGCGCCTGCTGGAGGATTACTTCGACGAGGAGAAGACCATCCTGGTGACCACTCACCAGGTCGAGGAGATCGAGCACATCCTCACCGACGTGATGTTCATCCGCGACGGCAAGGTGGTGCTGGACAACGACATGGAATCGCTCGGCGAGCGCTTCATCGAAGTGCTGGTCAACGGCGAGAAGACGGCCGACGCGCGCGCGCTCAAGCCGATCGACGAACGCGCCCTGCCCTTCGGCAAGACCGTGATGCTGTTCGACGGCGTGCCGCATGCGCAGCTGGCCGGGCTCGGCGAAACCCGCACGCCGGGCCTTGCCGATCTGTTCGTCGCGACGATGAAGGGAACCTACGCATGAACGCGATCAACGAATCCCACGAACTTCCCCGCGCGGCCGCAGTGGTGGCTCCGCACCCGACGCACACCTACAAGATGCTGCTCAAGCGCGAGTTCTGGGAGCACAAGGGCGGCTTTTTCTGGGCGCCGCTGGTGGCCGGCGGCATCCTGCTCCTGCTGACCCTGATGGGGATCGGCGCCGGTGAGGTGCTGCTGCGCAAGGTCCCGGACCAGGCGACGATCAACGTCGAAGGCGGCAGCTTCCAGGTCAACGGACTCGACATCAACCAGCTCACCGCGCACATGAGCGGCGACGAGCTGCGCGAGTTCGGCGGCGTGATCGACGCCAGCCTGTACATGGCGGCGACGTGGCCCTTCATCGTGCTGGCCTTCGTGGTGTTCTTCTACTGCCTGGGCAGCCTGTACGACGATCGCCGCGACCGCAGCGTGCTGTTCTGGAAGTCGCTGCCGATCTCCGACCGCGACACCGTGCTGTCCAAGGTCGCCAGCGCGACGCTGATGGCGCCGACGATCGCGGCCATCGCCGCGGTGATCACCATCTTCGGTTCGATGGTCCTGTACAGCCTGGTCGTGCTGCTGCACGGCGGCAACCCGTACACGGTGCTGTGGGGGCCGGCCAGCCCGCTCAAGGTGAGCGCGCACCTGATCGCCTCCATCCCGGTGTATGCGCTGTGGGCGCTGCCGACCGTGGGCTGGCTGATGCTGTGCTCGTCCTGGGCCAAGAGCAAGCCATTCCTGTGGGCGATCATGATCCCGGTCTTCGCCGGCATCTTCGTCACCTGGTTCGACCTGATGCAGCTGTTCGACCTCGGCAGCGGCTGGTTCTGGCAGAACGTCGTCGCCCGCAGCCTGCTCAGTGCGGTGCCGGGCACGTGGTTCGACGTGGCGAACGTCGGCAACATCGATGTCGACGGCCCGCAGGCGATCCACTCGGTGCTCAACCTGCGCACGATGTACTCGGTCCTGCTGACCCCGCAGCTGTGGATCGGCGCGGTGGCCGGCGCCCTGATGATCTTCGGCGCGATCCGCCTGCGCCGCTGGCGGGATGAGGGGTGAGGCACGCCGCTTGCGCGGCATGCCGCGCGGCGTGCCGAACGCCCGGCCACGGACGGCCGGGCCGGGCAACCCGAAGCCGGTAACGCATCGCCAGGGACGGCAGTGAAGTCAGGAAGCAGAAGTACACCCCATCGCCCAAGGAAAGCCCGATGCGTCTCGCGTACACCGCAATTCTCTCGTTCTCGCTGTTCGCGACATCGCTGTCGGCATTGGCCGGCAACTCGACGATCGATGCGACGACCGACACCGTGCTCATCGTCGGCGACAGTCTCAGCTCCGCGCACCGCATGCCCGAAACCGCCGGATGGGTCGCACTGCTGGATCGCAGGCTCGTTGCACATTCCGCACACGCACCGGCCATTGTCAACGCGAGCCGCGGCGGCAAGACGCTGGCGGACGCGCTGACCGAACTCCCGTCGCTGCTTGCCGAGCATCGTCCCGACGTGGTGTTGCTGGAACTGGGCGGCAACGACGCGATCCTCGGCGCCAAGGGACCCGAAATCCGCCGTGACCTGGCGCGCCTGGTCGACCTGTCGCGGGGTGCCGGCGCCAAGGTAGCCGTGCTGGGCTTCGCGATCCCGCCGGCGTTCGACAAGGACGGCTCGGCGGACCTGCTGCGCGACGCCTACGCGGCCGTCGCGGACGAGAAGGATGTCGCGCTGTTGCCGTCGCTGCTGGCAGGTATCTCGGACCAGCCGTCGTTGCTGCAGGACGACGGAATCCACCCCAATGCGGATGCGCAGTCGCGGGTGCTCGAGAACGCTTGGCCGACGCTGAAGCCACTGCTGCTCAAGTAGTCCGGGCGGCGCAACCCAACGCGCTTTTCCCGCATCCAATCAGGGCCCTCAACGGAGAGAGAGTCACCCATGCGCAAGATGCTTCCCGCCATCGCCCTGCTCCCGCTCGCGCTGTTCGCCGGACAGGCCTTCGCCGACGAATGCAAGCATTCGGAACCGCGCAACCTGCAACTCGACCTCGCCGGCGTGAAATCGGTGATGTTCGACATCGGTCCGCACGACCTGGTCGTGAACGCGCGTCCCGGCGCCAAGGCCGCCGTGCAGGGCAAGGCCTGCGCGTCGAACCCGGACCGCCTCAAGCAACTCACCCTCACCCAGCAGCGCGTCGGCGACCGCCTCGTCGTCACGGCGGAGCGCGACGACATCGTGAACTTCAGCTTCGGTTCGGCGAATTACGCCTACCTGATGCTTGAGGCCAGCGTGCCCGACAACCTGCTCGTGCACCTCAAGGTCGGTTCGGGCGATGCACGCGTGAGCGGCGCCTCCGCGCTCAGCGCGGACGTCGGCTCCGGCGATGTCGAGGCCCGCAACATCCGCGGGCAGGTCACCGCCGACGTCGGTTCCGGCGACATCGAACTGGACACCATCGGCTCGCTCCACGTGCTCGAGGTCGGTTCGGGCGACATCAAGGCGCGCCGCATCTCCGGCGGTGCCACCATCGGCCGCATCGGCTCGGGCGACGTCGAACTGCGCGACGTCGGCGGCGACGTCAGCGCCGACAAGATCGGCTCCGGCGATCTCGACGCCTACGCGGTGGGCGGGAACCTGACCGTGCGCAAGGTCGGCAGCGGCTCGGTCGGCCACAGCGGCGTGCGCGGCAAGGTCGACGTGCCGCGCGACGAATGAATCTTTCCTTCCATACCCAGGAACGCGCCATGACTTCCGTTTCGCGCAGCCTCTCGTTCGTCGCCGTGCTGGGCACGCTGTCGCTGCTTTCGGCCTGCGGCGCGAGTCCGTCCAGTTCCTCCTCCGGCGCCGCGCCGGCCAAGGAAACCTCCGCGATCTCCAGCACCGTGCAGAAGGCCATCGCCGAAGCGCGGCAGGAAATCGCCGAAGGCAACATCAGCGTCCAGAACGGCAAGAGCGGCCAGCGCGTCGAACTCTCGCCCAAGGGCGACCTGCTGATCGACGGCAAGGCGGTGCCGGTGACGCCGGAACAGCGCGCGCTGCTGCTCGACTACCGTGGCCACGTGCAGAAGGTCGCCAACGCGGGCGTGGACATCGGCCTGCAGGGCGCGGACCTGGCGACGCGCGCGGTGACCGAGTCGATCACCGGCATCTTCACCGGACGCACCGATGACATCGAGAAGCGCGTCGAGGCCGAAGCGGACAAGATCCGTGCCTCGGCGCTGGAGCTGTGCGCGCTGCTGCCGGCGATGCGCGATTCGCAGAATCGACTGGCCGCCTCGCTGCCGGAGTTCAGGCCTTACGCCAACCTCGACCAGTCGGATATCGACGACTGCGCCAAGGAAGCGAACGAGAAGAGCCACAAGGCCACGATGAACGCAGCCGCGGAAGCGGCGGCGGCCGCCGAAGCGGCCAAGGCACCAATCAAGCAGTAACGGCGAACGCGGGGGGCGCGGCGATCAGCCGCCGCCCCCGCCACCGCCTTCGTGGATGCCGCCGCGCGTGAGCGCGGTCGGGTCCAGCAGCTCGCGCAGCTGCTTCGCCGACAGTCCGCTGGTTTCCATCGCCACTTCCAGCACCGGACGCCCTTCCTTGTAGGCCTGCTTGGCGATCGCCGCGGCCTTCTCGTAACCGATGAGCGGATTCAGCGCCGTGACCAGGATTGGGTTGCGGTTGAGCGCTTCGCGCACGCGTTCCGGCCGCACCTTCAGGCCTTCGATCGCATCGTCCGCCAGCAACCGCATCACGTTGGCGAGCAGGCCGATCGAGTCGAGCAGGTCGTAGGCGATCAGCGGCAGCATCACGTTGAGCTGGAAGTTGCCGCTCTGCCCCGCCACGGTAATCGCGGTGTGATGGCCCATCACCTGCGCGCACACCATGCAGGTCGCTTCGGGGATCACTGGGTTGACCTTGCCCGGCATGATCGAACTGCCCGGCTGCAACGCAGGAAGCTCGATCTCGCCCAGGCCCGCGAGCGGTCCGGAATTCATCCAGCGCAGATCGTTGGAGATCTTCATCAGCGCAACCGCCAGCGCGTTGAGCTGGCCCGACAGTTCCACCGCGTCGTCCTGCGACGCGATGCCCTCGAACTTGTCGGCCGCCGATTCGAACTTCGCGCCCGACAACGTGGACAAGGCCTTCGCCATGTTCCGGCCGAAGCGCGGATCGGCGTTGATGCCGGTGCCGATCGCAGTGCCGCCGATCGGCAGGCGGCGCGTCCGCTTCAGCGCGTCCTCGATCCGTTCCTGCGCGGAGGTCAACTGCGCGGCCCATGCGCCGAATTCCTGCGCGAAGGTCAGCGGCATCGCGTCCATCAGGTGGGTGCGGCCGGTCTTGGTCAGCCGCCCGAGCGAGCGCCCCTTGCGTTCGATGGTCCGACGCAGATGCTTGAGCGAGGGCAGCAGTCGTTCGACGGTGGCCAGCTGCGCGGAGACGCGGATCGCGGTGGGAATCACGTCGTTGGAGCTCTGTCCCAGGTTGACGTGATCGTTGGGGTGGACCTTCCTGCCCGATTGCGTGGCGAGGGCGGCGATCACCTCGTTGGCATTCATGTTGCTCGACGTGCCCGAGCCCGTCTGGAACACATCGATGGGGAACTGCGCGTCGTGCTCGCCCTCGGCCACGCGCAGCGCGGCGGCGCGGATCGCCTGTGCCGCGCCCTTGCCGAGCAGGCCGAAACCGCCGTTGACTTCTGCTGCCGCGGCCTTGATCAGGCCCAGCGCGCGGATGAACTCACGTGGCATCGGGCGTCCCGAGATCGGGAAGTTCTGCACCGCACGCTGGGTCTGCGCGCCCCACAGGGCCTGCGCCGGCACCTGCAACTCGCCCATGCTGTCGTGTTCGGTGCGGAAGCCGCTGCCGCGGCGCCCAGGCTGCTTCGCCATCGCGCTGTCCTCGGGGGTTGGATGCGCCGAGCTTACGCCCAACGCGCTGCCGGCGAGACGCACGCGTAGCCCGGGTAAGGCCGAAGGCCGCACCCGGGGCTTCGGTGCGACGACGTCCCGGGTGCGCTGCGCTTACCCGGGCTACGGATGGCGTGATCGATACGATCGGTGAGGGTCGGCCCGGGCGGGAGTAGTAGAATCGCGGTTTGCCTTCGCCCGAAGACCCCCATGTCCGTTGAAGCCCAGCTGCTCGCCCTGTCCCCGCTCGATGGCCGCTATGCCGGCAAGGTCGACGCGCTCCGTCCGATCTTCTCCGAGTACGGCCTGATCAAGGCGCGCGTGAAAGTGGAAGTGGAGTGGCTGCTGGCGCTCGCCAACGAGCCGGGCATCGTCGAACTCAAGCCGTTCTCCGCCGCTGCCGCAGCACGCCTGCGCGCGCTGGCCGACGAACTTTCGCCCAGCGATGCGGCGCGGGTGAAGGAGATCGAGCGCACCACCAATCACGACGTCAAGGCCGTCGAGTACTTCATCAAGGAACGCCTGAAGGACGACGCCGAGCTCGGCCCGGCTCTGGAGTTCGTGCACTTCGCCTGCACCTCCGAGGACATCAACAACCTCAGTTACGCGCTGATGCTCAACCAGGCGCGCCAGTTCGTGCTGCTGCCCAAGCTCGACGAACTCATCCAGAAGCTGCGCGCGATGGCGCACGAACACGCCGCGCTGCCGATGCTCTCGCGCACGCACGGCCAGACCGCCTCGCCGACCACCGTCGGCAAGGAACTGGCGAACGTCGTCGCGCGCCTGCAGCGCCAGGGCGAAACGCTGGCCGCGGCGCGCATGCCGGGCAAGATCAACGGTGCGGTCGGCAACTACAACGCGCACGTCGTGTCGTATCCGGACGTGGACTGGACCGTCTTCTCCGAGCGTTTCGTGCATTCACTCGGCCTGAACTGGCAGCCCTACACCACCCAGATCGAGCCGCACGACGGCATCGCCGAGATCTGCGATGCGCAGCGCCGTATCGACACCATCGCCATCGACCTGTGCCGCGACGTGTGGGGCTACATCTCGCTGGGCTACTTCAAGCAGGCGGTGAAGGCCGGCGAAGTCGGCAGCTCGACCATGCCGCACAAGATCAACCCGATCGACTTCGAGAACGCCGAAGGCAATTTCGGCATCGCCAATGCACTGCTCGAGCATTTCGCCGCGAAGCTGCCGATCAGCCGCTGGCAGCGCGACCTGACCGACTCGACCGTGCTGCGCGCGCTCGGGACCGCGTTCGGCCACGCGCTGATCGGTTTCGATGCGCTGCAGCGCGGCCTGGGCAAGCTCAGCGTCAATCCGCAGCGCCTGGCCGAAGACCTCGAGGCCGCGTGGGAAGTGCTGGCCGAGGCCGTGCAGACGGTCATGCGCCGCCACGGCCTGCCCAATCCGTACGAGCAGCTGAAGGCGTTGACCCGCGGCCACGGCATCAACGAGGCGTCGATGCGCGAGTTCATCGGCTCGCTGGACCTGCCTGCCGCCGACAAGCAGCGCCTGCTCGAGATGACGCCCGGCAGCTACATCGGCCTGGCCGAGCGTCTCGCGCGCGAGATCTGAACGACGCGGGCTGACGCGGACCTCGCGTCGGCTTGACCGCGCTCAGGAAACCCGGCGCGGCGGGAAGGCAGAATGGACGCCCGGCGCGCGATGCGCCGGTCTGGAGACGGTGCCCATGAAGCTGCTCGTCAACATCGACGTCGACGATCTCGCCACGGCCGAAGCGTTCTACACGCAGGCGTTCGGGCTGCGTCCGGCACGCCGCTTCGGCGATGACATGCTCGAGCTGCTCGGCTTCGAGGTTCCGCTCTATCTCCTGCGCAAGGACGCCGGCACCGCTGGTGCTGGGACTTCCATGCGCAATTTCGCACG
The DNA here is from genome assembly GCF_009765165.1 of Lysobacter panacisoli. Taxonomy (NCBI): domain Bacteria; kingdom Pseudomonadati; phylum Pseudomonadota; class Gammaproteobacteria; order Lysobacterales; family Lysobacteraceae; genus Lysobacter; species Lysobacter panacisoli. The sequence continues at coordinate 3,561,598 of NZ_VLNU01000001.1, forward strand.
ACACTGGACGCCGATCCACGGCGACGTCGTCGTCGAGGACCTGGAGGCCGCCCTGGCCCAGGCCCTCGCCGCCGGCGCGCGCCGCGAAGGCGACATCCGCGAGGCCAGCTGGGGCCGCATCGTCACCGTGTCCGACCCGTTCGGCCACGGCTGGTGCCTGCTCCAGTTCCTTGGCCGCGGCTACGACGAGATCGCCACATGAGCAAGAAGACCCCCACCAAGAACACCGCTGCAAAGAAGGCCCCCGCCGCGAAGGCATCGGCCGCGTTGCCGATCGAAATCGACGCACGCGCCCTGCCGCCGCTGGGCATGACGCCGGAGAAATTCCTGCGCGATTACTGGCACAAGCGGCCGCTGCTGATCCGTAACGCCTTCGCCGGCTTCGAATCGCCGCTGCAGCCCGAAGACCTCGCCGGGCTGGCGTGCGAGGAAGGCGCGCTGTCGCGCATCGTCATGCACGACCGCGCCAACGATCGCTGGACCCTGCGCCAAGGGCCGTTCGAGGAGGAGGAATTCCCCGGCATGCCGCACCAGGACTGGACCTTGCTGGTGCAGGACATGGACAAGTGGGATGCCGACCTCGCGGCGCTGCTGGACCACTTCACCTTCATCCCGCGCTGGCGCATCGACGACGTCATGGTGTCGTTCGCCGCGCCGGGCGGTTCGGTCGGTCCGCACACGGACCACTACGACGTGTTCCTGCTGCAGGCGCAGGGTCATCGACGCTGGCAGATCGATGCGGGTCCGAATCCTCCGCAGGATTTCCGCCCGGACGTCGAACTCAAACTGCTGCAGTCGTTCACTCCGACCCACGACTGGGTGCTGGGTCCGGGCGACATGCTGTACCTGCCGCCGAGCGTGCCGCACAACGGCGTGGCCGAGGACGCCTGCCTGACCTTCTCGGTCGGCATGCGCGCGCCGTCCGCAGCGGAGCTGCTCGGCGATTTCGTCGACACGCTCGCCGCCGACGCTGACGACGCCCTGCGTTACGCCGATCCGGACCTCACGCCGCCGGCCGATCCGGCGGAAATCGACGCGGCCGCGATGGACCGCGCGGTCGCCGCGCTGAACCTGCTGCGCATGAACGACCCCGATCGACTGGGCGACTGGTTCGGCCGCTTCATGACCGTCTACCGTGCGGCCGGCGAAGTACATGCCGGCGAGCTGACCCGCTCGCGGATCGAGATCGAATGGGATCTCGACCACGGTGCGACGTTGCAACGCCATCCGTGGTCGCGCATGGCCTGGCGCCGCGCGCACCGCGCGGGCGAACCGGCGCGCCTGTACGTAAGCGGGCACGACTACCCGTTGCCCGCCGCCGAGGCCGCCCTGCTCGCCAATGCATCGGTGCTCGACGGCGCCGCGTACGGCACGCTGTCGGAAGCCGCCCGCGACACCGTGTTCGGGCTGATGCAGGCCGGCCACTACCGGCTGTCGCTGGGAGACGAAGAGGAATGAGCGCGACCGGCATCGCCAGCGGTTTCAGCGTCGAGCCGATCGGGTTCGCCGACGGGCTGGATGCGCTGCGCCACGTGCGCGATGCCGTCTTCGTGCAGGAACAGGGCGTGCCGGTGGAGATCGAACGCGACGCCCTCGACCCGCTGTGCCGGCACGTCATCGCCCGCGACGCGCAGGGCCAACCGATCGGCACCGGCCGCCTCACGCCCGACCGTCGCATCGGCCGCATGGCGGTGCTCGCCGACTGGCGCAACCGCGGCGTCGGCGAAGGGCTGCTCAAAGCGCTGCTCGCGCAGGCCCGCGAACTGCACTGGCCGGAAGTGACCCTGCATGCGCAGGTCCGCGCGCAGGCGTTCTACGCCAGGCAGGGTTTCCTGCCCTACGGCGAACGCTTCGTCGAAGCCGGATTGGACCACCAGTCGATGCGGCTGCTGCTGGACGCGGTGAACCCGGTCGAGAGCCGCGAAGCCGGGCTGGCCGCGCTGCTGGGCGTGCTCGACGGCGCCCGTCGCCAGGCTCTGGTCTATACCCGCGATCTGGACCCCGGCCTGTTCGACCGGCCCGAGGCGCTGGCGGCCCTGCGCCGCTTCGCGGTCGGCGGCGGCGAGGTGCGGATCCTGCTGCAGGACCCGGCCGCACCGCAGCGGGCCATTGCGCCCCTGCTCGGCCTCGCCCAGCGCCTGACCACCGCCTTCGCCCTGCGCGCGATCGAGGAGCCGGTGGATCGTGACTACCCCTCGGCCTACGTCGTCAACGACCGCGGCGGCTGGTACTTCCGGCCGCTCGGCCACCGCTTCGACGGCGAGACCCGCCTCGACGGGGACGCGCGTGCGCGCCAGCTGCGCGCCCATTTCGAGCCCGTCTGGGAGCGTGCCCGACCCTGCTCCGAATACCGCGCGCTGGGCCTGTGAAGGCCCGCCGGCGCCCACGCACTTGAAGCACGCCGCTACGGCCCAACGCTATGTACGGCCCTGCATGCGGCCGTCGTTCCGGGCGATGTGCGCGGGACCGTTTTCGCGATCGGTCGGCATTCCCGTTTCGACGTAAGTGGTAGGCGTTTGCCGCCGTGCAAGGGCTATAATTCCGAATCTTGGCGCCTGAATAGCGCGGATCGCGCGCAATCCAGGCTTACCCCCGCACTTTCCCCACCAGAGTTTTCCCGATCGCCATCGTGGACAGTCTCCTGAAGCAGTTCTCCCAGTCCTCCCAGCTCGGCGCCAATGCCGCTTTCGTCGAAGACCTGTACGAGCAGTACCTGGTTTCCCCGGACAGTGTCGACCCCAAATGGAAGGCGTATTTCGACGGCTTCAAGGGTCGCGAGGCCGGTGACGTCCCCCACTCCGCGGTCATCGAGAACATCGCCGAAGCCGGCCGCCTCGCCGCGCGCGGCGTGGTTGCCGTGGCCGCCGGCGCGGGCGACGAACGCGAGCGCCAGGTCGGCCGCCTGATCACGGCCTACCGTTCGCGCGGCCACCTGGGCGCCAACATCGACCCGCTCAACCTGCTGCAGAAGCCGGACGCGCCGGACCTCGACCTGGCGTTCCACCAGCTGACCAATAGCGACCTCAACGCCGAATTCAGCACCGGCGGCGTGGGCGGCTTCGACCGCATGAAGCTGGGCGACCTGCTCGGCCTGCTCAAGGCCACCTACACCGGCCCGATCGGTGCGGAGTTCATGCACATCGCCGACGCAGAACAGCGTCGCTGGATCTATGAGCGCCTGGAGAAGGCCGGCGGCAAGTTCGGCCGCACCGCCGCCGACAAGAAGCGCATCCTTGAGCGCCTCACCGCCGCCGATGGCCTGGAGCGTTACCTCGGCACCAAGTACGTCGGCCAGAAGCGTTTCTCGCTGGAAGGCGGCGACGCGCTGATCCCGCTGATGGACACCACCATCCGCCGCGCCGGCGAACAGGGTGCCAAGGACGTGGTGATCGGCATGGCCCACCGCGGCCGCCTCAACGTCCTGATCAACACGCTCGGCAAGCCGCCGCGCCACCTGTTCGACGAATTCGAAGGCAAGTTCGAGCACGTCCACAGCGACCTCGCCCACCAGGGCGACGTGAAGTACCACATGGGCTTCTCGGCGGACGTCGCCACTCCGGGCGGCCCGGTCCACCTGGCGCTGGCTTTCAACCCGTCGCACCTGGAAATCGTCGACCCGGTGGTCGCCGGTTCCGTGCGCTCGCGCCAGACCCGCCGCGGCGACAAGGGCGCCGAGCAGGTGCTGCCGATCCTGATCCACGGCGACGCCGCGTTCGCCGGCCAGGGCGTGGTGATGGAGCTGTTCCAGATGTCGCAGGCGCGCGGTTTCCGCGTCGGCGGCACGGTCCACATCGTCATCAACAACCAGGTCGGCTTCACCACCAGCGCCGTCCAGGACGCGCGCTCCACGCTGTACTGCACCGACGTGGCCAAGATGGTCGGCGCGCCGGTCCTGCACGTGAACGGCGACGACCCGGAAGCGGTGGTGTTCTGCGCCGAGATGGCGCTCGATTTCCGCAACAAGTTCGGCAAGGACGTGGTCATCGACCTGGTCTGCTACCGCCGCCACGGCCACAACGAGGCCGACGAGCCGGCGGCGACGCAGCCGGTGATGTACCAGGTCATCCGCAAGCACAAGACGCCGCGCGAGCTGTATGCCGCGAAGCTGGTCGCCGAAGGTGCGCTCAGCGCCGACGAGGCGCAGGCGCTGGTCGACGGCTATCGCCAGAAGCTCGACGACGGCGCGGTCACGACCGAAGTGGTCGAGGTCAAGCCGGACGAGTTCACCATCGACTGGTCGAAGTACCTGTCGGGCAAGCTCACCGATCCGGTCGACACCACGTTCGAGCGCAAGAAGCTCGACAAGCTGGCGGCGACGATCAACGACGTCCCGACCGACCTCAAGCTGCATCCGCGCGTGGCGAAGATCTACGAAGACCGCCGCAAGATGGTCGCAGGCGAACAGCCGGGCGACTGGGGCTTCGCGGAGAACCTCGCCTACGCGACGCTGGTCGACGAAGGCTACAAGCTGCGCCTGGTCGGCCAGGATTGCGGCCGCGGCACGTTCTTCCATCGCCACGCGATCCTGCACGAGCAGACCAACGACGAGTACGTCCTGCCGCTGCGCCGCCTGGTGAAGAACCCGTCCGACGTGACCATCATCGACTCGCTGCTCAGCGAGGAAGCGGTGATGGGCTTCGAGTACGGCTACGCCACCGCCGATCCCATGACGCTGGACATCTGGGAAGCGCAGTTCGGCGACTTCGCCAACGGCGCACAGGTGGTGATCGACCAGTTCCTGTCCTCGGGCGAGGCCAAGTGGGGTCGCCTGTGCGGCTTGGCGCTGTTCCTGCCGCACGGCTACGAAGGCCAGGGCCCGGAGCACAGCTCCGCACGCCTGGAGCGCTTCCTGCAGCTGTGCGCGCTGGAGAACATGATCGTCTGCACGCCGACCACCCCGGCGCAGGCGTACCACATGATCCGTCGCCAGATGCGCATGACCACGCGCAAGCCGCTGGTGGTGATGACGCCCAAGTCGCTGCTGCGCCACAAGCTCGCGGTGTCGACGCTGGACGAACTGGCCAAGGGCGAGTTCCAGCACCTGATTCCGGACGCCACGGCCGACGTGAAGAAGGTCAAGCGCGTCGTCGCCTGCGGCGGCAAGGTCTATTACGACCTGCTGGAAGAACAGCAGAAGCAGGGCCTGGACGACGTCGCCATCCTGCGCATCGAACAGCTGTATCCGTTCCCGCGCGCGATGCTGGCCGCCGAACTCAAGCGCTTCAAGAACGCCACCGATGTCGTGTGGTGCCAGGAAGAGCCGCAGAACCAGGGCGCGTGGTACCAGATCCGCCACCACCTCGCCGCCTGCCTGCAGTCCGGCCAGACCCTGCACTACGCCGGTCGCGCGCGTTCGCCGTCGCCGGCCGCCGGTCACCTCGCCGACCACGTCGCCGAGCAGACCGCGCTGGTCGCCGATGCATTGAAGAACCCGCTGCGCGGCGAGATCACCGCCGAGTAAGTCCGGGCACGTCACGGTCGGCTAACCGCCGGCCGTGAATGCTCGAAACGCCACCATCACCACGTACGCCATACCGCACGTCATCAGGATGCCCGCCCCATGAGCACCGAGATCAAAGTTCCCGTTCTGCCCGAATCCGTCTCCGACGCCACCATCGCGACCTGGCACAAGAAGGTCGGCGATGCCGTGAAGCGCGACGAGAACATCGTCGATCTGGAGACCGACAAGGTCGTGCTCGAAGTGCCCTCGCCCGTCGATGGCGTGATCAAGGAAATCAAGTTCAAGGAAGGCGACACCGTCACCAGCCAGCAGCTGATCGCGGTCGTCGAGGAAGGCGCTGCCGCCGCCGCGCCGGCACCGGCCGCCGCCTCCATCGACGCCAAGAACGATGCCGCCGCCAAGGACGTCGCCGCGCCCGTGCAGCCCAAGGCCGAAGCGCCGAAGGCCGCCGCCGGCGTCGAGCAGCTGCCGCCGGGCGCGCGCTTCACCGCCGTCACCCAGGGCATCGATCCGGCGCAGGTGGAAGGCACCGGCCGTCGCGGCGCGGTGACCAAGGAAGACCTGGTCAACTACGCCTCGGGCAAGAGCGCCGGCGTCGCCGGCGGCGCGCGTCCGGAAGAGCGCGTGCCGATGACCCGCATCCGCGCGCGCATCGCCGAGCGCCTGATGCAGTCCAAGAACTCCATCGCCATGCTCACCTCGTTCAACGAGGTCAACCTGGGCAAGGTCATGGCCATGCGCAAGGAGCTGGGCGAGCAGTTCGAGAAGGCCAACGGCATCAAGCTCGGCTTCATGAGCTTCTTCGCCAAGGCCGCCGCCAACGCGCTGCAGAAGTACCCGGTGGTCAACGCCTCGGTCGATGGCAGCGACATCATCTACCACGGCTACGCCGACATCTCGATCGCCGTGTCGACCGAGAAGGGCCTGGTCACGCCGGTGCTGCGCAACGTCGAGCGCATGGGCTTCGCCGACATCGAGAAGGGCATCGCCGACTACGCCAAGAAGGCGCGCGACGGCAAGCTCGGCCTGGACGACCTCCAGGGCGGCACTTTCACGATCACCAACGGCGGCACCTTCGGTTCGCTGATGTCCACCCCGATCGTCAACCCGCCGCAGAGCGCGATCCTGGGCATGCATGCCATCAAGGAGCGCGCGATCGTCGAGAACGGTCAGGTCATCGCTGCGCCGATGATGTACATCGCGCTGTCCTACGACCACCGCATCATCGACGGCAAGGAAGCGGTGCTGTTCCTGGTCGACATCAAGAACCAGCTCGAGAACCCGCACCGCATGCTGCTGGGCATGTAATGCACTTGAGCCCCTCTCCCGACGGGAGAGGGGTTGGGGTGAGGGGCGAACGAAGCCGCGATCTCAACGCTCTGCATTGATGGATCGCCGGTAGTTTTTCGTTATCGCTCCGCTCCCCCTCATCCGCCCTTCGGGCACCTTCTCCCGACGCGAGAAGGGAAAGACTTTAAGGATCAAGAAATGAGCGAACAGCAGAACTTCGACGTCATCGTCATCGGCGCCGGCCCGGCCGGTTACCACGCCGCCATCCGCGCGGCGCAGCTGGGCCTGAAGACCGCGTGCATCGACGCGGCGCTGGGCAAGGACGGCAAGCCGGCGCTGGGCGGCACCTGCCTGCGCGTGGGCTGCGTGCCGTCGAAGGCGCTGCTGGACAGCTCGCGCCAGTACTACAACCTGCAGCACCTGTTCGGCGAACACGGCATCACCACCAAGGATGCCAAGATCGACGTCGGCACCATGATCGGTCGCAAGGACAAGATCGTGAAGCAGTTCACCGGCGGCATCGCGATGCTGTTCAAGGCGAACAAGATCACGCCGTTCTACGGCTTCGGCCAGCTGCAGCCGGGCAACGTGGTCACCGTCAAGCAGCACGACGGCAGCACGGTCGAGCTCAAGGCCACCAACGTGATCCTCGCCGCCGGTTCGGATTCGATCGAACTGCCGTTCGCCAAGTTCGACGGCGAGAACATCGTCGACAACGTCGGCGCGCTGGACTTCACCGAGACGCCGAAGCGCCTGGGCGTGATCGGCGCGGGCGTGATCGGCCTGGAACTGGGCAGCGTGTGGAAGCGCCTGGGCGCAGAAGTCACCGTGCTCGAAGCCCTGCCCGACTTCCTCGCCGCCGCCGACAGCGAAATCGCCAAGGTCGCCGCCAAGGAATTCAAGAAGCAGGGCCTGGACATCAAGCTGGGCGCGAAGGTCAGCAACACCGAGATCAAGAGCAAGGGCAAGGCGAAGGAAGTCGTCGTCACCTACACCGACGCCGAAGGCGAGAAGACGCTCACCGTCGACAAGCTGCTGGTCTCGGTCGGCCGTCGCGCCGCGACGAAGGGCCTGCTCGCCGACGGCACCGGCGTGAAGCTGGACGCGCGCGGCATGATCGAAGTCGATGCGCACTGCCACACCGGCGTGAATGGCGTCTGGGCCGTGGGCGACTGCGTGCGCGGTCCGATGCTGGCGCACAAGGGCTTCGAAGAAGGCATCGCGGTCGCGGAGCTGATCGCCGGCCTGCCGGGCCACGTCAACCTCGACACCATCCCGTGGGTCATCTACACCGAGCCGGAAATCGCCTGGGTCGGCAAGACCGAGCAGCAGCTCAAGGCCGAAGGTACGCCGTACAAGGTCGGCACCTTCCCGTTCGCCGCGATCGCGCGCGCCGTCGCGATGGGCGAGCCGGCCGGCCTGGTCAAGGTCATCGCCCACGAGGAAACGGATCTCATCCTGGGCATGCACCTAGTTGGCGTCGGTGTCTCGGAGCTGGTGCACGAAGGCGTACTGGCGATGGAGTTCAAGGGCTCCGCCGACGATCTCGCCCGCATCTGCCATGCGCATCCGACGCTGTCGGAGGCCATCCACGACGCGGCGATGGCAGTGTCCAAGCGCGCGATCCACAAGGCCAACTGAGCGGCGGGATTCGTGATCCGGGATTCAGGATTCGTCAGAAGCGAAACGCCTATGCCGGACACTCTCCCAAGCACACCAAACGCCGGGCTCGCGCCCGGCGTTTGCGTTTGCGAATCCCTAATCTCCAATCCCGAATTCCGAAAGAAACCATGAAGACCCTCTGCGTCTACTGCGGCTCCAATGCCGGCTCCCGCCCGATCTACACCGAACGTGCGATCGCGCTGGGCACGCGCCTGGCGAAGGACGGCATCGCGCTCGTTTACGGCGGCGGCAACGTCGGCCTGATGGGCGTGGTCGCCGACTCGGTGCTCGAAGCGGGCGGCGAGGTGATCGGCGTGATCCCCGAGCAACTGGTCAACTGGGAAGTCGCGCACAAGGGCGTGACGCGGCTGGAAGTAGTCGGCTCGATGCACGAGCGCAAGGCGCGCATGTTCGACCTGTCGGACGGCTTCGTCGCCCTGCCCGGCGGCTTCGGCACCCTCGACGAAATGTTCGAAATGCTGACCTGGCGCCAGCTCGGAATCGGCGACAAGCCGTGTGCGTTCTTCGATGTCGAAGGCTTCTACACGCCGCTGATGGGCATGCTCGATCGCATGGTCGCCGAGCGCTTCCTGCACCCCGAACAGCGCGACGACCTGTGGCACGGCGACGACCTCGACGCGATGCTCGCGTGGATGCACGCCTACAAGCCTGCGCAGGCCGACAAGTGGATGGACGAGAAGCGCCGCAAGGCGATGCGCTGACCCGTCACTCCACCAGCTTCTCGCGCGGCAGGGTGAACCAGAACGTCGCGCCCCGCCCCACTTCGCCTTCGGCGCGGATGCTGCCGCCGTGGCGCTCGACGATGCGCTTCACCGAGGCCAGGCCGATGCCGTGGCCGGCGAAATCCTCGTTGTGATGCAGGCGCTGGAACGGCCGGAACAGCTTGTCAACGTAGTCCTGCGAGAAGCCCGCGCCGTTGTCGCGCACGAAGTACTCCGGCCCGAACTCGCCCATCGCCATGCCGAACTCGATGCACGCATCGAGCCGGTCGCGGGTGAATTTCCACGCATTACCCAGCAGGTTGCCGAGCAGGTTGCGCAGCAGCGCCGCGTCGCCGATCACGAACAGGTCCGACTCGATCCGCACGTCGACCTGGCGCTTGGGATCGCCTACCTTCAGTTCTTCCACCACTTCCGTCGCCATGCGGCTCAGGTCGACGCGTTCCAGCCGCAGTTCGCCGCGGCTCACCCGCGACATCTTCAGCAGCGCATCGATCAACTCGCCCATGCGTCCCGCGGCGCGGCGCACGCGCACGAGGTAGGAACGACCGGTGTCGTCCATGCCGGCGCAATGGCGTTCGAGCAGGATCCGGCTGAATCCATCGATCGCACGCAGCGGCGCGCGCAGGTCGTGCGAGACGCTGTAGGCGAAGGCCTCCAGCTCCTGGTTGGCCTGGCTCAGCTCGCGCGTGCGCAGTGCCACGCGCGCTTCCAGCGTGCGGTTGAGCGCGTGCACGCGGGCCTCGGCGCGCAGGCGTTCGGTGACGTCCTCCACCTGCACCAGGCCGGCGATGTCCTGTCCCACGTTGCCCGGCACGGGCGCATAGGTCAGCTGCGCCTGGCGTGGTTCGCCGCCTTCGCGATGCAGGCGCCGCGTCGCGCGATGCACGCCGAGCGCGTCCGTGGTGCCTCGCGCATGCGCGATCATTTCCGGCTCATCGCTCTCGAACAGTGCGTCGAAGCGCATCCCGGCCAGTGCTTCGGGTGTGAGGCCGACGATGGTCGACAACGCGGGATTGGCCTCGACGATATGGCCCTCGCTGTCGAGCAGCGCCTTGCCTATGGCCGAATAGCGCATCGCCGAGCGGAAACGCTGCTCGCTCCGGCGGAAATCCTCGGTCATGCGCACCGCGATGCGGTAGGCCTGCGCTTCGGTGCGCGCCAGCATCCACGCGATCGCATACAGCAGCAGCGACGAAAACAGGCCGAGTGCGAGCAGGTTCTGCAGCCCCTGCAGCCGCGGTGCGGCGACCGCGAGCGGCGGTGATTCGAACTCGGCGCGCCAGCGGCGTCCGTACAACTCAAAGGTGGTGGCATGCCGGAACGCGGGCGGCGGGCGTTCGGCGGGCGTGTAACTGGCGAACAGCAGGCGCGACTCGCTGCCCGCGACGTCATAGATGCGGAACGCGGTGTCGCTGCGCACCGCGCCCATCGCGTTGCGCACGAAACCCTCCATGCGCAGCGGTGCATAGACCCAGCCCTGGATCTCCGTGCGCCGCGTGGTGACCGTGCCGGGCCGTCCGCCGCCGCGGTACACCGGCAGGTACAACAGCAGGCCGGTATTGCGCAGCGGCCCATCCTGGATCAGATGCACGGGACCGGACAGCGTGGCATTGCCGGACGCTACGGCCTGATCCATCGCCACGCGCCGCACCGGCTCGGAGTACATGTCGAAACCGATCGCGCCGACATTGGCCGGCGTCTTGGGCTCCAGCAGCAGGATCGGGCTGTAGTCGCGCCGTTGCCCGCGCGGCCACACCTCGAGCATGCCGTGTCCGGCCTGGCGCCATTCCACCTGCAGCTCGGGCAGGCGCATCGCCGAGACGAACTCGGCGAACCCCAGACCGACCATGCCCGGGAATCGGCGCTGGATGTCCATGCCGTCCACGTAGCCCTGCCACTGCATCGGCGTCGGCCGTGGGCGCGTGACCGAGGCGAACATCGACGCCCCGCCCCGCGCGACCAGCTCATAGCGGGTCATGCCCTGGCGCAGCAGCTCGGTGATCTCGGCCGTCTTGGCAATGAACTCCGCCTCCGCCGCGCGCAGCTCGCGCTCGCGCGCCGCCCGCCAGGCCGAGAACACCAGCACCAGCGATCCCACCAGGACGATCAGCGCAAGCAGGTAGCCACGGCGCGGCGACAGCTCGGCCAGTTCGGGCCCGCGGACATCCCTGGCGGCATCGGAACTCATGCCACAAGCATACCGTGCTGAGAATTTGCCGCATTCAGGCCATTCCGCCTCGCCCCGACGGGGAGGAAACGCGCATTTCAGTCGACTGGCGATCCATCCGCCGGCAGCGGATCGGCTCCGCCCGCGTCCGGCAGCGCCATCAACTGCATGGCATCGACGCGGAAGCCGCAGGCCTGCGCCATCACCAGCGCCCGCTTGCGCGTGGTGACGAACCCGCGCTTGCGCATGCGCCGCAACATCTCCGTGCTGATGCCAGCCGCCGTCGCCGCCGCCTGTGCGGTCTCGAAACACGCCACGTACCGAGCCACCGGATTCATGAGGACGTCCCTTTCGCTGTGGATGACGACATGATTACCACCTGTGGATTGCATCGCTCAACAACTTGAACGTGTATTTTTCTCACGAAGCGTGCGCAACAATGAGTTGTGGTCGCCGCCGCCGCGTCCTGCGAAAGCCCGGCCTAACGAATCGAGCGCACGGACATGGCCCAATACCCGCACAAGGATTTCGCACGTCGCCTACATCAGGCACTGGATTACGCCGCCTTCCCGACGGCACGCCAGCGCACGGGTTCCGTGGCAGAGGCCTACAGCGTGAGCCGCGAAACTGCCCGCAAGTGGCTCAGCGGGCTGTCGCTCCCGGAGTTGGAGCGCATGCTCGAGATCGCGGTGAAGCAGAAGGTCAGCTTCGAATGGCTCGCCACCGGCCGCGGCACGCTTGAAGGCAAAGGCCTGCACGTGCGCGAGCAACCCAGCAAGTACGACGACACCGAAGAGCTGCGCCTCATCGGCCTGATGCGCAAGCTGCCGCGCAAGAAGCGCCGCGCGCTGATCCATCTGCTGGAAGAGTAAAACCGCGCCCAGGCGGCTTGAACGCACGCCGACCGCCCCGCCATCGCCGCTTGTGCCGGCGGACTTCGCCCCTATACTGGACACGTCAGCGTGAGCTGTCCCCGGGGGTGCACTGGCTTCGACGGGGGTTGCGAAATCGCCTGGCGCATGCCGAGGGGGTAGCTTTCCTCGTAAATCCAGCTGCAAAACTCTAGTTGCCAACGACGACAACTACGCTCTGGCCGCTTAAGGCCTAAGCCCCGAAACTGCTTGTGTCCGTGCTCGCAGCGTAGGGTCATTATCACGGAATCGCCGGGAGTGGCTGCCTGCCAGCACCCGGTTAACCCATAGCAGGCTGGTTCCTGGATGCGCTTTGCGCGCCGTGCTGTCCGGGGACGAGATCTAACGGAGCGCTAAGCATGTAGTGCCGGGGATGGAGTGCCTTCGGACGGGGGTTCAATTCCCCCCACCTCCACCAACACCGAAAAAGCCGCCTTTGGGCGGCTTTTTCTTTTTCACGGCGGCGACGCTCACCCCTTCCGGCTGCGCCGCAACAGACGCAATGCCGCCTGCTCCCACTGGCGCTCGCCGCGCGCGGAGGCAACGGCGCGCTGCAGGCGGCCGTCCTGCCAGCAGTCGAACACCACCGGGTCGATGTAGGAACTGCGGCACACCGCCGGCGTGTTGCCGAGAGACTTCGCAACCTGCGCGATCACTGTGTTGCGCAGCGCGGTCGTCGCCGTCGCATCGGGTTCGCCGTCCTCGCGCAGCGGCACATCGCTCGCCGCGAGCAGGCGGATCGCGGCCAGCGTACCGCCCCAGGTGCGGAAGTCCTTGGCGGTGAACGCCTCGCCCATCGCCTCGCGCAGGTAGTCGTTGACCTGTCCCGAATCCACCGGCTGCACCGAACCGTCGTCGTCGACGTACTGGAACAGCATCTGCCCCGGCAGTTGCTGGCATCGCCGCACCAGACGCGTGAGTCGGGCGTTGTCGAGCACGATGTCGTGCTCCTGCCCGCCCTTGCCGCGGAAATGCAGGTGCAGGCGCCCGCCGCGAAGGAACTCGACGTGCCGATTGCGCAGCGTCGTCAATCCGTACGATCGGTTGCCGCGCTCGTATTCGACGTTGCCCACGCGCAGCAAGGTATCCGCGAGCACCGATACCACGATCGCCAGCACCTTCTCGCGACCGAACCCTCGCCGCGCCAGGTCGCGCCGCAGCACACGGCGCAAGCGCGGAAGCGCTGCGGCGAAGGCGACGATGCGATCGAACTTCCGCGCATCGCGCACGACCTTCCAGCGCGGGTGGTAGCGATACTGCTTGCGACCGCGCGCATCGCGTCCCGACGCCTGCAAATGGCCGTTCGCGCGGCGACAGATCCACACATCGCGATACGCCGGCGGGATGGCAAGTGCACGGATGCGCGACAGCGTCTGCGCGTCGGTCACGTGTCGTCCATCCGGATCGACGTAGCTGAATCCCTTGCCCGCGCGGCGCCGACGCAGACCGGGCTCGTCGTCGTTCACATAGACCAGTCCGCCGTCACTGGCGGACTCGACACTGCCATTGGTGTCGAGGCTGGCATTCGCGGGAGCGTTCGATCGAGCCATGCGGCGAGCATTCCGCGTCGAGCATCAACGCCGCGTCGCGAAGTGCGGGATGATTCGAGGATGGCGTTCCTGCGCAGCTCCGACCCCGACACGCACGGCCCCAGCGAGGGCGCCTGCTTCCTGTATGTGCTTCCCTGCGCGTACGAGGACCTGCTCAAGCTCGGCTTCTCGCGGCATCCACTGGAACGCATGCAGGCGCTGCATCCGCGCTACTACGAGTTCTTCGACCTCGACCGCGCATTGCTGGTGGAAACCGACACGGTGCGCGACGCGCGCGACCTCGAACTGCGGTTCGGCCGCGCACTGACCGAACACGGCGCGCCCTCGCCACTGACCGTGCGCCGCGAAGCCGCCGGGCACACCGAGTGGTACCGCGGCGCCTACAGGCGACTCGCGGACGAGGCGAGACAACTGCGCGCGCAAGGCCACGTCGTGCACGAACCGCTGCGACCGTGGTTGCGTAAACAGCTGGAAAACCACGCACAGGGACTCTACGACTGGGCCGTGGCACTGCTCGAAAGCGTGCAGCACGAACCCGCGCAACTCGACGCGCCGGAGCTGGTCGGATTGCGTCGCCGCGTGGTCGATGCACTCGACGCGTACGTCGCGCTTGACCTCGATCTCGACCAGCACCTTCCGCCCGCACTCTCGCAATGGCAGCGCATGCGCGTGCGCTGAAAGCCCTACTTGCGCCCCGCGGGTAGCGGTTCCTCATCCATGCGGTAAGCCGGCGGCGAATACAGATTGATCGTCTTAAGCAGCGTGCGACCCGTATTGCGGATCTCGTGCCGCTCGCCTCGCTCGATCACGATCAGGCTGCCGGCACCGAGCTTCTGGCGTCGTCCTTCGACGATCGCCAGGCCGGTGCCGGATACCACGAACAACCACTGATCGGCGCCGCGATGGCGGTTGTCCGGACCGCCCTCATGGCCGCCCGGAGCGATGACCATTTCGGCCGCCTGCACCTTGCGGACCGCGAAAGCGACCCGGAATCCCTTGCCGAACCGGAAGCGCTTGTGCTTCACGGCGCTTGTGCTTCACGGCTCTCGCGTCGCGATGTCAGCGCGCCCTGCCGCGCGTGAACAGATTGACGATGGCCAGCAGCACGATCGCGCCGACCAGCGAAAGCAGCAGTCCACTGATGCTGAAGTTTCCGTCGTTGATGTCGCCACCGCCGATGCCGAGCGCGCCGCCCAGCCAGCCGCCGATGAACGCGCCGACGATTCCGACGACGATGTTGAGCAGCAGGCCCTGCTGCGCATCGCGACGCATCACGATGCTCGCCAGCCAACCGATCACGCCGCCCACGATCAACCAGATGATGATGCCCATGCTCCACCTCCTCGTCCGATGAACGGCGGGATGGTAGGCAGGCCATCGTGACGCGCGCGTGTGTGCGCAATCCACACGGTCGTGACGTGGCCTACACGGGCACGGCACCACTTTGGGTCGCATGGACTGGATGCTGCAGCTGCAGGTGCTCGCCGACACCGCCATCGCGATGGCGCTGGGCGGGGCGATCGGCTTCGAGCGCGAGCTGAAGAACCGCCCGGCGGGGTTCCGTACGCACATGCTGGTAGCCGGCGCGGCGGCGTTGCTCGTCGGGCTGGGCCAGTTGGTGCTGGAAGACCATCGCTTGGACAGCGACCTGCGCGTCACCGTGGACCCGCTGCGACTGGTCGAAGCGGTGATCGCGGGCGTGTCCTTCATCGGCGCCGGCACGATCTTCGCGCGGCGTGGCTCCGACGTCGTCGTCGGCATCACCACCGCGGCGTCGATCCTGATGGTCGCGGTGATCGGCGTGATGTGCGGCTTCCGTTACCACCTGCTGGCGGGACTGGCGACCGCATTGACCCTGCTGGTGCTGAGCGCGATAGCCACCGTCGAGCGCAGCCTCGCCGCGAAGGCGAGGAAGCTCCGCGACAAGCAGGACTGAATGCGCCGCACACGGCCTCACGAAGCCTTCGCAGCTGCTGCCTATGCTGGCACCGCCATGAAATCTCGCGCGTGGTGGAATCCCACATTCGCGCGGCGCGCGGTCGCCGCGGCGGCATGAACACGCAGGTGCAGAGCCTCGCGCGCACGGGCCGCATCGTGCGCTTCCTCATGCGTTATCGCGGCACCGGCGTGTTTACCGGCCTCGACCTGCGTTCGACCGCGCCTATCCCCAGTGAGACCGAATCCTTCGACCACCGCCCGGAGCAGTTCGTCGACGATCTCGAAGCGCTGGGACCGACCTTCATCAAGCTTGGGCAGGCGCTGTCGACGCGTCCCGACCTCGTGCCGGCGCCCTATCTCGCCGCGCTCGCACGCACGCAGAGCCACGCCACGCCGGTCGAATGGGATGCGATCCGCACGCAAGTGGAGAACGCACTCGAACGTCCGCTAACGGAGGTGTTCGCGTGGTTCGATCCCGCGCCGCTCGGCTCGGCATCGCTCGCGCAGGTACATCGCGCGCGCCTTCTCGACGGCCGGCCCGTCGCGGTGAAGGTTCAGCGTCCCGGCGTCGCCGACGAAGTGCGGCAGGATCTCGCGGTACTCGAATCCATCGCCAGCGGTGTCGATCACACCACCGGACTGGGCCAGCGCGTGCGTTTCTCCGACTGGGTGCACGAGTTCCGCAAGGCGCTGATGGGCGAACTCGACTACACGCTGGAAGCCGCGAACCTGGAACGCTTCTCCGAGCACCTCGCCGACTATCCCGACCTGCTGATTCCACGCCCGGTGTGGCCACTTACACGCACGCGCGTGCTGGTGATGGACCTCGTCAACGGTGACCCTCTCAACGGCCACCTGCACCTGCGCCTGCCGGTCGACGCTCGCGAAGGATTGTGCGAATCGCTGCTGCGCGGCTACCTCGACCAGATGTTCGTGCACGGCGAGATCCATGCCGATCCGCATCCTGGCAACCTTCTGATCACCGACGACGGCCGCCTCGCGATCATCGACCTCGGCATGGTCGTGCACGTGCCACCGCGCCAGCGCACGCGCCTGCTCAAGCTGATGTTCTCTTCGGTGGAAGGACGCGGCGACGATGCGGCGGACGAAGTGATCGCGCTGGGTACGCGACTGGAGACCTTCGATGAGGAACGCTACCTGCGTGAGTCGGGGCAGCTGATCGCACGCTATGCCGCGCACGCGGGACTACAGGATCATTCCGAAGGCCGGTTGATGCTCGACCTCACTCGCATCGGCGCGATGTGCGGGCTTCGTACGCCGCCGGAACTGAGCCTGCTCGGTCGCACTCTGTTGCATCTTGAAGGCGTGTGCCGGCTTCTGGCGCCGCACCTGAACGTGCAGAAGATCATCGGCGATCACATGCCGCGGATGATCACCGCGCAGATCCGTCGCTCTCTGTCGCTGCCGGCAATGGCGGTGGAAGCGGTTGAGTTGCAGGGGCTGGTCCAGGACGCCCCACGAAAGCTGTCGGCGGCGCTGTCACTGCTCGCCGAGAATCGGCTGCAGGTGCGCATCACCGGGCTGCAGGAATCACGTCTGATGGAGAACCTGCAGAAGATCGCCAACCGAATCGCTGCAGGCGTGATCGTGGCCGCGTTGATTCTCGCGTCCGCCCTGCTCCTGCGCGGCGCGGGAAGCGGCCAACCCAATCGCTACGAATGGCTCGCGCTGGTGCTGTTCCTGGTCGCCACCGCACTCGGCTTGGGTCTCGTCATCAGTGCGCTGCTGCGCGACCGCAAGGCGCGTCCACGCGAAGAACGCGGTCCTCGCGGCTGACCAGCGGCATCGCTTTCACGCCCTCTACGCGCACGCTTCACGCGTTCGCAATCGCGCGCGTGCCACTGTGCAAGGTCTATACGACCGCAGGAGCGAAACGCGATGAAAGTAGCTGAGATCATGAACACGAACGTCTTCCTCACCGCCCCGAACCGCAGTATCCGCGAGGCGGCCGAGACCATGCAGCGCATGGACGTTGGCAGCCTGCCCGTCGGCGATGGCGACCGCCTGGTGGGCATGGTGACGGACCGCGACCTCGCTATCCGCGCGATCGCCCGCGGGCTCGGCGCCGACACACCCGTGCGCGAGGTGATGACCGACCAGGTCCGCTACTGCTTCGACGACGAGGATGTCGAACATGTCGCGCGCAACATGGCCGACCTGCAGGTGCGGCGTCTGCCGGTGATCAACCGCGACAAGCGACTGGTCGGCTTCGTCTCGCTGGCCGACTTCGCCCACAGCGGCGACGACCAGTCGTCCGAGGAGCTGCTGAAGGGCGTCGCCAAGCCGCACTGATCGGACTGCCGACGCGGTCAGCGGATACAGACACACAAGAATGATGGCGACCCGAGGGTCGCCATCTTCGTTCCAGTACGCGTAGATCCCGCTTGCGTCACCGTCTCAACGGATGGTGGCGAAGCCGAAGTGCGGCTCTGACCCCATCTTCGCCGTCGCGCTGCGCTCAGCCAGGCGTGTCCATGCGGCAAGCGCCACCGGGAGCGCCTCGTTCCAATCCAAACGCGACACGCCGCGAATGCGTTCGTACGTGTGTTCGAGGTTGTCGGCCATGCCGTCGAAGTCGTTGCCGTGTCCGCGAAGGTAGGCGTCCAACCCGAGTTTCAGCGCCGGCAGGTAGTCGATGCTGCGGAAGCCCGGAACATAGTTGCGGTAGTGGCGCATCCAGTGCGCGACCTCTTCCTCCATGTCGACCGCATCCACCACGATCGAATGTTCGCCGTAGTACAGGTTCGCGTTCATCGTCTCTCTCCAAATGACTGACTGCCTCGCTGCGCCGCTCCTTCGATTCAGATTCGTCTACATCCGATGTGGACAGACAATGCGACGCAAGCAACGTGCCAAGAACTCGCGACGTCGGATCCATGCGATTGCGGTGTGAAAAAGCTTCGCGCCGCTGTCGTCCAGTGAGGCCGCGATGCCCGTTCGCACGTGGCGCGTCGTTCATATGAACAGCGCTATCGGAAAGAATTTCCTTCCGCGATGAAGCATCTTCAAGGCCGCTTAACCCCGGCGGACATACGCTGCCTTCCAGTCTCGATGGGGATTCCGTCCGTGCCTGCATCCTTGTTGATCGTCGACGATGATCGCGACTTCACCGAGTCCGCGGCCGATTTCGCGCGTATGCGCGGCTTCCAGCCCTACATCGCGCATTCGCTCGAACAATCGCGCCAGCTTGGCCACTTGCCTCCGCTGGACCTGCTGCTGCTCGACCTCGACCTGCCCGACGGCAACGGCCTGGATCTGCTCGATGATCCGGCGATGCCGGCGCACGAGCATGCCGTGATCGTCACCGGCAGTCCTACCGTGGAATCGGCGATCCAGGCCGTGTCGCGCCCTGTGTACGACTACCTGCTCAAGCCGTTGTGCCCCGCGCAGTTCGATGCCCTGCTCGCCCAGTCCGCCGCGGCGCATGCGCGCGCGCAGGACGGCACGTCGCAGCATGGAATGGTCGGCGGTTGCGAGGCGATGCAGCAGGTGTATCGCGACATCGAGCGCGTGGCGACCTCCAACGTCTCGGTGCTCGTCTGTGGCGACAGCGGTACCGGCAAGGAACTGGTCGCACGTGCGCTGCATGCGCGCAGCGGTCGGCGCGGTGCGTTCGTGGCGGTCAATGCCGGCGCAGTGTCGCCGGAGCTTCTCGCCAGCCACCTGTTCGGCCACGAGCGAGGCAGTTTCACTGGTGCGAACTATCGCCATGCCGGCTACTTCGAACAGGCCAATGGCGGCACGTTGTTCCTGGACGAGATCACCGAAATGACGCCGGCGCTGCAGGTCTATCTGCTGCGCGTTCTGGAGGCCGGCACGTTGACGCGCGTGGGGGGAAGCGAACCGATCGGCATCGACGTGCGCATCGTCGCAGCCACCAATCGCGATCCGCTCGTCGCGATGGAGGCCGGCGCATTGCGCGAGGATCTGTACTATCGCCTCGCCGACTACACGATGTGCCTTCCCCCGTTGCGCGAGCGCGGCGACGACGTGGTGCTTCTGGCGCGGCATTTCCTCGAGCAGCTCAACTTCCGCCACGGCACCGGACGGCGCCTCGCCGACGGCAGCGAACGCGTTCTGCTGCGACATGCGTGGCCCGGCAACGTGCGCGAACTGCGCAGCGCCATACAGCGCGCGTACCTCGCCAGCGATGGCCAGCAGGTTCGCGTATGGCCCGCCCAACGACGGATGCGGCCGGCGCTCGACGATGCGGACAGCGTGATCTTCACCGTCGGCACGAGCTACGCGGAGATCGAGCGTGAAATGCTGGCGCGTACGCTGGCCCGCTTCGACAACGACCGTACGCGCGCCGCGCAGGCGCTGGGCGTGAGCGTGCGCACGATCCACAACCAGCTCGCCCGCCTGAAGCGTTCGACGGAGGCGCGGTGACCGACGCTTCGACGGAACGCACCGAGGGCATGCACTGGCGCCACGCGCTGCGCAATGAGCTCAACACCATCACGATGGCGAATGCTGCCGCGGTGACGCTGCTCGATCACGGCGCGCCGCTGGAACGCGTGCGCGAACACCTGATGCGCGCCGAGGCTGCATGCCGCCGTTGCAGCGACCTGGTCCGCGACCCGGACAAGGATTGAGTCGCCACGCGACGCGAACGCGCCGCGTCAGGGACGCGTGCTGCCGTTGCCTTCCTGCAATTCCGGCTTGAACGGAACATCCGGCGGCGGCCGCGCGCCGGGAGGCTGGTCGTTGAGGTTTGGATCGCTGAGTCCGCATCCGCCGCCGAGCGCGAGCAGCGACACCACGCATTCGATGCGTTTGCCGGTGCCCGGGATCGGGATGGCGACCTTCTTGATGCCCTTGCGCACCCATTCGGCGAGCAGGGTTTCGTGGGGCACCCAGTACTTGTCGAGCGAGGTCGGTTCGAAGTCGTTCGGCTTGCGCTTGAGCCACGTGCCGGAGCGGTCGAGGTCGCGGATTTCCTCGGTGATCGCGCCCGGCGGCTGTCCGGGCGCTGCCGATCCCGGTTGTTCCGCCAGACGCACGCTGCCGTCGCGGTTGTACAGACCCGGCGTCACGCCGCGTTGTCCGCCCGGCGCGTTGCGCGTGCTCTCGCCCCAGTCGTCGCCGCGTGTCGGCGTGGACCAGGTGCCCGGTGCAGGTGTCGGACGCGGACCGGCGCCCGCGGTGGCGGGCGTGGTCGATGGCGCGGGCGTACCGGCCGTCCCTGGCGTGGCCGCTGCGGGTGCGGCCGGGCGCGCGGTCGAAGGCGCCGCAGGTGCTGTGCTGGCCGCGGAGGCGGGCGACGCAGTTGCGGTGCTCGGCGCTGTGCTCGGTGCCGCACTCGGCGTAGGCGGCGCGGCTGTCGGTGGTGCGGGCGTCGGTGCGGCGGCAACCGGTGTCGGAATCTCTCGCGTGCGCAGTGCCTGTTCGGTCGCGCGCACCTGCGGCACGGGCACGGTCGGCGTCGGCAGTTCGCGCACGGGCGCACGCTGCACCGGTGCGGTGACTTCGCGCACGGTGATCTCCTGCGCACGCTGCTCGATCGTCGGCGCGGCCATGTCCCGTGGTGCGATGTCGCGACGGATCGGTTGCACCGGCTCGGCGACGTCGGTCGTGCGCACGGTCGGTGTGGGCGACGTGAGGTCCGGCGCGACGATCGTCGGCTCGGTACGACGACGCGTTGGCGGCAGCACGAACACCTGCGGCGCGTCCGGCACCGGTTCGCTCACCGTGACGGCCTGTTCCTGCGGCGGCGCGGGTGTCGGCAGTTGCGGTTCGGGGACGTCGCGCTGGGCTATCTCGGGCAGCGGCGCATCGACGCTGGGCGCCGGCGGCGCGGGCACGGACGGCGCGGGCGCCGAGAGTTCAGCCGGCGCGGATGCCTGCGGTTGGGCGGGCGCGGGTTGCGGCTGCGGCGCGGGTTGCGACGGTTGCTCGGTCGGCTGCGCCTGGCCACCGCCCGGCTCCAGCGGCGTGCCCTTGCCGATGTATTCGATCATCACCACCTGCTCGCCTTCCGGTGGCGCCGCGCTTAGCGCCATGAAGCGCAGGTACATCAGGTACAGCAGCATCGCGCTGAAGAACACGTGCCAAAGCACGGTGAACGTGGCGGCGAACCAGTGCGTGCGGCGGTCGTACTTGTCCCAGCTGCGGTCTTCGCGCCAGTCCTGTCGCCACAGCGTGGCGAAGGCTTGCCAGCGCGTGAGTTCGGCGACACGGCGCGGCCGCATCGCCAGCGGACGCTGCACGAACACCGCGATGATCGCGTCGTCTGTCGCGCCGCGCACCGCGCCGGCGCGCTCGTGCATGCTGTCGAACCATGCCTGCCAACCGGGCGGAAACGTGCCCGGTGGACGACGCAGGTGCGGCGCGATGAGCTGCAGCCGTCGCTGCAGTGCGTGGATCAGGTCGGCGGCGGAGAACATCTACGTCGCCCGGCCCCGGGTCAGGCTGCCGAATCGCGCGGAATGTAGGGTGCGTCGCCGGTCGCGTGGTCGGTCGCGTCGCGTACCGCGGTCACGCCGGGCACCTTGCTCAGCAGGGTCTTCTCGATGCCCTGCTTCAGCGTCACGTCGGCCATGCCGCAGCCGTGGCAACCACCGCCGAAACGCAGCACTACGACACCGTCGGCGGTGACTTCCTGCACCGACACATGGCCGCGGTGCGAAGCGAGCTGCGGATTGATCTCCTGCTCGACGATCCAGTGCACGCGCTCCACGAGCGATGCCGAATCGGCCGGCGCCTCGCCCTTGATCTTCGGCGCGCGGATCTGCAGCTGCCCGCCGGTGGCCTGGGTCTCGTAGTCGATCTCGGCCGAGTCCAGGTAGGTCACGCTGGCCGCATCGAGCCACAGGGTGAAGCCGTCGCAATCCACCGCCCACTCGTCGCCCTGCAGGTCGGCCGGCTCGGCGAACTCCAGGCGCACGTCCGCGCGCGGCGTGCCGGCGTGGATCGCCGACAGTCGGACGCCAAGGCCCGGAAGCGCCTCGCGTTCGATCAGCTTGCGGAAATGGAGCTGGGCGGATTCGGAAATATTGATCATGGGGCTATTCTAACGGTGTCCGCGCAGCCTGAAGGCGCGCCCATCACCGGCGATCGCCGACGATGTGTTCCATTCAGTCGGTGTATCACCGCAAGGAGCCTTGAACCGTGAACGACCTGATTCCCCTCGCCCAGGCCCACTGCCTTGCCCGCCGCGGCAGCGAGCACAGGCTCAGCGAAGCGCGCGTGCGCGAACTGCTGCCCGAGGTGCCGGGCTGGGAGGTGGTCGAGGACGGCCATGCGATCTCCAAGACGTTCCACTTCCACAATTACTACGAAACGATGGCCTTCGTTAACGCGCTGGCGTTCATGGCCCACCGCGAGGACCACCACCCGGACCTCGGCGTGCACTACAACCGCTGCGTGGTGCGTTATTCGACCCACGATGTCGGCGGGCTGAGCGAGAACGACTTCATCTGCGCGGCAAAGGCCGAAGCCCTGTCGTCCTGACTTTCCGCGATCCGCACGTGAGCGAGGCCGTATGAGCATCGATCGTCACCTCCGCATCGTCCTGCCCCTTGCCGCCGTCGTGGCGCTGGCCGCCTGCCAGCCGCAGGCGCCGCAGGCACCGGCCGTGCCACCCACCGAACTGCTGGCAGTGGACACGCCTCCGCCGGGCTATCCGGAAGAACTCGCCTGCGACAACGTCGGCGGCCAGGTGGTCCTGCAACTGACGGTCGGTGCCGACGGCAAGCCGAGCTCGGTCGAGGTCTTCCGCAGCAGCGGTATCGCGCCGCTCGACAAGGCCGCGCAGGAAGGCGTACGCGGCTGGGTATTCAAGCCGGCCACGCGCGCCGGCGTCGCGCAGATAACGAAACTGCAGGTGCCGGTCAATTTCCGCCCGCCGCAGGTGCGGCCGCAGTCGTGCTTCGTGCTGGACGAACAGCGCCGCCGCGGCGGCTGAGCGCGCGTCTCAGCCCAGGCGGTCGAGCACGTCGACCAGCTCCGGCGCCAGCGGCGCGTTGAGCAGGTAAGGCGCCTTGCCGCCATCGAGGGCGAACTCCAGCGTGGACGCGTGCAGGAACAGCCGCTTCAGCCCGGCCTGATCGCGCAGACGTTTGTTGGCTTCGGCTTCGCCGTATTTGTCGTCGCCCGCGATCGGGTGGCCGATGTGCTGCGCGTGGACGCGGATCTGGTGGGTGCGACCGGTCTCGATGCGCACCTCGCAGTAGGACTGCCCGCCGCGACGCTCGAGCACGCGGAAATGGCTCAGCGAGGGCTTGCCGGCCGGATTCACCTGCACATGGCGCTCGCCGCCCTGGCGCAGGCCGATGTGCAGCGGCGCATCGACCGTCATCACGCCGTCGGGCATCCGACCGGTCAACAGCGCCAGATAGCGCTTGGTGATCCCGCCGTCCTCGCGCATCAGCGCCTGCAGTTCGGTCAGCGCCGAGCGCTTCTTGGCAACCACCAGCAGGCCGGAGGTGTCCCGGTCGAGGCGATGGACCAGCTCCAGCGTTTGTCCCGGGCGCAGCGCGCGCAGGGATTCGATGGCACCGTGGCTAATGCCGCTGCCTCCATGACTGGCCAGCCCCGACGGCTTGTTGAGCGCAAGCAGGCGGGCGTCCTCGAACACGATCGCCGCCTCCAGCGCGTCCAGCAGGCCCCTGGGCGGCGTCGGCCGGTCGCCGGCCTCGGCGAGACGGACCGGCGGGATCCGCACCTCGTCGCCGTCCTCGAGCTTGCGCTCGGCCTTGGCCCGGCCACCGTTGACGCGGACCTGCCCGGAACGGACCAGTTTGTAGACCAGCGAGCGCGGGGCGCCCTTCAGCTGGCCCAGCAGGAAATTGTCCAGGCGCTGGCCGGCACGGTCGGCCGGCACGCGCACGGTCCGGACCTGGGGCTCGGCGGCGCCCTTGGGGGCGGCCTGGCCGGTCTTGGGAGGGGCTGAATGGGTCATCCGACGGGGTTATCTGTTACACTCGCGACGCGAGATAAGGTTTTGATTTCGCAGGAAGTTGTTACATCAGCGGCCGAAAGCCCCTTCCTGCGATTCCGGTCCGCGTCTAACCACTGCCCCCGGGGCAGCCATGTTAGCAGCGATGGCCCGGCGGAACCGGACCTCGTCCGGCGGGTCAAACCGCCAGTGATGAACACGTCCCGTGCGGCGCTCGCGCCGCCGGCCCTAGCAGTCAGGATAGAAACAAAGCGCTCCCGCGGCGTGCCGTGGTGTCGTAGCGCTGGAAAACTTGAAGCCGGCCGCCAGACCGCTTTGTCATGCGCTGGCCAGCTTGCGGTATCCAGAGGCGAAACGCCCACGGCGTTCCGCGGCTGCAGGACGCGTTTGCGTCCTGCGCCGACCACGCGCAGGAGCGCGCGAGGAACGCAACAATGAAGCGAATGCTGATCAACGCGACGCAGGCGGAAGAACTCCGCGTCGCCATCGTCGACGGCCAGACCCTGTACGACATCGACATCGAACAGCCGGCCAAGGAACAAAAGAAGTCCAACATCTACAAAGGCAAGATCACCCGCCTCGAGCCCTCGCTCGAAGCGGCCTTCGTCGAATACGGCGGAGAGCGCCACGGCTTCCTGCCGCTGAAGGAGATCTCCCGCGATTACTTCCAGGCGGGCGTCGACCACAACAAGGCGACGATCCGTGAACTCCTGCGCGAAGGTCAGGAAGTGGTGGTGCAGGTCGACAAGGAAGAGCGCGGCAACAAGGGCGCTGCCCTGACCACGTTCATCTCGCTGGCCGGCCGCTACATGGTGCTGATGCCCAACTCGCCCACCGCCGGTGGCGTGTCGCGCCGCATCGAGGGCGAGGATCGCGCCGAGCTCAAGCGCGCGATGGACGCGCTGGACATCCCCGACGACATGGGCGTGATCATCCGCACCGCCGGCGTCGGCCGCGACGCGGAAGAACTGCAGTGGGACCTGGACTACCTGCTCCAGGTCTGGAAGGCCGTGGCCGAAGCCGCGCTGACCAAGCCCGCGCCGTTCCTGATCTACCAGGAATCGCGCCTGATCATCCGCGCCCTGCGCGACTACATGCGCCCGGACATCGGCGAGATCCTGGTCGATACGCCCGAGATGCACACCGAGGCGCGTGACTTCGTCGAGCAGGTGATGCCGCACAACCTGCGCAAGCTCAAGCACTACACCGACGACACGCCGCTGTTCAACCGCTTCCAGATCGAATCGCAGATCGAGAACGCCTACGAGCGCGAAGTGCGTCTGCCCTCCGGCGGCGCGCTGGTGATCGACCAGACCGAAGCGCTGACCGCGATCGACGTCAACTCGGCGCGCGCCACCAAGGGCGGCGACATCGAGGAAACCGCGTTCAACACCAACCTGGAAGCCGCCGAGGAAGTCGCGCGCCAGATGCGCCTGCGCGACCTGGGCGGCCTGGTGGTGATCGACTTCATCGACATGTCGTCGAACAAGCACCAGCGCGAAGTCGAGAACCGCCTGCAGCACGCGCTCAAGCAGGACCGCGCGCGCGTGCAGATCGGCCGCATCTCGCGCTTCGGCCTGCTCGAACTGAGCCGCCAGCGCCTGCGTCCGTCGCTGGGCGAATCCAGCCAGATCGTCTGCCCGCGCTGCGAAGGCCACGGCCGCATGCGCAGCGTCGAGTCGCTGTCGCTGTCGATCCTGCGCCTCGCGGAAGAGCATGCGATGAAGGAGAACACCGGCCAGGTGCTGGTGCAGGCACCGACCGAGATCGCCAACTACCTGCTCAACGAAAAGCGCCGCGCGCTCAGCGACATCGAACGCCGCCACGACGCGCCGATCGTGATCGTCGCCGACGAGCAGCTGCATACCCCGCACTACGAAGTCACGCGCATCCGCGAGAACGAGCTGGGCGAGGAATCGAACAAGCCCAGCTACCAGCGCGGCACCCCGCGCAAGTTGCCGACGCACGCGCTGACCAAGGCCAACCTCAACATCCCGGCGCTGCCGGCGGTGACTAACGTCAAGCCGGCCCAGCCCGCACCGCTGCGAGAGCCGCGCGAGCAGACCGCACCGACGCCGATGCCCGCGCCGGTCGTGGCCGCGCCGACGCATTCGATCGGTGTGGTCGAACGCATCATGCGTTTCTTCCGCGGCGGCGCGCCGATCGCGGTGGAACCGGCGCCGGCCGCCCGACCGCAGGACAGCCGCGGCGGACGCAACGACCGCAACGCGCCGCAGCAGCGCCGCGAAGGTCGCAACGGCAAGCAGGGTCGCGACAATCGTCGCGACGAAGCGCGCCGTGACGAGCCGCGTCGCGAGAAGGGTCCGCAGCAGCAGGCCCAGCAACCGCAGCAGGGCAAGCAACAGCAGCAGCCCAAGCAGCAACAGCCGAAGCAGCAGCAACCGCAACAGCAGAAGCAGGCGGAGCAGAAGCAGGCCGAGCAGAAGGCGCGTCCGCCCAAGCCGCAGGCCGACGAGCGCGCTCCCGCCCCGCAGCCGCAGGTGGCCGCCGAAGCGCCGCGTGCACCGCGCAACGAACCGCGTCCGGAAACCCGTCCGGAACCGACGCCTGCCGCCGAGGCCGCAGCCACTGCGCTGATCGCACCGGCCGTGGCAGTGGCCGCCGCTACGGCCGAGGCCCCTGTCGCTACCGCACCGGTCGCGACGCCGGCACCGGCCGGCGATGCCACGCATGCCGACGCCGCAGGCGAAGGCGGCGGACGCCGTCGTCGCGGTCGTCGTGGCGGCCGTCGTCGCCGTCGTGGCGGTGGCGCAGGCGAAAACGCCGCGGGCGTCGACGAGACCAACCTGCACGACGACGCCCTCGGTTTCGACGACGAGGACGACCAGCACGACGAGGCCGAAGCGCCTGCAGCCGCAGCCGCACCGTCGGCCCAGCGCTCGCAGCCCGAGTTCGATTTCGACGATGAGGCAGAGGCCGCTCCGCGCGCGCCGACGTCCGTTGCCGCCGCCCCGGTCCAGCCTGCTCCGGTCGTGACGCCGGCCGCAGTCGCCGCGACCGTGGCCGCCACGGTCGTCGTGCAGGAAGCCGCTTCCGAGCCCGCACCGGTCGTACAAACCCCGTCGCGGGACGTACCGGCGACGCACGTTCCGGCCGAGCCTGCCGTAGTGATCGAAGCGCCAGTCGTGGTGCCGGAACCCGTCCCCGCACCGGAAAAGGTCGAAGCGCCTGAAGTGGTCGAGCCGACGCCGGTTCCGACGCAGGACGAGAACGGCCAGGCTCCGGCGCAGGATGCCGCCGAGATCGCCGACTCCCGCCCGACCGCCACGGCGACCGCGTACGCCGAGCCGCCGCGCACGCGCGGCCTGTTCGACACGCTGCCCGTCGAGAGCGAGACCGAAACCGCCATCGAAGGCGAGCCGGCTGTCGAGGCCGAGCCTGTCCCGGCGCCGGCCGAGGCCGCAGCCATCGTCGAGTCGGAGGCGGTCGAAGCTTCAACGGCCGAAGAGGTTGCCGTCGAGACGCCCGCCGACGCGGCTGCGATCGAGCACGCGCATCTGGGCGAGCAGCACGATGGCGAGCGCAAGCAGGAGCAGGGTCACGCCTGAGTGGCGTCTCTCCCGCAGCAGTGAATCACTGGCCGCCTCCGGGCGGCCAGTGTGTTTTCAGGGCTCGGATTCCTGCGCCGTCGCGTCTCGCGACGAAATCGCTAGAGCGCGTGCGCCGGATTGATGACGCCGTAGCGACTGGCAAGTCTTGCCAGCGCGATGGTGTCGTTGATGTCGAGCTTCTCGAACAGACGCGCCTTGTGTGTGTTGACGGTCTTGGCGCTGAGACTCAGACGCTTGGCGATGTCGTCCTGGCGCATGCCCTGCACGAGCATCAACGCGATCTCCATCTCGCGCGGCGAGAGCAGGTCGAACGGCGAGGCGTCGCCTTCGATGCCGGACAGCGCGATGCTCTGTGCGATGCCGCTGGACAGATACCGCCGGCCGCGCGCGACTTCGCGGATCGCGCGCAGCAGCTCGCTTGCATCGCCCCCCTTGCCGACATAACCCGACGCGCCCGCTTCGAGCAGGCGCTTGGGCATCGGGCCGTCTTCCAGCACCGAGACGATGATGACGCGCGTGCCGTGATCGCCCTTGACCACGCGCTCGGTGACTTCCAGTCCGCTCAGTCCCGGCAGGTGCAGATCGCACAGCACGACATCCGGTTTGAGCTTGCGGATCAGCGGCATCGCCAGCTCGCCGCTCTCGACGTCGCCGAGCACCTCGATGTCGGTCTCGGCCGACAGGATCATGCGCATGCCGGTCCGCACCAGCGCATGGTCGTCCACGATGAACACTCGGATCGTCATCCTTCTCTCCGGTCGCACCAGCAAGACTTCATGGAAGGGAGGCCGCGGATAGGCCGTTCGGCCTATGGCGTCCACCCCGGACTGCGGCACACTGCCCGGATTCTAAAGGGGGCCTGCCCGATGCGCCGACTGAAAGTTGCACTGCTGCCGATCCTTTTTCTCAGCACCGGCCTGACCGCCGTCCAGGCCCGCGAGGCCACCCCGCCGCCCGGCCAGTGGCTGGAGGACGTCCGCAGCATCGCCGATGCGGGCGACAACGCCCAGCGCCGGGCCGCCATCGGCGCACGCCTGAAGGCACTCGGACTGGAGGCTCAGGCCGTTCCGTTCGAAGCCCGGCAGCGTGAGGGCGAGAACCTGATCGCCGAGGTCGCCGGCCCGTCGAGTGCGCCGCTGCTGCTGATCGGCGCGCATTCCGATCGCGTCGAAGCCGGCGACGGCGCCACCGACAACGCCTCCGGCAGCGCGACCGTCCTCGCCCTCGCCGAGCGCTTCCGCGCGAAGCCGCTCAAGCACCACCGCGTCGCCGTGGCGTTCTGGGACCTGGAGGAAGCCGGTCTGCTCGGCTCCAAGGCCTACGTCGACGGTGGCTCCACGCGACCGGCGTTGTACGTCAACTTCGACGTGTTCGGTTGGGGCGACACGCTGTGGATGATGGCGCCGGCCAACCAGCAGGCCGCACTGGTCGAAACCAGCCGCGCCGCCACCAAGGCGCAGCGCATCGGCTTCTCGCCGGGTGAACACTACCCGCCCACCGACCACCTGCCCTTCGTGCGCGCCGGCTGGCCGGCCGTGTCGTATTCGCTGGTCGATGCCGAAGAAGTCGCGAAGGTGCTTGGCGCCTACGCCGGCAAGAGTTCGCCGACGCCCGCCAAGGTGATGCAGGTGATCCACAGCGAGAACGACACCATCGACCAGATCGATGCGAAAGCCGTCGCCCGCGGTGTCGATGCCGTCGAACAGGCACTGCGCCTGTGGGATGCGCAGGCAGTCACGACCACGCCGACTACGACGTCCGGAAGCGGCGAGTAAGGCACGCAGTCGCGTGCCAGCATCGCGTCTCCCTTCACTCCACCAGACGCCATGAACCCGCACGCCGACTCCGCCCGCCGCTTCCGCCAACTGCACGCGCAGGGCGTCCTGCGCGTCGCCAATTGCTGGGACGCGGGCAGCGCCCGGCTGATCGAAAGCCTCGGCGCGTCCGCGATCGCCACCACCAGCGCGGGCCTGGCGTGGAGTCGCGGCTACGCCGACGGCGATACGTTGCCGGTCGAGCATCTGCTCGAGGCGGTGGCGGAAATCGTCCGGGTGATCCGCGTGCCGCTGAGCGTGGACGTGGAAGGTGGCTATTCGGACGATGCCGTCGTCGTTGCCGGCTACGTGATGCGACTGGCGCGACTGGGCGTGGTCGGCATCAACCTGGAGGACGGCAGCGGCGCTCCGGAGCTGTTGTGCGCGAAGCTCGCGCGCATCCGCGAAGCCTGCGCGCGCGATGGCGTCGACGTGTACGTCAATGCGCGCACGGACGTGTACCTGCGCGGGCTCGTCCCGCCGGAACGCCGTGTCGAGGAAACGCTCGCGCGTGCGGCGCTGTACCGCGATGCCGGCGCCGATGGATTGTTCGTGCCGGCACTCACCGATGCCGACGAGATTCGCGCGATCGCGTCCGGCACGACTCTGCCGCTCAACGTGATGCTCCGCTCCGCCCTGCCCGCCCTGGACGAACTCGAAGCCCTCGGCGTGCGTCGCCTCAGTGCCGGCTCCGATCTCGCCGAGGCCGCGTTCGCGCATGCACGACTGCTCGCATCGGCGTTCCTGCGCGACGGCCGCGCCGCCGCAGCGCCACGCATGGACTACGGCGACATCAACGCGCTGTTCGCGCCGCGCGACTAGCCTCGGCCTCATTGCGCATCGCGGCGCTTGGCGCGCGGGAAGTCGCCGTCGGACGCGGTCCGGATATCCTGTCGTTCCGGTTCCGGACCGCGCCCCCATACGGAGACCCCGCGCATGACCTCCTCCTTCGACGCATTCCGCATCCACAACGACGATGCGGGCTACCGCAGCGGCATCGAACGCATCGCGGTCGATGACCTGTCGCCCGGCGAAGTCGTCGTCCGTGTGGCCTTTTCATCGGTGAACTTCAAGGACGCGCTGGCCGGCACGGGCCAGGGCAAGATCCTGCGCCGCTTCCCACTGGTCGGCGGCATCGACGTGGCCGGCCACGTGGTCGCCTCCACCGATCCGTCCTTCCGCGAAGGCGATGAGGTCCTGGTCACCGGCTGCGGACTGAGCGAGACCCGCGATGGCGGCTACGGCGAATACGCGCGCCTGGAAGCGAAGTGGGTCATCCCGCTGCCAAAGGGCCTGAGCCTGCGCGAGAGCATGATCCTGGGTACCGCGGGCTTCACCGCCGCACTGGCGCTGTTCCGCATGCACGAGAACCGGCAGACCCCGGCGCTGGGCCCGCTGGCCGTCACCGGTGCGACCGGCGGCGTGGGTTCGCTGGCGGTCGACATCTTCAGTCGCGCTGGATTCGAAGTGCACGCGATCAGCGGCAAGCCCGAGCATGCCGATTACCTCAAGGCCATCGGCGCATCGCAGGTGCTCGGACGCGACGCCCTGGCGACGACGCGGCCGATGGAATCGGCGCGCTTCGGCGGCGGTCTGGACAACGTCGGCGGACCGATGCTCACCAGCCTGCTGGCGCAGACCACGCCCTACGGCAACGTCGCCAGCGCCGGCCTGGCTGCATCGCCCGAACTGGACGCCACGGTGATGCCCTTCATCATCCGCGGCGTGTCGCTGCTGGGCGTGGCCTCGGCCGGCACGGCGCGCGACGTGCGCGAAGCGGTCTGGCAGCACCTGGCCGACGACTGGAAGCCGCGCCACCTCGACCGGATCTGCATGCGCGAGGTCGGCCTGCCGCAGCTGCCCGAGGTATTCGCGAACATGCTGGCCGGCGGCTCGCTCGGACGCACGCTGGTCGTGATCTGACGCACGGATTGCACCTGGGCCGGCCGCGATGCGATGCGCGGCCGCCTGTTGCCACGCCGTCGGCGCTGGCTACAATCGCGGAACGTTCTGGGGGAAACATATGGCGCGCATTCTGATCGTCGACGACTCGCCGTCGCAGCTCATGGGTATCCGGCGAATCGTCGAGAAGCTCGGCCACGAAGCACTGACGGCCGAGGACGGCGCCGCCGGGGTCGAGGCCGCCAAGCGCGAGCTGCCGGACATGATCCTGATGGACGTGGTCATGCCGAACCTCAACGGCTTCCAGGCTACTCGCTCGATCACTCGCGACCCGACCACGTCGCACATCCCGGTCGTGCTGGTAACCACCAAGGACCAGGACACCGACCGCGTGTGGGGCATGCGCCAGGGCGCCAAGGCCTACATCACCAAGCCCTTCAGCGAGGGCGACCTGTCGGACGTGATCAGCCAGGTCATGAAGGCCTGAACCTCGCGCTCGATCCGCGCTAGTCCAGCAAGCGGCTGACGGCCTCGGCAAAGATCGCGAAGGCCGTCACGCCCGATACTCCCCAGAGGAAGCAGATGGCGTTGCGCATCCAGCGCGACGCGTAGGACTTTGGCTGTGGCATGCAGTCATGGCATCAGCCGCTGCCTCGCAAGACCATAGGAATTCTCTGATCTTGAGGACGGCCGTATCCGGCCTCTCTCGGAAACCTCTGATGGATGCGTGAGGGTGAGAAACCGAAACTGCGCGACCTTTCGACGGTTCCCGCATTCTCCATGTTCGAGAAGCTCGTTTCCTGGCCGGCCGTCGCCTTTGTCCTTGGCGTGGCCGTCCTGATCGCCTTCATGGGCTACCGCGAGACATCCGAGATGACGCGACTGTCCGAGCACGGTCGCAAGGCGATGGCGCAGATCGAGGAAGTCCACTGGACCACCCGGCGCGGGATCGACAGCAACTACACGCTGGATGTCACGTTCGAGCCGGAGGGTGGCAAGGCTGTCCACGAGGAGGTCTCGGTGGACAACGACATCGGCGAACAGGCGCGCAACGACGAATCCTTCACCGAGCTGGAAGTGTCCTACCTGCCGGACGATACGTCCGTGGTGCGTCCTGCCGACGCGGAAGACGGTTCAACTCGCATGTACGTGGTGGCCGGTGCGATGGCCGCTTTGGCAGCCCTGCTGGCGATGCTGCGCCTACGCCAGGGGTATGCTGCAGGCGGCTGATCGCAACGCAGGCCAGCCTGCTCGACGAAGCTTGCTCGAAGAACAAGGGTCGCCTCGGTGCCCCTTCGCTTTTCTGCCTTATGCGCGGCGCCAGTCGTCGCCGAACGCCTCGCCCATCCGCTCGTAGGCTTCGCGCTGCGCCTCGGTGTGCGCGCGTGGGGCGAGCACTTCCAGTTCCACGATCTGATCGCCCGGCGGGTGTTTGCCCGATGGATCGTTGGGCAATCCACGTCCGCGTAGACGCAGCTTGCGACCGGCTTCCGAGTTGGCGGGAATCTTCAGTTCAACCGCGCCGCCGAGGGTCGGCACGCTGACCGTGGCGCCCAGTGCGGCCTCCCACGGCGCGATCGCCAACACGTGGATCACGTTGCGGCCGTCCACTTCGAACCGCGGATGCGCGGCGTACTCGATCTCCAGCAGCAGATCGCCATGCGCGCCCTGCCCCGCGAGCCGGATCACCTGGCCCGGGCGGATGCCCTTGGGAATGCGCACGTCGAGGGTCTTGTCGTTGACCGAGATGCGCACGCTTCCGCCGCTGTAGACGGTCTCCAGTGCGACGGCCAGCTTGGCGCGCGTGTCGCCGCGCGGCTGCGGCCCGCGTTGGCCGAAACCACCACCGCGACCGAACAGGCTCTCGAAGAAATCGCTGAATCCGCCGCCCGCGCCGCCGCCGGCGAAGATCTCGTCGAAGTCGACCCCGCCAGGGCCCGCACCGCCAAAGCCGCCGGGCGGCGGCTGGACCTCATCGCCAGGACGGTAACCGCGTGCGCGCAACTGGTCGTACGCGGCGCGCTTGGGCGGATCGCGCAGGGCCTCGTAGGCTTCGTTGACCGCCTTGAACTTCTCCTCCGCGCCCGCTTCCTTGCTGACGTCGGGGTGGTATTTGCGGGCAAGGCGACGGTACGCCGTCTTGATCTCGGCATCGCCGGCGCCCGGTTCGACGCCGAGGGTTTCGTAGTAGTCCTTGAACTGCATGGATCGATCCGTCCGGAAAGCCAGGGCCGCTGGCCACGGGCGAAAGGTTAACGCACTGGATGCGAGGCTCGCGCACACGGCCGAGCCATCCAACGCATCATTGACGTTGGCTTGCCGGCCAACCGCTAGACTGCCGTCCAGAATCCGAGAAGCTCCCCACAGGACACGCACATGACCATCCAGATCGGCGAACGCATTCCCGAAGTGACGCTGCAGCGCATCCGCGAAGGCGTGGAGACCATCGACACGAACGCGCTGTTCGACGATCGCCGCATCGTCCTGTTCGCCGTGCCCGGCGCGTTCACGCCGACCTGCTCGGAAAAGCACCTGCCCGGCTTCGTGCAGCACTTCGAGGAATTCCGCAATCAGGGCATCGAAGTCGCCTGCATGGCGGTCAACGACCCGTTCGTGATGCAGGCCTGGGGCGTGAGCCAGCACGTCCCCGACGGCTTGATGATGCTCGCCGACGGCAACGGCGACTTCACCCGCGCGCTCGGCCTGGAACTCGACGCCAGCGCCTACGGCATGGGCCTGCGCGCCAGGCGCTTCGCCCTGTTCGCCGAAAACGGCGTGGTGAAGCTGCTGAACATCGAGGCGCCGGGCGAGTTCCGCGTGTCCTCGGCCGAGCACATGCTGGAGCAGCTCAAGCACGGCTGAACCACCGCGGCACGGGCGTCGCTCACGGCAGCACGCGGAAACTCACGCGCGACCACGCGCCACTGTCGGCCAGCGCGGTCAGGTGGTGGTCGCCGGCGTCGCCGAAGTCGTGCACGAAGCTGCCCTCGCCCGCCGACTCGCCGATCAGTCGCCCGTCCAGCAGCCAGCGCACGCGCGCCGGACTGCCCAACGCACGCAGCGCCAGTCGCACGCCGTGCGTGCTGCCCGGTGCGCTGGCGAGCGTGGCGCGATCGGACACGCCTTCGATCCGCAACGACTCGCTGGCCTCGCGACCGTCGGCGACGCAATCGGGCGACAGCGCCGGCAACTGCGCCGCGCGGCGCGATTCGCTCGATAGCCACGGCGACGCGAGTGCCGGCCAGCGGGCGATCTCGCGCGCGATCCGTTCGTGCTCGCGCGTACATTCCGCCGACAGCCGCAGGCCGTTGCGCGCGTCGACCTCGAAGCGCTCCACGCCCGCATTCCATAGCCGGGCATCGCGCTCGGCGAAAGTCGGCGGCAGCGAGCCGTCGAGCGTCCACGCCGGCATCCGACGCCGGCACAGCTGCGGCGCCTGCGAATCGAGTGGCAGGCCGAGCGGCCAACACACCTCGACCTCGGCGACCGTCGCCGGCATCGGCACCGGTGCCGCGTCGCCACGCTGGTGCGGCAGACTGTCGATCACCTCGAACAGCAGCGGCAGCGCCGTCACCGCGCCGTACTGACCCGGCAGCGGCGTGCCATCGGGTCGACCGACCCACACGCCCACCGTGTAACGGCGCGTACTGCCCAGCGCCCACGCATCGCGGAAGCCGTAGCTCGTGCCGGTCTTCCAGGCGACGCGGGTTCGTCCACGCGGATCGAAAGTTTCGTTGGCGACGCCGGAACGCGGATTGGCTTCGAGGATCTCGCGCACGATCCACGCCGCGCCCGGCGACAGCAGACGGCGATCCACGCGCGGCGCGTCGGGCGTGTAGCGCACACGTCCGGCGACACCGTTGCGATTGAGCGCGGCGTAGGCGCCGACGAGATCCTCCAGCCGCGCGCCGGTGCCGCCGAGGATCATCGACAGGTTCGGCTCCGCA
This sequence comes from Lysobacter panacisoli, assembly GCF_009765165.1. Classification (NCBI taxonomy): domain Bacteria; kingdom Pseudomonadati; phylum Pseudomonadota; class Gammaproteobacteria; order Lysobacterales; family Lysobacteraceae; genus Lysobacter; species Lysobacter panacisoli. The sequence goes on from NZ_VLNU01000001.1 coordinate 3,597,475, forward strand.
CCGGGCGGCCACTGCAGGCGGATGCCGGCGTGCGCCAGACGCGCGGAGAACCGCGCGGGACCGACGCGGTCGAGCAGGTCCACGGCCGGCACGTTGAGCGAGAGCCGCAAGGCCTGCGCCACGCCGACCGGCCCGTTGAACGCCGCATCGAAATTGCCAGGCCGGTAATTGCCGAACGACTGCGGCGCGTCGACCAGCAGGCTCTCGGAATGGATCAGGCCATCGTCCAGCGCCAGTCCGTACAGGAACGGCTTGAGCGTCGAACCCGGCGAACGCCACGCACGCACCATGTCGACGTGGCCCAGGCTTGCGGCGTCGGCGAACTCCAGCGAGCCGACGTATGCGCGCGCTTCGAGCGTGGCGTTGTCGACCACGAGCAGCGCTGCCGAGGTGCGCCCAGGCAGGCCGGAGAAATAGGCCGAGACACGCTCCTCAAGCGTGCGTTGCAGCTCCAGGTCGATCGTCGAGGTCAACCGCGTCGAATCCGGCCGCTCCACGCGCAGGCGCTGCGCGAGCAGCGGCGCATGTCGTGGGGGCTGCAGCGAGCGCGCGACCACGGACTCGACACGCGCATCCGCGACCACATCGGCGGACCACACGCCGGTCCGCTGCATGCGCGCGAGCACCTTGTCGCGGGCGATGCGCGCACGCTCGGGCTCGCGATCGGGCCGCAGCCGGCTCGGCGATTGCGGCAGGACCGCGAGCAATGCCGCTTCCGCGTGCGAAAGGCGCGAGGCCGGCTTTCCGAGGTACGCCCAGCTCGCCGCCTCCACGCCTTCGACCGTGCCACCGAACGGCGCGCGATCGAGATACAGGGTGAGGATCTCGCGCTTGTCCAGGTGAACTTCCAGCTGCACCGCGCGCAGCATCTGCCGCACCTTGCGCCACGGCGTACGCGGTGCGCGTCCGTGGCCGGCGTCGAGGATGCGCGCGACCTGCATCGTCAGTGTAGAACCGCCCGACACCACGCGTCCGCTGCGTGCCCATTGCACGGCGGCGCGCACCATCGCGACCGGATTAATGCCCGGATGCCGCCAGAACCAGCGGTCCTCGTAGGTCAGCAGCGCCTGCAGGTACAGCGGCGAGACGCGTTCCGGCGTCGTCGGATAGCGCCAGATGCCATCGACGTCGGCGAACGCGCGCAGCGGCGTGCCGTCGGCCGCGACCACGACCGCGCCCTGCCCGCGCGAATCCGGCAACGGCAGCGGGAACGCCAGGTCAAGCAGCATCGCCGCGATCAGCAGCGACAGCGCCGCCAATGCGCCCTGCATGCCACGGCGCCGCAGTCGCGTCCGCCACGCGCTCGAAATACGCGACGACATATACGACGCCGGGCGAGGAACGTCCGTGCGGACGCCCTCAACCGCCTCCCGGCTGGCGCACCGTCAACGTCGCGGGCACGGCCTTGCCGACGCCGCGCAGGTCGGGACGGTACATGTCCTCGACCAGCGGCGGCGGCACGGTGTAGGTGCCCGGCGTCACCGCGCGCACGAGGTAGAACACGCGCGCGGTATCGCCGGTGTTGAGCTTGAGCGCGGCGACGTAGCGATCGTCGCGGAACTCCTCGTGGCGCACCTCGGCCGCGTCGTCGCGATCGGACAGCTCGATGCCGTCGATCACCACACCGGCCCACTGCTTGCCGTCGCCGAGATTGAAGTTCTCGATCTCGAGCCCCGCCGGCAGCAGATCCGTCAGCAGTGCGTCGGCCATCGGGCGGCTCGCACGGATGCTCACCTGCACGATCAGCGCGTCGCCTTCGACCAGCGTCCCGCCTTCCCACGGCTTGCCATCGGCGGTGAAGTACTTGCGCACCACCTGCACGTGCGTGGCGTCCGCCGGCGGCGCCTCGCGAGGCACGCCGGCGATCTCCATGCTGGCGTACAGCGGCGGCTCGCCGTTGGCGTTGAACGACACGCCACGCGCGAGCGCGGCATCGTCGAACACGCGGCCGATGAAGCGCGCGGACCCGGCATCGGTGGCGACGTCGCCGACCTTCCACTGGCCGGACACCTGCCGCTTCTGGTCGGCCATCAAAGCCTTGCCGAGGCGCGCGAGCGCGACCTGTTCCTGCGTGCTCAACCACAACCAGCCGAGGTTGCGGCGCGCATCGAGTTCACGCCCCAGCGGCACGGTGCGCGCGTCGAATGCCGGCGTGGCCAGATCGTGTTCGTGCACCAGCGCGATCATCAGCGCATCGTCGCGCAGGCGGCTGCCGTAGTCGCCGAGGTACTCCGGGCGCGCTTCCGTATCGCGCGCGAAGCCTTCCTCGATCGCCTTGCGCCCGCGCGCGCGATCGCCCTGCAGCGACAGCGCCAGGCCGAGATGGACCAGCGGCAGGCCGGTCAGGCTCTGCTTGCGTTCGTTGTCGTACAGCGCGCGCAGCGTGCCCAGCGGCGCGCGGTTGACCCGAGCCAGCGCGTAACCCGCATACGCCTGATAGGCGAACTTGAGGTGCTCGCGCCGGTCGTAGCCGAAGAAGGGTGCGCCACCGGAAAGCAGGTCCTCGCTCAGCGCGTTCAGCGCCTTCTGCAGCATCGCGTCGGGCACGGCGAAGCCGGCCTCGCGCGCATCGAGCAGGAACTCGACCACGTACGGCGTGATCAGCGGATTGACGTAGTCGCCGTCGCCCCACATCGAGAAATGACCCGAACCGACCTGCATCGCCGCGAGGCGGCCGAATGCGCCTTCCATGCGCGCACGGCGCTGGGTCGCATCCAGTCCGTCACTGCCGAGCATCTTCGCCGTCGCCTCGTCGAGTTCGAGCGCCGCGAAGCCCTTGCTCGTGGTCTGCTCGGCGCAGCCGTACGGATACTGGAGCGCACCCTGCAACGCGGCGGCGAACGGAATCGGCGGCACCGCACTGACCGACAGGCGCGCGTTCACCGACATCGGCATCAGGCCGTCGGCGAGACCTGCGTCCAGCGGAATCGTGCCCGCCGCATCCAGCACGCGCGTGCGCGATCGCACGACAGACGGCCACGCCGGCCGCACCGGCACGTCGTAGCGCCGATCGACCTGGTAGCCGTTGCCTTCCACGCGCACGCGCACCTTCGCGACGGTGTAACCCTCGCGCGCCTGCAGCGGGAACGTGTAGGTCGTCTTGGCCTCATGACCCAGCTTCGCCGTGCGGGGGCCTTCGGCGACGGACAGCGGACCTTCGCCTTCGACGCGGACCTTGAAGCTGCCATCGCGACCGGTGAAGTTCTGCACGTCGAGCGTCACGTTGCTGCGATCGCCCGGCGCCAGCACGCGCGGCACGCTGGCCTCGGCCAGCACCGGCGCGCGCACCACGGTCTCGCGATCGCGATTGCCGTAGCGGCCGCCCGAGTACACCAGCGCCGACACGCGCAGCGTGCCGTTGAAGTCCGGCACGTCCAGGCGCACGCGCGCGTTGCCCTTCGCGTCCAGCTTCACCGGCCCGGCGAACAGGTCCACCGTCTGTACCTTCGCGGTCGGGCGTCGCGCCTGCGGCAACGCGTCCAGCGCCATGTCGCCGCCGAAACGGATCTTCGCCAGGCCGCCCTCGAAGCTTTCGATCACGCGGCCATAGACGTCGTACGCATCCACGCCGAGGCGGCGTTGCGCGAAGAAATGCGCGGCCGCGTCCGGCACCGGGAAGCGGGTGATGTTGAGGATGCCCACGTCGACTGCGGACACGGTGACGAAGGCCTGCTGTCCCGCAAGCTGCGGCACGCTCACCGTCACCGGCAATTCGCGCTGCGGCTGCATCGACGCCGGCACGGACAGGCCGACCGCGACATTGCGTTCGCGACGGTCCATCTTCACGTGGGCAACGCCGACCGCGCGTGCCGGCGTGATCCGGCTGGGCGCGCTGCCACCACGGAACACCAGCGCGGTCACGTAGACGTCGTGGCGTTCCCAGTCCTTCGTCACCGGGATCTCGAACGTGCTGCCGGCCTTGGCGTCGATGTCCTGCACGTACAGCATGTGGTCGCTCTCGACCATCAGCAGGCCCCTGCCGGCGTGCGGCGGCGTGAGCGTCACCTTCAACGTGTCGCCCGCGTGGTACGCGGTCTTGTCGAGCGCGAGCTTGACCTTGTCCGGGCGCGCGTCGAGGCCACGGTTCTCGTCGTTCCAGCTCCAACCGGCAGTAAACGGATATCGCGTGGTCAGCTTCGTCGCCGGATCGAACACATCCACGCGGTAATCGCCCCACTCCACCGGGAAATCGATCCGCGTCGGCGAGGCCCCCACATCCACCGCGCGCGTCTGGATGTCCTCATAGCGGCGGGTGAAGTCGTAGTTCCAGCCGCCGTCGTCGTCGTGGTTCCAGTGGTAGTCGCGGTGTTCGCGCACCAGCGTCACGCGCAGCGCCTTGCCGGGGCGCGGCTTCGCATCGCTGCCGACGCGCGCCAGTTCAAAGCGCGCGGTCGCGTTGGCATCGGCGCCTTCCTTGTCGTCGAACAGCGGACGCACGCCGACCAGCGCATCGGCGGGCCACAGCACGCGCTTGATTCCGCGGTTCACGCTGCGTCCGCCGGTCTCGTACACGCTGCCGTTGATGATCACGGCGATCGGCGTGACGGGTTTGGCCTCCGCGGGAAGCGCGATGTCCTTTTGCAGGCGGCCCTGTGGGTCGAGTTCGGTATCGATGACGTCGCTCGCTTCCTTCGGCAAGGTCAGGGTCGGATCGCCGAAGAAGTAGCCGGGCAACGCATCCAGCGGATGCTGTTCGACCGCCACCGCCAGCTTCGCGGTGAAGCGGTTGCCTGCGGCCGGCGCGCCGTAGAGGTAGGCGCCTTCGACCTGCAGGCGCAACGGCTCGCCGGGCTTCAGCACCGGCTGCGCGTCGAGATCGAGCTTGAGGCGCTCCGGCAGGAATTCCTCCACGCGCAGTGTCATGCCCTGCACCGCGTCCTTGCTGCCCGGGTCGGTACGGAATTCCACGCGCCAGCGACCCGTCGCCGCGTCGGCGGGAATCGCCTGCTCGTGGCGCACATGACCCTGCGCATCGGGTTGCAGGCGCGTTTCCAGGAACGTCTTGCCGTCGGGCTGCACGTAGCGCAGGAACAGCGGTTGCTGCGCGACGCCGGCCTTGGGCACCACCGGCTGGCCGTCCTGGTCGCGCAGCAGCGCGGACAGGCGCACGGTTTCACCAGGGCGATAGAGATCGCGTCCCGACCACGCGAACACGTCGAACCACGCCTGCTCGCGTCCGCTCACCGCGAACTCCGACAGGTCCAGCGCAGGCTGGTTGAACGGCAGCATCGACACGTCGCGGCCGCGCTGCGCGATCAGTACGTGGCCGGCATTGAGGCGATATCGCAACAGCGCATTGCCGTTGCCGTCGGTCTCGCCCTTCAGCACGGGCTCGCCGCGCGCGTCGAGCACCTTCAGCTCCACGCCCGACACCGATGCACCGTTCTGCAGCGAGGCGACGTGCACGAACAGCGTGTCCTTGTAGGCGCGCGCGTGCAGGCCGAGGTCGCTGACAGTGAAGAACGCGGTCTCGAATTCGTCCTGGAACTGCCCGGTGCGCTTCATCACCGCGAAGTACAGGCCGGGTTCCTGCAGCTCCTTCACGTCCTGCAGCGGCAGGTAGGTCAGCACGCGCTCGTTGGGCTTGCCGCCGAGCACGAAGCGGTTGACGTACACCGGTTCGGCGAGGCGCTCCAGCGGCGTCTTGTTGCTGTACTCGCTGCCCAGCTCCCAGCTGCCGCGACGGCCGCCGCGCTGGTAGTCGGAGAAGAAGCGCGGGAGTTCCTTCTCCTTCACGCGCAGGAATTCGACGTCGACCTCCGGTACGTTGATCGACACCACCGGCAAGCCGCGACTCTCGCGTGCGGGCAGCACGCTGCCCTGCGAAGCGAAACCTACCACCGGATCGAGCGGCCCGGTGTAGACGGTCCTGCGCTGTTCCTGTCCGAGGCGATCGCCCGACGCGGCGGTCACTCTACCTTTGATCGCCAGCGTGTATTCCTTGCTTGCGTCCACGTGCGGGAAACGCAGCACCTTCGCGTCGTCCGACAGCACCCAGCTGCCCTTCACCACCGCGCCGTTGGCGTCGGTGACGGCGATGAGTTCGTCGAACGATTGCGTGCCGACCAGCGGCCGGTTGAATTCGAGCGCGATGGCAAGCGACTCGTCGCCCTTCTGGTCGGGATACGCGGCGAGCAGCGCGAATCCCTGCACGGCTTCGCGTTGCGCCTTGATGGCCTCGCCGCTGACCGCGGGGAGTTGCCCGTCCGCGTCGCGCCGGCACCCGGCCAGCAACAACAGCGACAGTGCGACGACGCCCAGCCACGACAGCAGGCGGGCGTGGACGATTCCTTCCGATCCCGATACGCGCTTCATGCAGCCTCCCCAGGTTCGACACGAGTATAGGAGCTGCAACGCGACGCTGGCGTGGGGTTTTCGTCGCACCTGCACGGTGAGCGCTACCGCTGTCGCGGCGTGCCATGATGGCGCGCGCCGTCCGGCATCCCCGCCGCACAGGCCACTCCGGGACTTCCATGCTGCGTGACCTCCTGCGCCTCTCGTCGCACGAAGCGGTGCCGATGTCGCCTCCCTCCGCGCCCGCCGTCCTGGTGATCCGGCAGGGTGCGTTCGGCGACCTGATCCAGGCCGATGGCGCCCTCCGCGACATCCGCGCGCACCATCGCGACGCCCGCATCGTGCTGCTGGTCGCGCCGGCCTACCGCCGGCTGATGGAGCGCTGCCCGCACGTGGACGAGTTGGTCCTCGACCCGCGCGCGTCGCTGCTGCGCCCGGGCCAGACCCTCGCCGTCCTGCGCCGACTGCGGGCGCAGCGCTTCGAACGTGTCTACGACCTGCAAGGCAGCGACCGGACCGCGTTCTACCGGCGCTGGATGCCCGGGTCCGGCGAGTGGTTCCGCAGGCACAATCCTTCAGACAGCGGCGTGCCGGATCGCGAGGCGTACGCAACCCTGCTCGCCCAGGCCGGCATCGCCGGCAGGTCGCTGCCCGACGTGGGCTGGATGGCCGACGACGTGCAGGCGCTGCTCGACGCGCAAGGAATCCGCCCCGGCTACGTGGTGCTGGTTCCCGGCAGCGCCGCGCGACACCCGCACAAGCGCTGGCCGCACTACGCGGACCTCGCTCGACGACTCTCCGACGACGGCCGGCAGGTGGTCGTGGCGCCGGGTCCGGACGAACTCGAACTCACCCGCAACCTGCCCTGCCACGTGCTGACCGGGCCGTCGGGCTATCTCGACTGGTTCGCGTTGGCCGGCGTGTTGCGCGGCGCGGCGTTCGTCATCGGCAACGACACCGGTCCAACCCATCTGGCGGCCGGGCTCGGCGTGCCGGGGCTGGCACTGTTCGGGCCGCACACGAGCGCGAACCGTACCGGCATCCGCATGGGCCGTTTCGATGCGATTGAAGTCGCCGACCTGCAAGCGCTGTCCGTGGACGCGGTGATGGCCGAAATCCACGCGCGCATCGACGCGCATCCGGGCTCCGACCGACGCTGACGCCACGAACGAAAACGCCGCCCGGAGGCGGCGTTGGCTTTTCCCTTCTCCCCTTGCGGCGACCGAAGGGAGTGCAGGGCTGAGAAGGTGGCGCGAAGCGCCGGAAGAGGGGTGCCCTCCTGGCACGCGCTTCGCGCGTTCCCCTCTCCCGCCATGCTGCGCATGGCGACCTCTCCCTCAAGGGGAGAGGTGAGCCGCGATCAAGTCGGCAGCGACTCCGACTCGCCCGTGCTTGCACCGCCGAGACCGGCGTCGACCGGGGCCTCGGTCGTGCCTTCCTCGTCCTCGTCCAGCGAGGCGTCGACGCGTTCCAGCGTCTGCAGGCTTTCCTCCGCAGCCATGCGCATCAGGGTCACGCCCTGCGTGTTGCGGCCGACCTGCGAGATCTCCGCCGCACGCGTGCGCACCAGGGTGCCGCCATCGGAAATCAGCAGCACGTCATGGTGGTCCGAGAGCTGCACCGCGCCGATCAGCTTGCCGTTGCGCTCGGTCGTCTTGAGCGCGATCACGCCCTGCGTGCCACGGCCCTTGCGCGGGTACTCCTCGAGCGGGGTGCGCTTGCCGTAGCCGCGTTCGCTGGCGGTGAGGATGTCGCCCTCGCCTTCGACCACGATCAGGCTGACGACGTAGGCGCCGCTGGTGTTGGCTTCGCCTTCCTCGCCCTCCTCGCCTTCGGCCAGGCGGATGCCGCGCACGCCGGTCGCGGTGCGGCCCATCGAGCGCACGGCATCCTCGGCGAAGCGCACGGCCTTGCCGTTGCTGGCGAACAGCATGATGTCGCGCTCGCCATCGGTCAGCGCCACGTCGACCAGCGCGTCGCCGTCGTCGAGGTTGATGGCGATCTTGCCGCGCTGCAGGCGGAACGCGAACTCCGTCAGCGGCGTCTTCTTGACCGTTCCGTTGCGCGTGGCGAAGAACACGAAGCGGCCTTCCTCGTACTCGCGCACCGGCAGCACGGCCTGGACCTGCTCGCCGGCTTCCAGCGGGATCCAGTTGATGATCGGGCGGCCGCGCGCGTTCGGGCCGGCGTCAGGCAACTGGTGGACCGGCAGCCAGAACACGCGGCCGGTGCTGGTGAAGGTCAACAGCGTGTCGTGCGTGTTGACCAGCCACAGGTGGTCGATGAAGTCCTCGTCCTTGGTGCTGGCCGCGTTGCGCCCCTTGCCGCCGCGCTTCTGCGCGCGGTACGCACTGACCGGCTGGCGCTTGGCGTAACCGGAATGCGACAGCGTGACCACCACGTCTTCCGGCGCGATGAGGTCGAGGATGTCGAGGTCTTCCTCGCTCGCGCGGATCTCGCTGCGGCGGGCGTCGCCGAACTCTTCCTTGATGTTGCGCAGTTCGGTGCGGATCACCTCCAACAGCACGCCCGGATCCTCGAGGATCTCGATCAGGCCGCGGATGGTTTCCAGCAGCTGCTTGTATTCCTCGGTGAGCTTGTCCTGCTCCAGGCCGGTCAGGCGGTGCAGGCGCATTTCCAGGATCTGCTGCGCCTGCGTTTCGGTCAGCTGGTAGCGGCCATCGATCAGGCCCACGCCGGCCGGCAGGTCTTCCGGACGCGAAGCATCGGCGCCAGACGCCGCGAGCAGCGCACCGACCAGGCCCGGCTCCCACGTGCGCGCAAGCATGCGGTCGCGCGCTTCGTTCGGGTTAGCCGACGTGCGGATCAGCTCGATCATCTCGTCGATGTTGGCGAGCGCGACCGTGAGGCCTTCGAGGATGTGCGCGCGCTGGCGTGCCTTGCGCAGCTCGAAGATGGTGCGGCGGGTGACGACTTCGCGGCGGTGCTTGACGAAGACTTCCAGCAGGTCCTTCAGGTTCAGCAGCTTCGGGCGGCCGTCGACGATCGCCACCATGTTGATGCCGAACACCGACTCCATCTGGGTTTGCTGGTAGAGGTTGTTGAGCACGACCTCCGCCGATTCGCCGCGCTTGACCTCGATGTAGATGCGCATGCCGTCCTTGTCGGACTCGTCGCGCAGCTCGCTGATGCCCTCGAGCTTCTTTTCCTTGACCAGCTCGGCGATCTTCTCGATCAGGCGAGCCTTGTTGACCTGGTAGGGGATCTCGGTGACGACGATCGCCTCGCGGCCGTTGTCGGCCACTTCCACCTCGGCGCGCGCGCGCATGCGCACGCGGCCACGGCCGGTGCGGTACGCGGTGACGATGCCGGCGGTGCCGTTGATGATGCCCGCGGTCGGGAAATCCGGGCCCGGGATGTACTGGATCAGGCCGTCAACGTCGATCGCCGGGTCGTCGATCAGTGCGATGGTCGCGTCGATCACTTCCGACAGGTTGTGCGGCGGGATGTTGGTGGCCATGCCCACCGCGATGCCGGCCGAGCCGTTGACCAGCAGGTTCGGCACACGCGTCGGCATGACGGTGGGCTCGAGTTCCTTCTCGTCGTAGTTGGGCTGGAAGTCGACGGTTTCCTTGTCGATGTCGGCCATCAGCTCGTGGCTGATGCGCGACATGCGCGCTTCGGTGTATCGCATCGCCGCGGCGTTGTCGCCGTCGATCGAACCGAAGTTGCCCTGCCCGTCCACCAGCATGTAGCGCAACGAGAACGGCTGCGCCATGCGCACCAGCGTGTCGTACACCGCGGTGTCGCCGTGCGGATGGTACTTACCGATCACGTCACCGACGATACGCGCCGACTTGTAGTACGGCTTGTTGCTGTGTGCGCCGAGCTCGTTCATCGCGTACAGCACGCGGCGGTGCACCGGCTTGAGTCCGTCTCGCGCATCCGGGAGCGCGCGTCCCACGATCACGCTCATCGCGTAATCGAGGTAGCTGCGGCGCATCTCGTCTTCGAGGTTGACCGGGATGATTTCCTTGGCGAGTTCGGCCATCAGGGTTCCGTTCTAGAGTTTGCCCGCGCATGGCATGCGGGGAATGCATTCCGAACGAAACGACCGGTATTCGCGCACGTTGGAGCGGTCGCGAAATCGGCCTGACGGGCCCGTGCTGCAGCCCGCCGACGGCGGCTTCGAAAGGACAGGAAATGGTAGCACGAAACGGCACCCCGTCACACCCCGATTCCCGCGCAGAAACAATCACTTGCGCGGCTTTTTCAAGTGTTTTCGGGAATTCGGCGCCGGGCGCTCGACGCAGGGCCGGGGATGTTGCCGCGAATCCCGTCGCGGGCGACCGGATCAGCTGCCGAAAGCGACCTTCATCGCAGCCGCGTCGGGGCGCTCGATCACGCCGCGTTCGGTCACGATGGCGTCGATGAGTTCGTGCGGGGTGACGTCGAACACCGGGTTCCAGGCGCCTACGTCCTGCGCCGCGGTGCGCACGCCGCCGACGGCGAACAGCTCGCCCGGATCGCGTTCCTCGATGTGGATCGCATCGCCGGAGGGCGTTTCCATGTCGACCGTCGAGGACGGGGCGACGACCATGAACTTCAGGCCGTGGTGGCGCGCGGCGATGGCGAGCTGGTAGGTGCCGATCTTGTTCGCGGTATCACCGTTGGCGCAGATGCGGTCGGCGCCGACCACCACCCACTGCACGTCGCCGGACTTCATCAGGTGCGAGGCGGCGGAATCGGCGATCAGGGTCGGCGAGATGCCGTCCTGCTGGAGCTCCCACACCGTCAGGCGCGCGCCCTGCAGCCACGGCCGCGTCTCGCCGGCGAAGACCTTGTCGATGCGGCCCTCGGCCACGCCGGCGCGAATCACGCCCAGTGCGGTGCCGAAACCGGCGGTCGCCAGCGAACCGGTGTTGCAGTGCGTGAGCACACCGCTGCGCGGTTCGATCAGTGCGGCGCCAAGTGCGCCCATGCGACGGTTGGCAGCGAGATCTTCGTCGGCGATCGCCTGCGCTTCGCGGTCGAGCACGTCGCGCCAGTCGGCACCGGCGGTGACCAGCACGCGGCGCATGCGCGCCAGCGCCCAGGCCAGGTTCACGGCGGTCGGACGCGCCGCATTGAGGCGCTGCAGCGCGGGCTCGAGTTTCGTCGCTGCATCGTTGCCGTTCGCGGCCTCGACGCTGCGCGCGGCCAGGACGACGCCCCACGCCGCAGCAATACCGATCGCCGGCGCGCCGCGCACCGTCAACGCGTGGATGGCCTCGGCCACCGCATCGCTGTCGGCGCAGGTGACGTACTCGACCACGAACGGCAGCTTGCGCTGGTCCAGCAGTTCCAGGGAATCGCCGGTCCAGCGGATCGGGCGGATGCGGTCGTAACGATCGAAATCGAGGGTCGTGCTCATCCGTCGATTCTAGCCGGCGCATGTGCCAGGGGCACGCACGCCGGCGTTCGCATGCGCAGGAGGCGCGTCAGAAGGCCTGGAACTCGCCGCGGCAGCCGCTGGTCACCCATACGCCGTTGCGATCCCAGCCCCAGCTGTTGCCCTCGATGCATGCGGCCTTTGAGGTCTGGCGGACGAGGCGTGCGTCGCGACGGATGCTGAAGTTGCAGCGGCGCTGGCGATGATTGTCGGAACCGCAGTAGAGCGTCTGGGCGGAACCCCAGCCACCGCCCTGCCCGCCTCCGTGTCCACCGCCCCAACCGCCGCCCTGTCCGCCTCCGTGTCCACCATCCCAGCCGCCGCCCTGTCCGCCGCCGTAGCCGTTGCTGGCGAACTCGGCGCGGCAGCCGCCGTCGACCCACACGAAGCCGCGACCGACGCCCCAGTTGCGGCCTTCGATGCACGCGGTCTTGGAATGCTGGCGCACCAGCACGACGCGACGCCCGTCGATCGGGCACTGCTTGTAGCGGCTGTCGTTGGAATCGCAGCGCACGGTCTCGCCACGATCGTCGCCGTTCCAGCCACCGCCGTTGCCGTTGCCGCGACGACCGAGCGCGAACTCGGCGCGGCAACCGTTGTTCACCCACACGCCACGACGGTCGTAACCCCAGCTGCGACCTTCGATGCAGGCGGACTTCGAATACTGGCGCTCAAGGCGCACGCCGCCGCGCGTGTCGGCGGGACACTCGCGATAGCGGCTGTCGTTGGAGTCGCAGCGCACCGTCTGCCGTTCGCCATTGGCGTACTGCGCGGCCGCCGGTCCGACCCACGACAACACCGGCAGTGCAAGCAACAGTGCGAATCCCCGACGCAATCCCATGCTCATGTCGCCCCCTTGTCTGCGAATTCTTCTTAGGCGCCACTCTAGCGGGCGAAACTTAACGGGCACCACACCGGAACGCCCCTTTCGCAAACGGTTCAGCCGCCGCTTTGCTGCTTTCTCGGCAACTCGAATTCGGCACGGCAACCGTTCTCGACCCAGATGCCGTTGTCGTCGAATCCCCAGGTGCGCCCCTGCACGCAGGCAGAGCGCGACAGCTGGCGGAACAGGCGCACGCCGCGCGAGGTGTCGGCCGGGCAATGACGCGGCAGGCTGTCGTTGGAATCGCAGCGCACGATGTCGCCGCGCGGTGCTTCGTTGGCGACGTCGACCATCATGCGGAACTCGGCGCGACACCCGCCCGACACCCATACGCCGCGAACATCGGCGCCCCAGTTCTGGCCACGGATGCAGGGATTCTTGGAGAGCTGGCGAACCAGTTCGACACCGGCGCGTGTTTCCGAAGGACAGTGTTGCCAGCGACCGCTGCGAGATTCGCAGCGCATCACCTTGGCGCCATAACCGCTGCCGATGCTGCCGCCGTAACCGATGACGAAATCGGCCCGGCAACCGTAGCGCACCCAGATGCCAGAGGGATCCAGGCCCCAGCTCTGGCCTTCGTTGCATTCCGAACGCGACAGCGTGCGCAGCAGGCGCACGCCGCCGCGGATGTCGGCCGGACACAGGTTCGTTTCCTGGTCGCGCGATTCGCAACGCAGGATCCGATCGCCGTAGAAACGACCGCCCGCGTCCTGCGCCGGCGCGTCCGGCGCAATCAGTACACCCAGTGCCGCCAACGTCGAAAACGCCCAGCCGCGCATCAATGCACCCCTGCACTCCACACGTTCACTCTAGCCGGTCCATGCGAAAACCGACATCAAGGCCGGCTGGACAAAGAGTGAACTGCGACCTCAGGCACGGGCGAAGTCGAAGGCGAGCACGTCGGCAATCCGGCCCGTGCCCAGCAGGGCCATCATCAGCCGGTCCATGCCCAGCGCCACGCCCGCGCACTGAGGGAAACCCGCGTCCAATGCCCGCAGCAGGCGTTCGTCGCGCGGCGGCTCGCGGTCGCCACGCTGGCGCCGCAGCCGCAGGTCGCGATCGAAGCGTTCGCCCTGCTCGCGCGCGTCGGCAAGCTCGTGGTAGCCGTTGGCCAGTTCCAGCGGGCCCAGGTACAGCTCGAAACGTTCCGCCACCGGCACTTCGCCGTCGCGCACGCGCGCCAGCGCGCATTGCGACGCGGGATAGTCGTACACGGCCAGCAGCTGATCCGTCGGGAAGTCCGGCTGCAGGCGATGCGTCATCAGCAGGTCCAGCCAGTCGTCGCGGGTCAGGCCGGTCGGATCGATCACGATCTCGCCCAGCGCCGCGCGTAGTTCCCCGTCGCTGGACGTGGCCGGATCGACGCCGAGCCGCGTGCGGTACAGCTCGTGGTAGCCGATGCGCGACAGCGTCGCATTGCGACCGACCAGCGCGAGCGCAGCCAGCACCAGGTCCACGGTTTCGTCGATCAGGCGCTGGTGGTCCCAACCGAGGCGGTACCACTCGAGCATGGTGAACTCGGGATTGTGGCGACCGCCCGCCTCGCCGTCGCGGAACACGCGACCGAGTTCGTAGCAGTCGCCTAATCCCGCCGCCAGCAAGCGCTTGAGCGGATACTCCGGCGACGTGCGCAGCCAGCGCGTACGTGGCGCGCCGTCGGTGCGGCCACTGAATTCAAGATGGAACGAGGCGATGTTCGGATCGGTGTTGCCGGCCAGCGACATCACCGGCGTCTCGACCTCGACCACATCGCGCGCAGCGAAGAACGCGCGGACGGTCGCGTTGAGTCGCGCGCGCAGGCGCAGCGCATCGAACGTGGCCGATGGTTGCCAGTCGCTGCTCATCGCCGGCTCACGCCTCGTGCTCGGCAAGGAACGCGAGCAGGCGTGCTTCGTCCCAGATCTCCACGCCCAGTTCCTGCGCCTTGTCGAGCTTGGAACCGGCGGCCTCGCCGGCGACCACGAAACTGGTCTTCTTCGACACGCTGCCGGCGACCTTGGCGCCGAGAGCTTCCAGCTTCGCTTTCGCTTCGTCGCGGCTCAGGCTGGACAGCGTGCCGGTGAGCACCGCGGTCTGGCCATCGAGCACGCCCAGCGTCGCCGCAGTGGCCTGCGGCGTCAGCTCGACCAGTCGCGCCAGCGCGCGAGCGCCGCTATCGATCAGGCGCGCGTTGTCGTCGTCTTCCAGCCACTGCGCAAACGACTGCGCGGTGTCCGCGGGCAGGCCGGCGGCGACGAAGTTGTGCTCGGGTGCGTCGATCAACGCCTGCGCCGACGTAAACGCACCGGCCAGCTGTTCCGCGCGGATCTTCGTCACCTTCGGGATTTCCAGGTCGACGAGCAGCGTCGCAAGATCCAGACCGTCGCGCAGCTTCGGATTCGGTGCGTGCGCGTCGTTGATCATCACGCCGCGCGCGAGCAGGTCGTCGATCACCTGCTGGTTGCCCGGCTGATCGAAGAAATGACCGATGGCGCGCGCGACTTCGCCGCCGATGTCGGGCACGCGCTTGAACAGCGGCCACGGCAGGCGGCGGATCAGTTCGAGATCGCCGAACCACGTCGCCAGCGCCTTCGCCGTGCTCTCGCCGACGTGCTGGATACCGAGCGCGTAGAGGAAGCGTTCGAGCGTGGTGTTGCGACTGTGGTCGATCGCCTCGATCAGGTTTTCGGCCCACTTGGTCGCGACCTTGCCCGACTTCACCGTTTCCGGCGTGGTGCCGTCGCGCTCGTCGGCGCGGCGCTTCATCTCGAGCAGGTCGTCGAGTTCGAGCTTGTACAGGTCGGCGACGGACTTGAGGTAGTCGAGGTCCGACAGGTCTTCGATGAAGCGCTCGCCCAGCCCTTCGATGTCCATTGCGCGGCGCGAGGCGAAGTGACGGATGGCTTCCTTGCGCTGCGCGGCGCAGGTGAGTTCGCCCGAGCAGCGCCACACCGCCTCGCCTTCCTCACGCACGATCTCCGAACCGCACACTGGGCATTGCGTCGGCATCTGCCACTCGGGCGCGTGCGGGTCGCGGTATTCGGGCACCACGCGCACGATCTCCGGGATCACGTCGCCCGCGCGGCGCACGATCACGGTATCGCCGATGCGCACGTCCAGGCGCGCGATCTGGTCGGCGTTGTGCAGCGTCGCATTGGTCACGACGACGCCCGCCACCTGCACCGGCTTCAGGCGTGCGACCGGCGTGGCCGCGCCGGTGCGGCCGATCTGGATGTCGATGCCTTCCAGCACCGTGGACTGTTCCTGCGCGGGGAACTTGTGCGCGATCGCCCAGCGCGGCGCGCGCGAGACGAAGCCCATTTCGGCCTGGCCTGCGTAGTCGTCGAGCTTGTAGACCACGCCGTCGATGTCGAAGGGAAGCGAATCGCGCTTTTCGCCCATCGCGCGGTAGTAGTCGAGCAGGCCGTCCGTGCCTTCGACCACGTCGTTGAGCGCGCTCACCGGGAAACCCCAGTCGCGCAACTGCGCCAGCGTCTTCGAATGCGTGTCGGGCAGGTTCGCGCCCTCGACCACGCCCACCGCGTACGCATAGAACGCGAGCGGACGCTGCGCGGTCATGCGCGGATCGAGCTGGCGCAGCGAACCGGCCGCGCCGTTGCGCGGGTTCGCCAGCACCTTGCCGCCTTCCTTCACGGCGCGCTCGTTGTAGGCCTTGAACGCGGCCAGCGGCATGTAGACCTCACCGCGCACTTCCAGCACGGAGGGCCAGCCCTTGCCGCGCAGCTGCAGCGGAATGGCTTTGATCGTGCGCAGGTTGGCGGTCACGTCCTCGCCGGTGGCGCCGTCGCCGCGTGTGGCGCCCTGCGCGAAGCGGCCGTCCTCATAACGCAGGCTGATCGCGAGTCCGTCGAGCTTGGGTTCGGCGGAGAAGCGCGGCGCGCGACGGCCGAGCTTTTCCTCGATGCGACGTTCGAAATCGGCGACTTCCTCGTCGGTGAACGCATTGCCCAGCGACAGCATCGGGATCGCATGGCGCACTTCGGCGAACGTGCCGGTCGGGGCGATGCCGACGCGCTGCGTCGGCGAGTCCGGCGTCACCAGTTCCGGATGCGCGGCTTCCAGCGATTGCAACTCGCGCAGCAGCGCGTCCCACTCCGCGTCGGGGATCGAGGGATCGTCGAGGACGTAGTAGCGGTAGTTGGCGTCGTCGATGCGCTGGCGCAGTTCGGCGATGCGGTCGGCGGGAGTCGGAGTCTTGGCCACGTGCTTTCCTGGGGTCGTCGTCCGGCGACCGGGACATTCTGCGGGTGCGAGCGTGAGGGAGGAAGCGTTGACGTGCGCGGATACAGGCTATCGCGCGGCTGTCATTCCCGCGAAGGCGGGAATCCAACGACCCGATGCGGCACGCCCTTCGAAAGACGGAATGGCCCTGATGCATGGATTCCCGCCTTCGCGGGAATGACGGCAATGTGGCCGGCATCCGCAATCGTGCGCGCCGCCACGTCGACGCCCCACCTCAAGATCTCTTCAATCGTGAGAGCTCAAGCGCGGAGCGGCGGTAACGTCACCAGCGCGTCGGCTTGGTCAGCGGCGGCGCTTCGCGCTGGCGGTCGTAGGCACGCAGCTCATCGCGGATGTGGGCGATGCGCTGGCGTCCCAGCGCGTTGCGCTGTTCGTCCAGGACCACACCGTCCAGCAGTTCGGCCATGCGCTGCGCGGTCGGCAGCATCATTTCCCAGCCGTCGAGCGCGTTGACGGGCGCCGGCAGGGTCAGGAAGAACGCGATCGCCGGGGTTTCCAGCGCCTGGATCTGCGCCATGTCGAAACTGCCGGGCTTCATGATGTTGGCGACGCTGAATACCGGGCCGCGCTCGGGATGGTTCTCGACCAGGCGGTGGAACACGCCCATGTGGCCGTAGACCAGGCCGGCCTTCTCGGCCGCGACGACGATGTCCGGACCGTGCAGTTTCTGCCCCGCGCGCGCGGCCAGGTACAGCGTGACGATCTTGTCGAACTCTTCGGTGGTGCGACGGCCCAGCTCGTTGTTGGCGCCGCCTTCCAGGGTGCGGTCGAACAGCTCCAGCTCCGCCTGCGCGGTCGTCTCGCCAGCGGCGCGGCCCTGCTGCTCGAAATCGCGCGCGATCTGCTCGCCCAGCGTCGGTTCGTGGCGCGTCGACTCGGCGGCATCGCGCGGCACGCGCTTGCCCTGCCCCGGTTTGCGCGGGCGACCGAAGAACACGATCGCCGCGATCAGCACGAGACCCGCGATCAGGATTCCGATCCGCAGCAGGGTCATGTCGGACATTCGATGGGCTCCTTACCGATGTGGATGCGACGCCGCGATCAGGCCACGCCCGCCAGGCGCGAGGCCTCGGCCAGGTCGACCGACACCAGGCGGCTGACGCCCGGCTCGCGCATGGTCACGCCGGACAGCTGGTGCGCGGCTTCCATCGTCGCCTTGTTGTGGGTCACGAACAGGAACTGTACCTGCTCGCTCATCTCGCTGACCATCTGCGCGAGGCGACCGACGTTGGCTTCGTCCAGCGGCGCGTCCACCTCGTCGAGCAGGCAGAACGGCGCGGGATTGAGCCGGAAGATCGCGAACACCAGCGCGACCGCGGTCATCGCCTTCTCGCCGCCGGACAGCAGCGAGATGTTCGACACGCGCTTGCCCGGGGGGCGCGCCATGATCGACACGCCGGTGTCGAGCAGGTCTTCGCCGGTCAGTTCGAGGTAGGCGTGTCCGCCACCGAACAGGCGCGGATACAGCTCCTGCACGCCGCTGTTGACGCGGTCGAAGGTGTCCTTGAAGCGGCCGCGCGTCTCGCGGTCGATCTTGCGGATCGCATCTTCCAGCGTTTCCAGCGCAGCGGTGAGGTCGGCGTCCTGCGCGTCCAGGTATTCCTTGCGCTGCGCGGCCTCGGCGTGTTCCTGGATCGCGGCGAGGTTGACCGGTTCCAGTCGGCGCAGCTTGGAGTCCAGTTCGGACACGGTGCGTTCCCACGCCTGCGGGTCCATGTCCTCGGTGAGCGTGTTGACCACGTCCTCGAGCACGAAACCGGCTTCGACCACGGCCGCGGCGAGCTGCTCGGCCTTGAGCACCAGCGCCTGCTGCTCGAGGCGGCGCTGGCCGATGGCCTCGCGCTGCTGGATCGCCTGGTCGTCGCGCTGGTGGCGGACCTGTTCGAAGCGCCGCAGGTCGTTGTCGATGCCGTCCACCGCGGTACGCGCGGCGGTGAGGTTCTGTTCGGTGACCACGCGCTGTTCGAGCGCGACCTGGCGCTGTTCTTCCAGCGTCACGACCGGCTCGTCGCCGTCGGCGAGCTGCGCGGAGAGTTCGCCCAGGCGCGAGTCGAGCTGGCCGCGCTGGCCGCCCATGCGCGACAGCGCCTGTTCCAGCGCGACGATCTGGGTGCGCTGGGATTCCAGGGTCAGCGCCAGCGCGTGCGCGGTGTCGCGCGACTCGCGGGCGATGTTGCGGGTCTGGTCGCGCGCTTCACCGAGGACGCGACGCTCGGCATCCAGCGCCTGGCGCGTGTCTTCCAGCTCGCTCATCCGCACGACCGCCTCTTCCTGGCGGGCGCGCGCCTCGCGTGCCTGGTCCTGCGCGGCCTCCAGGCCCTGTGCGATCTGCGCCAGTTCCGCATCGATCTTCTCGATGCGCGAACGCGCGTTGTCGAGGCGGCCCTGCTGGCTCTGCAGCTGGCCGGCGATTTCCGACACCGAACGGTGCGCCATGTACAGCGTGCGCTGTGCGTCCTCGCGCTGCTGTTCGGCGGCGAGCGTGCGGTCGCGCAGCTGCACCAGCAGCGACTCGAGCTCGCGTTCGCGCGCCTGCAGCGTTTCGATATCGCCGCGCAGCGTCTGGATCTCGCGTTCGCGCAGCAGCGCGCCCTGCTGGGCGGCGCCGGAGCGCAGCACGCGCACCCAACCGGCGCCCATGCGTTCGCCAGTACGGGTGATGATGGACTCGCCCTCGCCCAGCATCGGCAGCAGCGCGCGGGCATCGGACAGGGTCTCGGCCGCATGCAGGCGGGCGAGGATGCGACGGACCGCGATCGGACCGCGCACCTTCGAGGCCAGCGAGGTCGGCGCGAATTCCACCGCGTCGTTGTGCGGATCGACCAGCGCGAGGCGGCCGTCGCCGAGTTCGCCGATCGCCTCGACCAGCGTTTCCGGCGACTCGACCAGCACGCCTTCGATCATCTGGCCCAGCGCGCTTTCGACGGCGTTCTCCCAGCCCGCTTCGACCTGAAGCGCTTCGCCCACGCGGGTGGCCGAATCCAGGCCGCGCGAACGCAGCCAGTTCAGCGCGGCGCCCTGCTCCTGACCGAGCGCGGCATGCTGCAGGGTTTCCAGCGACGACAGGCGGCCGCGCGCGGCCTGCACCTGCTTGCGCGCTTCGGCCAGCTCGGACTGCGCGGCGCGCTGCTGTTCCTGCAGCTCCGACAGTGTGCCCTTGCGGGTCTCCAGCTCCTCGCTGAGGCTGTCGATCGAGAACTTCTGCGTTTCGTGCTGTTCCTGCAGCGCGGCGAACGATTCGGTCAGCGCACCCAGGTCGAGCCCGCTGCGTTCGTTGCTGAGCGCTTCGCGACGACGGTCGGCGTCCAGCACCTGCCGATCGAGGTGTTCGATGCGGGTGCGTTCGACGTCCGCGGCGCGCGCGGCTTCGGCCTGGGCGCGGCTGTGCTGGTCCCAGCGCTGCTGCCAGTCGTTGAGTGCGACTTCGGCATCGCGCAACGCTTCCTGGCGCATGCCGTCCTCGTCGCGCAGCTGCTCCAGCTTCGGCTCGGCTTCGCCCACGGCGGCGCGCAGCACGTCGAGCTTGGTCTGGTCGCTGCCGATGTGTTCGCCCAGCTCGGCCAGCGCGGCCATCGCCTCATCGCGCGCCTTGTGCAGGCGCGTGGCCATCTCGCGCTGATGCTGGATCTGCTGTTCGATGCGGGCCAGCGTGCCGCTGACCTCGTAGCTGGCAGCCTGCGCCTTGTTCAGCGCCTCGGCGGCTTCCTCGCGCTTCACGCGGCCGACTTCGAGCTCGCGCTCGGCCTCACGCTGTTCGGCGATCAACTGCTGCAGGCGGGTTTCCTGTGAGTTGAGGCGTTCGCGCTGGCCCTGCAGCTTCTGGTCGAGGGCGCGGTGCTCCAGTGCCTTCCACTCGGCGTCCTTGACCTTCCGCTCGGCCTGGATGGTCTGGTACTGCTCGGCCTGGCGTGCCTGGCGCTTGAGGTGTTCGAGCTGCTTGCCGACTTCCTCGCGCAGGTCGCTCAGGCGGTCCAGGTTCTCGCGGGTGTGGCGGATGCGGGTTTCGGTTTCCTTGCGGCGTTCCTTGTACTTGGAGATGCCGGCGGCTTCTTCCAGGTAGACGCGCAGTTCCTCGGGCTTGGCCTCGATGACCTGGCTGATCATGCCCTGCTCGATGATCGAGTAGCTGCGCGGGCCCAGGCCGGTGCCGAGGAACAGGTCGGTGATGTCGCGGCGGCGGCACTTGGCGCCGTTGAGGTAGTACTGGCTGCTGCCGTCGCGGCTGACGGTGCGCTTGACCGAGATCTCGTTGAACGCGGCGTACTCGCCGGTGATGGTGTGGTCGGAGTTGTCGAAGATCAGCTCCACCATCGCCTGCGACACCGGCTTGCGCGCCGAGGAGCCGGCGAAGATCACGTCGGTCAGCGAATCGCCGCGCAGGCGGCTGGCCGAGCTCTCGCCCATCACCCAGCGCACGGCGTCGATGATGTTGGACTTGCCGCAGCCATTGGGACCGACGACGCCGGTCATGTTGGTCGGCAAATGCAGCGTGGTCGGATCGACGAAGGATTTGAAACCGGACAGCTTGATCGTGGACAGACGCATGCGGCGGGATGGCCTCTGGCTCGCCGCGTGAGGCGGCCGTGAATACCGTAAAGGATCAGGTTTACGCCCCAAGTGATTGATCGACTTGGGCGTGTCGCGCCATTTGGGACGCAGGTTCCCGGGAGTATACCGACTGCGCGCGGCCTGCGCGGAGGGCTCCGCGAGGGCCCCGGACGGGCTCGCGCCGGCCCGCCCTCAGCGCTGGATCAGCGAGCGCAGGCGGGCCTCGACGTCCGCCGTCAGCGGTCCCAGCACCCCGCGGCGATCGGCCGGGAGATGCGCCGCCGGATCGGCGTCGTCGAACACATAGTGGTCCAGCAGGGTCCGCCAGGCCTCGCGCTCGGCCCGGGGCAGCGAGCGGAACGCCAGCAGGCAATGCATCAGTGCGTCGAGGCCGGGTTCGGGCACATGGCCGGGGAACGCCGGCGGACGCCACCAGTAATTGATCAGCGCGTTGAGGCGTTCGAGCGAGGCGACGTGGTGCCACCACACCGGTGGGATGTAGATCGCATCGCCCGGTTCCAGCTCGGCCACCTGCGCGTGCGCCAGCGCCTCGCCGAGGCGCGGGTAGCGCGGATCGTCGACGGCGTCGATCGGCGGCAGGCTGATAGCGGCGGCGGTCGGCGCGCGATCGAGCGGGCCGACATAGAGATTGCGGACCTGCTCCGGCGGCATCAGCGTGAACCGGCGCCGTCCGCACACGACCACGGCGAGGTTGTGCGAGGTGTCGAAATGCGCCGGCGTGGTCACGCGATTGCCGATCCACAGCCGCGGCTGCACATCGGCGTCGAGGAGCGGCATCGGATGCGCATCCATCAACCCTGGCAGGCACTGTGCGACCAGCGCGCTCTGCATCGCCACGCCGCCCGCTTCGCCCTCCTCCTGCCGGCTGTACGCCGCGAGGCGCTCCAGCACCTGCGTCACGGTGACGCGGAAATGCCGGTAGTTGAAGCCGCTGAGGTCCGCGTTGTAACCGACCACGCCCAGCGCCTCGGGCGGCATCAGCAGCGCGTCGACCGGGGTGGCGTTGTCGTGGTGCGCCAGTTCGCGGGCGAAGGCCGAATCGGAACCGCGCGCCAGCGCGACCATTGGCCAGTCGCGGCAGATGCCGCGCAACACGCGCGGGCGCGCGCCGTCGATCAGCGCCTGCCGCGTGATCGGCCCATCGGCCGCACGGACTTCCTCGATGGCAATGGACATGCGGCTCCGGTCCCGCTGGCGGCAGCCCATGCTAGCGAAACATGTTGGCGAAAGCGGCGCGCGCGTCGCGCGAGGTCACCCCACCCGCTGTCCGGTTTCCGGATCGAAGCAGTGCAGGTGTTCGTCATGGTGGTCCAGGTGCACGATCTGGCCGACCTCCGGAAGGCCGCGCGGCGACAGGCGCACGACCAGCTCCGAACCGGCGCAGTCGAGATGGAGGAAGGCTTCGTTGCCGACCGGCTCGACGGTTTCCACGCGTGCGCTCAGGCGTCCCGCACCGGGTGCGGTCAGGAACAGGTCCTCCGGGCGCAGGCCGATCGTGAGGCGATGCCCGGCGAACGCGCGCATCGCCGATACCAGTGCGGCATCCGGATGCAGCGCCAGCTCCAGCCCATCGGCGACGCGCAGGCGCAGGCCATCGCCATCGGCGACGACGTCGCCCTGTAGCAGGTTCATGCGCGGACTGCCGAGGAAGGTCGCGACGAACAGGTTGGCCGGACGGTTGTACAGCGCCATCGGCGTGTCGATCTGCTGGATGCGGCCTTTATCGAGCACGACGATGCGCTGGCCCAGCGTCATCGCCTCGACCTGGTCGTGGGTGACGTAGACCATCGTCGTGCCGAGCTGGCGATGCAGGCGCGCGATCTCCACGCGCGTGGTCGCTCGCAGCTTGGCGTCGAGGTTGGACAGCGGCTCGTCGAGCAGGAACACCTGCGGGTTGCGCACCAGCGCCCGCCCGAGCGCGACGCGCTGGCGCTGTCCGCCCGACAGCGCGGCCGGCTTGCGATCCAGCAACGATTCCAGTTCGAGCATCGCTGCCGATTCGCGCACGCGACGGGCGATCTCGGCCTTGTCGGTGCCGCGCAGCTTCAGGCCGAAGCCGAGGTTATCCGCGACCGTCATGTGCGGATACAGCGCGTAGCTCTGGAACACCATCGCGATGTCGCGGTCCTTCGGCGCGACGTCGTTGACGCGACGCTCGCCGATGCGCAGTTCGCCGGAGGTGATGGTCTCCAGTCCCGCGATCATGCGCAGCAGCGTCGACTTGCCGCAGCCGGACGGCCCGACCAGGACCAGCAGCTCGCCATCGCCGATCTCGAACGTCGCATCGTCCACGCCGACGTAGCCGTTGGGATAGACCTTGCGCAGACGGTCCAGCGTGACTTTCGCCATGAATTCTCCGGCCCCTGACGACGGCATGGCCGACGTGATGCAGGTCGGCGTTTGGATTGTCGGCGATGCATTTGCCGCCGTCCTCGGCTATCCTGCCATGTAACCGTTTTCATGCCTATCCACCGCGTTTCGCCCTGCGCGAAACCGCCATCCGAGGCCGAATCACCGATGAGCCAGGCGCCTGGTCCCGACACGTTCGCGTTCCCCAAGGGCTTTCTGTGGGGTGCCGCCACCGCGGCCCACCAGATCGAGGGCTCGCCGCTGGCCGACGGTGCCGGTCCGAGCATCTGGACGCGCTTCGCCCACACCCCGGGGATGATGCTTAACGGCGACACCGGCGACGTCGCCTGCGACCACTACAACCGCTGGAAGGACGACGTGAAGCTGATGCGCGAGCTGGGCCTGCAGGCCTACCGCTTCAGCGTGTCGTGGTCGCGCATCCTGCCCGAGGGTACGGGTCGGGTGAACCAGAAAGGCCTGGACTTCTATTCGCGCCTGGTCGACGAGCTGCTCAACAACGGTATCGAGCCGCTGCTGACGCTGTACCACTGGGACCTGCCGGCGGCGCTCGACGACCGCGGTGGCTGGCTCAACCGCGACATCGCCGACTGGTTCGCCGAATACGCCGGCGTGATGTACCGCGAACTCGACGGCCGCGTGAAGAAGTGGGTCACGCTCAACGAGCCGTGGGTGGTCACCGACGGCGGCTACCTGCACGGCGCGCTGGCGCCCGGCCATCGCAGCAAGTTCGAAGCGCCGATCGCCTCGCACAACCTCATGCGCGCGCACGGCGCGGCAGTGAAGGCATACCGCGAACTGGGCCGCCACGAGATCGGCCTGGTGGTGAACATCGAACCGAAGTACCCGGCGACCGACTCGTCCGACGACGCGGCCGCGGTGCGTCGCGCGCACGCGTACATGAACGAGCAGTACCTGCACCCCGCCCTGCTCGGCCATTACCCGCCGGAGCTGAAGGAGATCTTCGGCAACGCATGGCCGGAATGGCCGGCGGAAGATTACGAACTGATCCAGCAGAAGCTCGACTTCGTCGGCATCAACTACTACACGCGCAGCGTCACCAAGGCCGCCGAGAGCTACCCGCTCAACACCGGCGTAGTGCGCCAGCCGCTGGGTACGTACACGGAGACCGGCTGGGAAGTCTTCCCGCAGGGCCTGACCGACCTGCTGGTGTGGTTCAAGCAGACCTACGGCGACCTGCCGGTCTACATCACCGAAAACGGTGCGGCGTTCTTCGATCCGCCGACCGCGATGGTGGACGACGACGGCAAGCGTCGCGTCAAGGACCCGCTGCGCACGGACTACCTGCGCAAGCACCTGCGCGCGATCCACGACGCGATCGACGCCGGCGTCGACGTGCGCGGCTACATGCTGTGGTCGCTGCTGGACAACCTGGAATGGTCGCTGGGCTATTCCAAGCGCTTCGGCATGATCCACGTGAACTACGGCACGCAGGAGCGCACGCCGAAGGACAGTGCGCTGTGGTACTCGCGGGTGATCCAGTCGCACGGCCGCTCGCTGGCCGACCCGCTGCCGTACTGAAGCCCCTCCTTACTTTCCCCACGCGTTTCGCGGACGGGATCCGTTGCCTCCCTCCCTCTTCGGCAACGGGTCCCTCCGTTCTATGTCACGACGCGACGACCGCTGATTTCGTATTCAGCGCCTTGCACGACCTCCGGCCGCCGCGCTTTCCCACACAGACGCCGGCCGAGCGATTACCCTGCGGCTCTTCCGCATTCCGCGCGAACGCAGTGGTGATTCCTTGAGCGTTTCCGTTCTTCCGGCCACCTCCCTGCTCGCCGACATCGGCGGCACCAATGCCCGCTTTGCCCTGGCCCGCCAGGATCCGGTCGAGCCCCTGCTGATGGAAAGCGTGCGCGAGTTCGCCGTCGCCGACTTTCCTTCGCTGTCCGATGCGGCACGCCATTACCTCGACACCACCGGTGCCACTGCGCAGAACGGCGTGTTCGCGGTGGCAGGTCGCGTGGACGGCGACGAGGCGCGCATCACCAATCATCCGTGGGTGATCTCGGCCACGCGCACCTGCCAAGCCCTGGGGCTGGACTCGGTTCGACTGGTCAACGACTTCGCCGCGCAGGCGATGGGCGCTTCGCTGCTGCAGCCCAAGGACGTGGTGCCGGTCGGCGGCGTCGGCTGGAACGGCCACGATGGCCAGGACCGCACTTTCGCGATCATCGGCGCCGGCACCGGGCTGGGCGTGGGCGGACTGCTGCGTCGCGATGGCCGCCATTACGCGTTGCAGACCGAGGGCGGCCACGTCGGCTTCGCGCCGAACTCACCGGAGGAAATCGAGATCCTCCAGCGCATGTCCGGCGAGTTCGGCCGCGTCTCCAACGAACGCCTCGTCAGCGGCCAGGGTCTGGTCAACGTGCACCGTGCGCTCAGCGCGATCGCGGGCGAGGATCCGGGACCGCTCAAGCCCTCCGACATCACCGCGCGCGCGAAGGAAGGCGACGAACGCGCACTGCGCACTGTCGACGTGTTCTGCGCCGTCTTCGGTGCCGCCGCGGGCGACCTCGTCCTGACCCTGGGCGCGTGGGACGGCGTTTTCCTCGCGGGCGGACTCGTACCCAAGCTGCTGCCGCAGATCGCGCACTCGGCGTTCCGCCAGCGCTTCGAATACAAGGGCCGGTTCTCGCCGACGATGGCGCGCATCCCGACGCTGGCGGTGGTCCATCCGCAGCCGGGCCTGCTGGGCGCGGCCGCGCTGGCGCAGACCGGAGCGTAGCCCACACCCCACCGTGCCCGAAGCTGTGCGAGGATCGGCTCATGGTCGACGCTGGCTCGCCCGCTTCCGCCCGCACCAACATGCCGGTCGCCCGGCATGTCCTGCACGTGCACCCGAACCGCGAGGTCTGGACCTGGGCCGCGGCGGTGTCGATCGCCGCCGATCTGCGTCGTGACTTGACCCTGCAACCGCGCGCGCGCCTGCTGCTGTCCGGCGGCACCACGCCGGGACCGGTCTACCACGCGCTCTCGCAGGCGCCGCTGGACTGGGAACGCGTCGACGTGGGCCTGGTCGACGAACGCTGGCTGCTCCCCGACGACCCCGAAAGCAACGCCTGGCTGGTTCGCCACGAGCTGCTGCAGGACCATGCCGCGCCCGCGCATTTCGAACCGATGACCCAGGCCGGCCGCAACATCGAGGGCGCGGTCGCAACGGCCAACGCGCATGCGCGACGCGAAGCGACCGTCGCGGTGTTCGGCATGGGCGACGATGGCCATACCGCCTCGCTGTTCCCGGCGATGAACGATTTCGAGCGCGTGATGAAGAGCCAGCGCGATTACGTCGCCATAGATGCGAGCGGCTGTCCCGGCGCGCGCGAATGGCCGCGTCGCATCAGCCTCACGCCGCACGGCATCGCGCGCATCCCGCACCGGCTGCTGCTATTGCATGGCGAACGCAAGCGCGCGGTGTTCGAACAGGCGCTGGTATCGGGCGACCTTGAGCGCTGGCCGGTGCTGACCACGCTCGACAGCGACCACGGCACGCCGCTGCACGTGCACTGGTACGAGTGATCGTTACGCGGCGTCGTACAGCAGCCGGTCCGCGTGGTCGATGAAGTAACCGGCGAGATATTCCAGGCGATCCAGGTCGACACTGTAGCCGTGCCGCGTCGTGTTGTACGCCGCTCCCGCCGCGACATGATCGCCACCCGACGCATCCCACGCCTGCAGCGCACGACGCAACGCCTCGGCCTCACCCTCCAGCCCGACCTCTTCGTAGGCGACGAAGATCGCGGGGAGTTCGTTGCGCCGGTTCTCCAGCGCATGCCAACCGCTGAACTGGCACTGCGCCTCCCAATCGAACAGGTAAGCGATCAGCACGTAACCGCGCGGCAACGACGCCTCATCGAGATCGGACTGCGTCAGCGCGATCGCCAGCTCCGTGAAGGCATCGATCCACGCGCGGTGATCGGGATGCCGCCAGAACTCCAGCGGCAACCCGCGCGCGACCGTGGGCTGGCGTATCACGGATTCGAGGATCGGGCGTACGGATTCGGGCAGCGACATGGGCGTCCTTGTGCGTCGTTGGCGGTTGGGATCATTCCACAGGTGCGGTGCGCATCGCGAACTCCCAAGGGAAGACGCGTAGCCGGCCTCTTGCCGGCCCACGATTTCACGCTGTTTATCCGGCCGTGGCGCGAACGTAGCGATCCTTCCCACACGCAGGTGATGCCATGAAAGGCCTTCTGCTCCTCGCGCTGCTGGTTCCGGTCGCCGCCTCGGCGGCGCCGAAGGTGACCGTCGATCGCGATCCGGCCGCGAACTTCTCCGCGTACAAGACCTACTACTGGGCGCTCAAGCCGCAGGGCGGTTCGCCGCTGGTGGACCAGCGCATCGTCGACAACGTCGACGCGCAACTGCGCGCCAAGGGCTGGACGCTGGCCGAACAGGGCGACGTCGCGGTCGCCGCGCACGTCTCCACGTCGCAGAAGCAGACCCTCGATACGTTCTACACCGGCACGCCGATGGGCGGCTGGGGCTGGCGCGGCTGGGGCGGAATGGGCATGGGGATGGGCACGGCGACGACCAGCGTGCACAACTACGAGGTCGGCACGCTCGTCATCGACATGTTCGACGCGAAGACGCAGAAGGCGGTCTGGCGCGGTACCGCGACGGAGACCGTGTCGTCGAATCCGGACAAGGTCGACAAGGCGGTCGACCAGGCGGTGACGCGGATGTTCGCGAAGTTCCCGCAATAGCGCATCAGGCGATGCGACGCAGCCCTCGCGGATGCGGGGCGCGTCCAATCACACCTGCGGCACGTTGCGCGAGCGCCCCACTTCCGAGCGCGGCGGCGCGCCGAACAGGCGCTTGTATTCGCGACTGAACTGCGAGGGGCTTTCGTAGCCGACGTGGCGCGCCGCGGACATCGCTTCCATCGCGCCACCGAGCATCAGCCGGCGCGCCTCGTGCAGGCGCAGGTGCTTCTGGAACTGCAACGGCGACATCGTCGTCACCGCCTTGAACTGGTGGTGGAACGACGACGTGCTCATATGCACCGAACGAGCGAGGTCGTCGATGCTCAGCGGTTCCAGATAGTTCTGCCGAAGCGACGACACCGCGCGGGCGATGCGGTGCGAGCGGGAATCGGTGACCGCGAGTGCACGCAGGCGATGGCCGAGTTCGCCGCTGAGCACGCGGTACAGGATCTCGCGTCGCAGCAGCGGCGCGAGCACCGGTACGTCCGAAGGCGTGTCGAGCAAGCGCATCAGGCGCAACACCGCATCCATCAGCGGACGGGTGACACGCGCCGCGTACAGGCCCGGATCCACACCCTGCGTCGCGTGCGACGTGCCGGCGTCGGCAAGCAGGTCGGCGACTTCCTGCGGGTCGATGTCGAGGCGGAAACACAGGTACGGATGCTCCGGCGTCGCCTCGACGACCTGTCCCGTCACCGGCAGCGTCACCGATACGACGAGGTAGTTGAGCGGGTCGTAGCGGTAGGTCTGGCCCGCGAGCGTGGCGACCTTGCTGCCCTGCGCGACGATCGCCAGGCGCGGCTCGTACACCGACGGTGTGCACGCGGTCGGCGCGCTGATGCGCACCAGGCTCAGCGGCGCATAGGCCGTGCCGTGGATGCCGTCCTCCGGTGTCGATCGGGCAATCCGCTCGGAAAGCTCCGCCAGCGACGCGCAGCCGGCGTGGTGCTCGATGTCCGGCGTGGAAGCAATGAGATTCATGGGGTTCCGGGCCGTCGTGTGACCTTGCCGATTATGGCCTCTGTGCCAAAGGTCATGTTGCCGATCCGGTCGAATTGCAGGATCAGGCAATTATCGTGCAGCAATGGACTAGCTCGGACTGGGGGCGCGCGCCTACCTTAATTCGAGCATCGCCGTGGACGCTGGATCGTCACGGCCCCGTCCTGTACCAGCGCCACGCCGCTTCGCGGTGTCGCGGCGATGGCGTCGGCCGGTCACGGCGTGCGCGCACTGTCAGCCACCGCCTCCCCCACGGATGCAGCACGATGTGGATCGTCCAATACGCCCTGAGCCGCCGTTACACCATCGGCGTGCTCGCCATCCTGATCCTGCTGTTCGGCACGCTGGCGGCGCGGCGAATGCCGACCGACATCCTGCCCGAGGTTGGGATTCCCTCGATCAACCTGGTGTGGACGTACAACGGCCTGCCCGCCGCCGACATGGCCGCCAAGCTCACCTCGTTCTCCGAGGTGGCGATCATGAACACGGTCGACGACCTGAAGGAGGTCCGCTCCGACACGATCAACGGCGCCAGCATCGTGCGCATCGACTTCCAGCCGAACGTAAGCCTGGACCGCGCGCTCGGCCAGATCACCTCGGTCTCGCAGACGATCCTGCGGCGCATGCCGCCGGGCACGTCGCCGCCGCTGGTCATCCGCAACAACGTGTCGTCCACGCCGGTGCTGATGCTGGTGCTGTCGTCGGACTCGATGACCGAAGCGCAGCTCTACGACTACGCGCGCCTGCAGCTTCGCTCGCAGATCCAGACCATTCCCGGCATCCGCATGTCGCTGCCCTACGGCGGCGCGGCGCGGCAGATCATGGTCGACCTCGATCCGGCCGCGCTGCAGACCTACGGGCTCACGCCGGCTGACGTCACCGGCGCGCTTGAACGCGGCAGCCCCACCCTGCCCTCCGGCTCGATCCGCGAGAACGCGCGCGAGATGCAGATCTCGCTCGACACCAGTCCCGCAACGGCCGCGGATTTCCTCGACATCCCAGTCGCCGCGCGCAACGGCACGCTGGTGTACGTGCGCGACATCGCCTCGGTGCGCGACGGTGGCGCGCTGCAGACCAACGTCGCGCGCATGGACGGCTCGAGCGCGGTGGCGGTGGCGCTGATCAAGCTCGGCAACGCCTCGGCAGTGGAGCTGGTACGCGCGGTGCGCGAACGCCTGCCGGAGATCGAAGCATCCGCACCGCCCGGCACGCGCATCCAGCCGATCTTCGACCAATCGGTGTTCGTCGACAACGCGATCGGCTCGATCCGACACGAAGCGATCCTGGTCGGCCTGCTGGTCGCGCTGGTCGTATTGGTGTTCATCGGCTCGTGGCGTTCCAGCCTGATCGTGCTGTCGGCCATTCCGCTCGCACTGCTCGCGTCTGTCGCGGTGCTCAGCCTGCTGGGCTACACGTTCAATGTGATGACGCTGGGCGGCCTCGCGCTCGCGATCGGCATCCTGGTCGACAACGCGGTGGTGGACGTGGAGAACACCAACCGCAACATCGCGATGGGCAAGGACGTGCGCACCGCGATCCTGGACAGCGCGAAGGAAGTGGTGTTCCCGGAGATGGTCTCCACCATCGCCATCTGCATCGTGCTCACGCCAATCCTGCTGATGACCGGATTGTCGGCGTGGGTGTTCACGCCGCTGGCGCTGGCGGTGATCTTCGCGATGCTGGCCTCGTTCCTGCTCTCGCGCACACTGATCCCGGTGCTGTGCTACCTGCTGCTGCCGGCCGACATCCGCAGCCGCGAGAATCCGCGCTGGAAAGCCGAGAAGCTGCTGCTCTCGGTCAGCCACAAGGTCGAACACACGCTCGAATCGCTGCGCGAGCGCCACCATGCGCTGCTGGTGAAGCTGGGCCATCACGGCGGCGTGCTCGCGATGGCGGCGCTACTGGTGATCGCGCTGGGCGCGGGTTCGGCATTGATGCTGGGGCGCGAGTACTTTCCGCAGGTCGATGCCGGCCAGCTGCGTTTCCAGGTGCGCTTTCCGTCCGGCACGCGACTGGAGGAAACCGCCGCGCGCGTGACCCAGATCCAGCGCGAGATCCGCGAGATCATCCCCCCTACCGAACTGCAGACCGTCTACGAACAGATCGGCGTGCCCGACGCGGTCAACCTGTCGCTGGTCGACAGCGCGGTGGTCGGTTCGTTCGAAGCCGAGATCATGCTGCAGCTGAAGACGCCGCACGGCCCCAGCCACGAATACCTCTCGCGCATCCGTCATCGCCTTGCCGAGAAGTTCCCCGACGTGAAGATGTTCGAACGTCCGCCGGACGCGACCAGCCGCACGCTGGCCGGCTCCGCCGCGGCCGCGTTCGAAGTGCGCCTGATCGGCCGCGACAACGCGGGCAACCTCGCACTCGCGCGCGAGATCGAGCAGCAGCTCAAGCAGGTGCCGGGCGCGGTCGACGTCGCGCTGCGCCAGGTGCTCGACCTGCCCGAATACCAGGTGCACATCGACCGCACGCGCGCGGCGCAGTTGGGACTCGATGCGCAGCAGGCCAGCCGCGCAGTGCTGGCGGTGCTCGGCTCGGCCGGCACGGTTTCGCCGGTGTATTGGACCGATACCGTCAACGCACTCGCCTACACCGTGCAGGTGCAGGCGCCGCCGCCGAACATGACCAGCATCGACGCGCTGCTCAACGCGCCGCTGCGCATCGGCAACGATGGACAGGCCGTGCTCCTGCGCAACATCGCCACGGTCACGCCGCGCAACGTGCCGGCGAGCCTGGCGCGCACCACGCTGGCGCCGACGATCAGCGTGCTGGCCAACGTCGAAGGCACCGACCTGGGCTCGGTCCATGACCGCCTCACCAGGATCACCAAGTCGATGGAAGCGCGCCTCAAGCCCGGCAACCGCATCGAGATCGTCGGCCAGGCCGGCGAGATGCAGAGCGCTTACAGCGAACTCGCCGCCGGCCTGCTGATGTCGGCGACGCTGGTGTTCCTGGTGCTGGTGGTGAACTTCCAGTCGTGGATCCAGCCGCTTGTGGCGATGTCGGGCCTGCCGGTCGCGATCGCCGGCGCGGCCATCGGCCTGTTCCTCACCGGCACGCCGCTCAGCGTGCCCGCGTTGATGGGCGTGATGATGGTGATCGGCGTGTCCACCGCGAACAGCGTGCTGGTGACCAGCTTCGCGCGCGGACTCGTCGCACAGGGACACGATCCCGAACTGGCCGCGTACGAATC
Source organism: Lysobacter panacisoli (assembly GCF_009765165.1). Classification (NCBI taxonomy): domain Bacteria; kingdom Pseudomonadati; phylum Pseudomonadota; class Gammaproteobacteria; order Lysobacterales; family Lysobacteraceae; genus Lysobacter; species Lysobacter panacisoli. Next base: position 3,630,147 of record NZ_VLNU01000001.1, read on the forward strand.
GGCCGCGGTGCGACTGCGACCGGTGCTGATGACCGCCAGCGCGATGGTGCTGGGCATCATCCCGATGGCGATCGGCCTGGGCGAAGGCGGCGAGCAGAACGCGCCGCTGGGCCGCGCGGTGATCGGAGGCCTGCTCTTCGGCACGCCCGCCACGCTGATCCTGGTGCCCTCGATCCTCGCGGTGCTCGGCCGCATGCCCGCCGCAGCCCGCCACGCCGCGCTCGGCGATTCCGAATCCGTTACCACCTCCGGCACCGACGGCGCCGAAGCAGGAGCCACTCCATGATCATCTCGCCTACTCGTTCCGTTGCCGCGCACACGCTGCTCGCGACCGTCGTGGCGTTCACGCTCGCCGCGTGCAGCCGCAGCGCCGCCGAAACCACGCCGCCGGTCAGCGTGCCCGAAGTCCTCACCGCGCAGGCCAGGGCCGCCGACAACGCGTTCGACCTGCGCCTGCCGGCGCGCGCACTGGCCGGCGAATCCGCGCAGATCTATCCACGCGCAACCGGTTTCGTCAGCGAGCGTCGCGCCGATCTCGGCGACGCGGTGGGCGCAGGCCAGGTGCTCGCGGTGATTTCCGCGCCCGAATCCGACCAGGCCGTGCGCGAAGCCGCCGCCGGTCTCGAACAGGCGCGCGCGGACCAGGAACTGGCCAGGGTCAACTACGACCGCGCGCAGGTACTGATCGGCTCGGGCGCGATTTCCAAGGAGCTCTACAGCGACCGCAAGGCCAACTACGACGTCGCCGTCGCAGCACGTGGCGCGGCGGAAGCGCGCCTTGCGGCGGCGCGCGAACGGCAGGGCTTCCAGACCGTGCGCGCGCCGTTCGCCGGCGTGGTGGTGGCGCGCAATGTCGAACGCGGCGATCGTGTGGTCGGCGATGCCGCGAGCGCGGAGCCGATGTTCGAAGTCAACGCGCTGGATCCGCTACGCGTGGTGGTCGACGTGCCGCAGAACGTGGCGCTGCAGATCCGCCCCGGCGTGGAAGGCGACGTCAGCTTCCCGGAACTCCCGGGCCAGACGTTCAAGGCGCAGGTCGTGCGCAGTGCGCAGGCGATTTCGCGCGACGCTGGCGTGATGCGCACCGAACTGCGTCTGCCCAATCCCGATAGCCGCATTCCCGCCGGCATGGTCGGCACGGTGACCTTACGCCTGCCGCGCGCGGCACCGGCAGTGGTCGTACCGCTGTCGACGGTGATCCAGCGCGGCAGCGGCGCCCAGATCGCGACGCTCAAGGATTCGACGCTGGAGTTCCGCGACGTCACTCTCGGCCGCAACCTCGGCAACGAGATCGAGATCCTCTCCGGTGTCGCGGCCAACGACACGGTGGTCCTCGCGCCCAATGCACTGCTCACGCCGGGCAGCCGGGTGAAGGCGCGCACGCTGCCGCCCGTGGAGAAGAAGTAACCGGGCGATTACCCGGGCTGCGTCAGCGCGGTCCGGGCATCAGCGGCCCGAGCGCGCCCGTGTCCAGTGGCAACCCCAGCTGCGCCAGTGCGACCACCATCAGCTGCAACGCCAGTCCGACCTGCAGGATGCCGAGCACCGCGCCCAGGATCTGCAGCGGCAACAGCCCGATCGTGCGCATCAGTGGCCGCACGAACAGCATCGCCAGCAGGTTCAGCGCCATCACCGCGATGGCCAGTCCCAGCACCGAGAACGAACGCTGCATGTCCGCGCTCATCGCCATCATCACGATGACCGTCGCCACGCCGTAGGGCGTGACGGTGACCGGGAACACCAGCCGCAACAGTTGCGGTTCCACCGACTCTCCTTGCGGCGAGTCGGTCTCCTGGTACTGCGACAGCACCATCTGCAACGCGACCAGCAGGAAGATGAGGCCCGCCGCGAGCTGCATCACCGGCGGCGCGATGTGCCAGTTGCGCAGCAGCACGCGACCGAGCAGGCCGGCGATGAGGATCGCCACCACCGCCAGCGCGAACACCTTCCACGCCATCGCGCGGGCCTGCTTCGCCGGCAGCTCCCGCGTCTGCACGAAGTACGGGCCGAGCAGCTTGAGCGGCCCGAGCATGATGAAGAAGAACAGGAAGATGTTCGACGACGAGATCAGGTACGCGCGCGGCTGCGGCTCCACCACCGCGGCCTGCATCAGCATTTCCAGCGTCATGGCCGCTCCTGCGTCGGGAGCGGCTACTGCATTCCGGCAGGCGTGAAAGCCGGGTGAATCCGACAGCACCTCAACGCGGCGGCAAGGCGACTTCCACCTTCGACGGCGCCTTGCGCAGTCGCAGCTCGCCGTTCTCCCACTGCGCCGGACGACCGTCCACGCGTGTCACGCCCGGTGCGTGCTCGTACGGCCAGGCCAGCACGACGCCACCGGCCGGAACGCGCAGGCCCTTCGCCAGTGTGAAGACCAGCGTCCGGTTCGTTTCCTTGAGCGTGTAACCCAGCGGCCCGTTCGGCGTGCGCAGGCCCGAGACCTCGACGCCCTGCCCCGCGAGCCAGTCGGAGGGAATGCCCGCGGCCACGACCAGCGCATCGTCGATGTCGCGCGTATACGCGAACAGGTCGAGCGCCGACCGCACGTAATCCGAACCGACCCACGCGTGCGGCAGGTCGCCGACGAAGAACGGTTTGCGTGGCGTGCGCGAAACGACTTCGGCCCACTGGTTCCAGCTGCGCGGCTGCTGGTCGGCGAAGAAGAACGCCAGGGACTCGTGCGCGCGCTCGCGCCAGCCCAGGCGGACGAACGTACCGATGGTGCGCAGTTCGTAAGGCGTGTAGTCCTTCCACTCGCGCGTGCCGTCGCGGCGCGCCACGAACTCGCGCCAGTAGCGTTCGAAGGTGTTGTCGAGCAGGTCCTGCGGCAACCGCCCCTGCTCGCCGCCGGGTGCGAGCGCGATGGTCGTGGACGTCGCGTCGAAATCGCCCAGCTCGGCCGCGCCGGGCAGGAAATCGATGTCGTGTTGCTGAGTGGCCGAACGCAGCGATGCGTACAGATCGTCGCGGAACTGGTCGCGCGACGCGGCAAAGCGGCGCGCATCCTCGTCGCGACCGAGCCACTGCGCGATCTCCACCGCATCCTTGTAACCACGCAGCGCCCAGAAGTTGTCCCAGTACGAATGCATCGGCTTGGCCGAATAGCCTTCGTGGCTGATCGAGGCCGGCATCATTCCGTAGAACGCCGGATTTCGTGCGCGATTGGCTTCGGTGCGCTCGCTCACTCGCAGCTGGTCCATGTACGCCACCGCGCCGACGACATGCGGCCACATCACTTCCAGCAGCGCACGGTCCTGCGTGTAGCGGTAGACCTCGGCGACGGTGAAGACCAGCTCACCGTGGCTGTCGTTCTCCGGGACCGGATCGCTGCCGCGATCGTCCACGCAGCACGGCACTTTTCCGTTCTCGAACTGGTACGGCGCGTACCAGCGCAGGAATTCTTCGGCCACGTCCTCGCGGCCCATGCGCAGCAGGCCTTCGCCGATCATCGCGCCGTCGCGGATCCACGCGCGCGAATACGAACGCGTGCCCGGCTGCAGGCGCGGACCGATGCGGCTGATCAGCATGTGCGCCAGCGCCGTTCGCAGCGTGTCGACGACGTGCTGCCCCTGCGCGGGCACGCGCAGGCGCACGCGGTCGAGCTTGTCGCGCCATTGCGAGGCGACGGCGCGCTGCATCGCTTCTGCGTCGCCGGGCGCGAACCCCGTCGGCATCGCACCGGTCATCGGCGCGATCCAGTCGAGCTCGAACGACTCACCCGAACCCAGCCGAACCGGGTAGTCGAGCGCGCCACTGGCCAGCCCAGTCGGATCGTCAACCGATGCGACCTGCTGCGACGGTTGTGCGTCGCCCTCACCATCGAACGTCGTGGCGAACCACGCGCCGGCGTTGCGCGACATCGAAACGCGCGCGCGGCCGTCCACGTCGATGCGCTCGCCATCCACGCGCAGCGTATGGATCGGACTGACGCCACCGACCGTGTTGAGGAACTGCGTCGGCGGATTCACCTGCAGCGGACGTACTTTCAGGCGCAACACGTAATCGCGGGCCTGCGACGTCGGGTTGCTCAGGCGATAGCGACCGACCAGCTGCGACTGCGCCTGCGTGCCCTGTGCGAAACCGGTGATGTCGAGGTGGAGGTCGGCGTGTTCCCAGTGCACGGTCGGTACCGGTAGATAACCGTTCTGCAGCGACTGGGTGATGCGCGCGTCGGCCCATGTGGTCGCGCGACCGGACGCGATCACCACCGGCTCCACGCTGAAGGCGCCCTTGCCCAGCTCGATCGCACCGTCCTCGCCGATCAGGCCCTGCTCGGTGCCGCCGTCGATGCCGAGGATGGTCCAGTACGGCTGCTCGCCGCTGAAACCGCGCGGATACGTGCCTCGCGGTGCCGCCGCCGCGACCGAGCGCACGAAATCGTTCGGCGTCGCCGCGAACGCGAGCGGTCGTACTTGCAGGCTCGCCAGTCCGATGCGTCCACCCGGCGCACGCAGCGGTGTCAGTCGCAGGTAACGCGCTTCCGATTCGGGCAGCGCGATGAAATCGGTGCCGCCATCCGCGCCAGCGACGTCGCGCACGACGCGCCAGTGCTCGCGATCATCGGAGAGTTCGATGCGGTAATCGCGTGCGTGCTCACCCGGCAACCATTGCAGGACCACGCCACCGAACTCGCGCGGCTTGCGCAGGTCGAGCACGAACTGTGGCGGCGCGACTGGATCGACTGGCGCGCGCCACGCCGTGCTGGCGGAATCGTCGAGTGCATCGCGCGCAGGGCCGCTGCGGTCCTGCGACGTCGCCGTGGCCTCGCCGATCAGCGGCGAATCGTCCTGCGGCGGCAATGCGCGGAACGTCAGCTCGTCGAAGCACACCGAGCCCTTTCCGCCGGCGCTGTTGTAGATCGTGAATTCGATCTTGCGGCTGTGTCGTAGGGTCGGGTCCGGCGCCGGACCCCAGGCACGGCTGATGTGACGTTGCTTGTAGACGACCTGCGTCCACTCGCGCGGGAATTCGTAACGCGGACGGTTGACCCACCACACGTTGTCGCCGCTGTCGTCGACCAGCTTGAACTGCAGATCGTTCGCCGGCGAATCGCCGCGCAGGCGGAACGAGAACGCATAGTTGCCGGGATAGTCGATGGGCAGCTCGCGCTGCAGGCCGGCGTAGCCCGAGACACCGTGGAAGTCGTAGTCCAGGCACACGGCCTTGCCGCTCACGCCGGCCACGCTGCGCAGGCTTCCGCCCACCTGGTCGGACGTGACGACCTGCCACGGCGTGCTCGACTCGAATCCGTCCAGCACTCGCGCCGATCCGCCCTTCTGTGCCAATGCCGGCATCGCCAGCAATGCCAGCAGCACCGCACCGCCCTTCCGCACGCTCACCCCTTCACGCTCCCGACCAGCAGGCCCTGCAGGTAGTAGCGCTGCAGCACCAGGAACAGGACCAGCACCGGAAGCACCGTCACCACCGAGCCCGCCATCATCAGTTCGTTGTCCTGCACGTGTTCGCGCGAGAGCGACGCCAGCGCGACCGGCAGGGTGAAATGACTGCTGTCGCTGAGGATGATCAGCGGCCACATGAAGTCGTTCCACGCGCCGAGGAAGACGAAGATCGCCAGCGTCACCAGGATCGGCTTGAGCACCGGTAGCACGATCTGGAAGAAGATGCGCAGCTCGCCGGCGCCGTCGATGCGCGCCGCTTCCAGCAGTTCGTCCGGAATGGAGCGCGCGTACTGTCGCACCAGGAAGATGCCGAACACGCTCGCCATCAGCGGCACGACCGCACCGGCATAGCTGTTGACCAGCCCGATCTGCTTGAGCATCAGGAACAGCGGCATCATCGTCACCTGCGCGGGAATGATCAGCGCCCCGAGCAGCAGCTGGAAGATGCGCTCGCGACCGGCAAATCGCAGCTTGGCGAAGGCGTAGCCGGCCATCGTGTTGAGCAGCAGCGCGACCAGGGTGGCGGCGCTGGCGATCAGGAAACTGTTGAGCAGGTAGCGGCCCATGCCGGCGCGCGCGAACAGCTCGTGGTAGTTGTGCAGCGTCGGCGCCTTCGGCCACAGTGGCGGCGGGAAGGCGCTCGCCTCACCGGCCTGCATGAACGACACCGACAGCATCCACAGCAGCGGCGTCAGGCTGATCACCGCCAGCGCGATCATCAGACCGTTGACGATGGCCCGGGCCAGGCGCGGGTTCACGATTCGGCTCCCTTGCGCCGTGCGAACCACATCAGCCCGCTGGTCACGGTCACCATCAGCACGAACAGCAGGAACGCGACCGCCGAGGCGTTGCCGAGGTTCCACCACATGAAACCCTGTTCGTACATCAGGTACAACACACTCACGGTGCTCTGCATCGGCCCGCCGCGGGTCATCACGTAGGGTTCGGCGAACAGCTGGAAATAGCCCGACAGCGTGATGATGCTGACCAGCAGCAGCACCGGCCCGAGTTGCGGCAGCGTGATGTGCCGGAACTGCTGCGTGCGGCTGGCGCCGTCGATGCGCGCGGCTTCGTACAGGTCTTCCGGGATCGACTGCAGGCCAGCGAGGAAGATGATCATGTTGTAGCCGAAGTTCTTCCACACGGCGAACAGGATGATCGTCGGCATCGCCCACGTCGGATCCCCGAGCCAGTCGATGGGGTCGATACCGAACCACGAAAGGCCCCAGTTCACCAGCCCGTAGCGCGTGTGGAACAGGTAGCGCCAGATCACCGCCACCGCGACCACGGTGGTGACCACCGGCGCGAAGTACGCGGTGCGGAAGAACGGCTTGAACGAGCCGAGCTTCGAATGCAGCAACAACGCCGCGCCCAGCGACACCGCGATCGACAGCGGCACGCCGACCACGACGAAGTACATCGTGTTGCCCAGCGCCTGCCAGAACAGCGCGTTCTGCAGCAGCGCGGCGTAGTTGCCCAGCCCGACGAAGCGCAGGTTGCCCATGTCGGCCAGCGCGTAGATGTCGAAGTCGGTGAGGCTCAGCGCGAAGGCGGCCAGCACCGGCAGACCGAAGAACACGCCGATCACGGTCAGTGCGGGCGCGGCAAACATCCAGCCGGCAGTCGACGCGCGGATCATGGCGCGGCTCCGATCGTCCGGTGGTCGAGCATCCAGCGGCGTTTCTCGAGGATGGCGTCGGTGCGGCGGTCGAGCTCTTCGGCGGCACCGTCTACGTCGTAGCGTCCGCCGATCATCTCCTCGCCGACGATGCGGATCTCCTGCGCGATGCGCTCCCATTCCGGCACCTTCGGTGCGGCACGGGCGCGTTCCAGCTGCTCGCGGAACGCGCGCGCATACGGGTCGCGCGTGAGCGCGGGGCTGGTCCACGCACTTCGACGTGGCGGCAGGTCGCCGGTCAGCGCATGGAACTGTGTCTGCACCTGCGGCTCGGACAGGTAGGCAATGAGCTTCCACGCCGCGTCCTTGCGCTGCGAGGAACGGAAGATCACGAAGCTGGTGCCGCCCATCACCGATGCTCCCGGACCATCCGGACCGGGCAGCGGCATCGTCATCCACGAGCCAGCCACGCTCTGCGGCAGGCGCTTGCGGAACTCGGCGATATTCCAGGGACCGCTGACGTAGAAGCTGAAATAGCCGCGACCGAACTCATCCCAGACATTGGATATCTGGTTATTGCTCACCGGCGGCGCCCAGCGCTGGTCGAACATCTCCTTGTAGAACGCCAGCGCCCGACGGAATCCCGCGCTGCGAAAATTGCCATAACGCCCGTCGTCGCGCAGCAGCGGATCGGGCTGCTGGATCGCCAGGTTCAACAGTGGCTCGAACTCGTTGAGCGGCAGAAGGATTGCGTAGCGGTCCGCGCCCGCGCGTTGCTTGACCGCGGCGAGTGCCGCGCGCCATTCATCCCAGTTGCGCGGCGGCGCGGCGATGCCGGCTTCGCGCAGCAGATCGGTGCGGTAGAACGGCACCCGGGTCTCGGCGTACCACGGCACCGCGTACACGCTGCCCTGCAGCTCACCGGATTCCCATGCACCGTGGAAGTAATCGCCCGGTTCCACCGACGGTGTGGCCGCCAGGTAGGGATCGAGCGGCGTCAACGCGCCGAGCAGCGCGAATTCCGGGATCCACGTGTTGCCGAGCGAGCACACGTCCGGCAGCGCATCGCCCGCGAACGCGGTCAGCAGCTTTTCGTGCGCGGCGGTCCACGGTAGCTGCTGCACGTCGACGCGGACGTCGGGATGGCGCCGTTCGAACTCCGGGATCAGCCGGCGCACGATCTCGCCTTCGCTGCCCATCGCCCAGAAGCGCACGACCTGGCGATCGTCCTGTTCGCGCGCGCACGATGAAAGCAGCAGCAGCGACAGAAGCGCCGCTGCGACAAGCCCCCATCGCCGTGTGCGCGTCGCCCGCATGCCGGTCACCCTACCCTCATTTCGACTTCTGCGGCGTCTCGGGCGTGGGCTTCGGCGACTGCGACGCACGTGTGGCGCGCGATTCCGCCTCGCCCAGCGCGCGTGCGGTGGCGGCGTCCTTCTCGGATTGCGTCTGCGGCTTGGGCTGCGTCGCCGGCTCTTCGCCTTCCTTTACCGGCTCCAGCCATCCGCCCTTGAAGCCGGCCTTCTGCAGGCCGTCGCGGATGTACTTGTTCTTCTTCATCACGTTCCAGACGAAGTCGTTCCGGTAATTGCTGATCATCGCCAGGATCGGCCCCTGGTCGATGCCGATGTAATCGCTGGCGACCCAGCCTTCGCCCGGCACGAGGCGCCCGGTCTTGAGCGGGATGTCGTAGGTGAAGCTGGGATTGAACGAATCGAGGAATCCGTAGCTGGAGTACAGGAACTCGCCATAGCGTTCGTGCAACGCCACGGTGCTGGGGATGACGATCTCCGGCGCGAACGGCAGCGAAGCGATCGCCGCGGTCGGCGCGATGGTGCCGTCGTCGAAGGTGTCGCGCAGGCCGGCACCGCGCGCGGAGTAGTGGCGGAACTGGCGCTGTTCGCCGCGATATTCCTGCAGCGTCTGCTGCGGACCATCGCTCGCGGTCAGGCCCCATACTTCGGGACCGTAGTCTTCCCACTTCATCGGATTGGCGATGGCGTAGGCACGCTGCGCGTAGGCCGCGCGACGGCTGTTCTCGAAGTAATCGATACCGCGCTCGCGCATGTAGTCGTCCTGGATTCCGCGGAAATCGATCCAGACGTGGCTGTACTGATGGCCGAACAGCGGGCCGAACGCGAGGTATTCCTCGCCCTGGTACACGCCCCAGACATCGTTGTAGGTACGCGTCCACACCGACCATGCCGCCGGCTCGACCGGATGGGTCGGCGAAGCCATCGCCAGCACGTACAGCAGCATGGCTTCGTTGTAACCGGTCCAGTCGTGCTGGATGAAGCCGCTCTCGGGGAACCAGCCCATCGAGATCAGCGGCTTGTTGCGCTGCAGCCACGTCCAGTCGACGCGCTTGTAGAGTTCATCGGCGAGGTCGCGGATCTGCTTCTCGCGCGGATCGTCGCGGTCGTAGTAACTCTGGGCGAACAGCACGCCCATCATCAGCAGGGCCGTGTCCACGCTCGAGAGCTCCACCCAGCTCTGGTAGCGATGACCCGTGTCCATGTCGAGGAAGTGGTAGTAGAAGCCGTTGTACGCGCCCTTCTCCGTGGCCTGCGGGCCGGACGGAATATCGCGGAAGAACTTCAGCGTGGTCAGCGTGCGGTCCACCGCCTGACGGCGGCTGACCCAGCCGTTCTCGATGCCGATCGGATACGCGGTCAGCGCGAATCCCACCGAGGCGATGCTCGCGAACGGGCGCGACGGGAAACGGTCGGGCGTGAGACCGTTGATCTCGCTGGTCGTGTCCCAGAAGAACTGGAACGTGCGCTTCTCGATGTCGCGGAACAGCGGCGGCAGCTCGAGCTTGGTCGCCTTCAGCGGTTCCACCTGCACCGGCGGCGCCGAGGCGATCGGATACGTCGTCGAAGCCGGCTCGCTCTGCCGGCCGCAACCGGCCACGAACACGAGCACCGCCATCAGCGATGCAGCCCCCCAACTGCGTCGGAACGAATCGAACATCACCACGCCACACCATCATCGAGTGAAGGAACATGCCCGAAGGCGCCGCCGGCCGCCACGACGAGTAGACGGCCGGCGGCCCGGGTCACCAGGAAATACCGAAGGACAGCTTGAACGAACGCGTCGGCAGAGTGATCTCGTCGGTGTGGTCGCCGTACACCGGGTTGATCACGCCGTCCACGCCACGGAAGTTCTGGAAGCCGGTCCAGTTGCGCGCATTCGTCACGTTGAACACGTCGCCGCGCACCATGTACTTAAGGCCCGCGCCGGTGTCGAATTCCTTCTGCACCGCCAGGTCCCACTGGAAGAAATCGGCGTCGTCGAAGAAAGCCGAATCGATGCGACCGAAAGCGCAGTTGTCGAGCGCCGGGTCGGGCGTCGGCGCGAGGCAGTCGGTGATGTCGCGCGCGATCGGGCTGCTCCACGTGACCTTGGTCGAGAACGTGAAGCCCCAGCGCTGGTAGATGCCCGTACCGACGAAGCGGTGCTTCGGAACACCGACCGAGGCGACCCACGGATGGTCGTCCAGGTTGGGATAGTCGAAGACGTAGTGCTCGTCGGTGTTGGCGGCGTTGGCGCGGTTCTCTTCGCCATCCGAATAGGTATACGCCAGCGTCACGCCCCACGGCGATTCCGCGGTGAGCGGCTTTTCCGCCCACAGCAACAGCTGGTTGAGCTTGGTCTCCACACCGTTGTCGGCCTTGATCAGCGAACCGAAGCCCGGGATCGTCTCGCCGAACGGAGCGCCGCCGAAAGTGCGACCCGGCCCGTAGAAGGTACCGTCGTCGTAGCGATTGCCCAGCGTGAAGATGATGCCGTCGTGGCTCTCGATGCGGACCAACGTCACCGACGTGTTCCAGTCCACGCTGCCCAGCTTCACGGCATTGCGCATGCCCAGGCTGAACTGGTCGGAGTACGGAACCTTGAGGTCGTTGTTCATCAGGTTCACTTCCGAACCGAGGTCCGGATTGGCCGCGACCATCGCGTACAGCTCCTGCAGGTTCAGGAATCGCGGATCCCACTCGAAGCACGTGGTGTTGTTGACCGTGCAGGGATTGCCCGGCGTGTTGAAGAACCGCGTGTAGGTCGGGAAGGTGCTCTTGGACTGTTCGAGCGCGAGGTAATCGAACAGGTTGCGGTCGTAGGCACGGCCGGCGCCGCCGAAGAACACATGGCGCTGGTCGGCGAACAGGTCGTACGAGAAGCCCAGGCGCGGCTGCCATGCATCCTTGAACGCATCGCGGTTGTTGCCGGTGCTGATGTAATCCTCGATGTCGTAGCCGACACCCGGCTGATGGATGTTGCTCCAGCCGCGCAGCGCGGCGACCAGGTCGGGCGGCGTGACGTAATCCTCGTAGCTCGGCGTGCTCTCGTAGTCGTAACGCAGGCCGAGGTTGACGATCAGCTTGTCGTTGACCTGCCAGTCGTCCTGGAAGTAGATGCCGTACTGCTTGTTCTTCGAGGCGATGTTGCGGTCGCCCACGCCCGGCAGCGGCGCACCGAAGCGCACCTGGTAAGGCTGGAACGTCGACAGCGACGTGTTGCCCATCAGCACGACGTTGGCGGGATAGTTGATCGAATACTGCGCGTTGAACGGCTGCTGTTCGAACGCGTTGATCTCCACGTCCTTGTACTTGAAGCCGGCCTTGAGCGTGTGGCCTTCGATGCCGGTGTAGGTCAGATCGTCCTGGAAGCCCCAGCCCTTCTGGCCCTTGTCCTGGTAGTCCTGGCCACCGCCGACGTTGAGCACGCCGCCGCGTTGGCTGTTCTGGATGATGAAGCCGGGCGCGAGGGTGATCGCACGGGGATTGAACTGCTCGTCCTCGTGCGTGATGTGCATGTCGTTCAACCAGTCGGTGTTGCTCCACTGGTAGCGCAGGTCCAGGCGCGTGCTGTCGTTCTTGTTGGTCTTGCCGTAGCTGTCGGTGTTCTGGCCGCCGAGATCGGTGATCTCTTCTTCCTCGCGTACCTTCGCGCTGAATTCGACCAGGTTGTTGTCGTTGACCTGCCAGGTCAGCTTGCCGAACCACAGGTCTTCGTTGAAGGGTTCGGTGGTCGGACCGGTCAGCGCCAGCAGTTCAGGAGTGAGAGTGAAGCCTGGATCGAGCGATCCCGGCGCGATGGTGTCGGGCGTCTCGAACTCCTTCGCTTCGTACGTTACGAAGAAGAACAGGCGGTCCTGGATGATCGGGCCACCGAACGATGCGCCGTACTGGGTCTCGCCCGAAGGGCTCTTGCCCTGCCCGGCGCGTTCTTCGGCCGGAGTCTGTTCGCGCCACTCGGGAATGTTGGCCTTGTCCCAGAAGAACTGGCCCTGGAACTCATTGGTGCCGGACTTGGTCACCGCGGTGACGGCCGCGCTGCTGATCTGGTCGTACTCGGCCTTGTAGTTGGACGTGATGACCTTGTACTCGCCGATCGCGAGCTGCGGGAACGGATTGCCCTTGCTCTGGTCCTGGCCGCTGATGCCGCCTTTGAGCACGTAGTTCTTCTGGCCGACGCCGTCGATGAAGACGTTCACGCCGTTGGAACTCTGCGCGCCGCTACGCAGCTGCGAAGTGCCGTTGGACTTACGGTCGAAAATCATGCCGGGCACGATGTCGGCGAAGGCGAGGAAGTTGCGCGAGGACTGCGGCAGCGATTCGATCTGCACCTGCGAAACGTAGGTTGCCACTTCCGGCGTGGTGGTCTCGAACACCGGCGCGGCGGTGACCGTGACGGTATCGACCGTGGTGGCCGGACCCGACGGCGCGGTTTCGGCGACGCCGCCGGCGGACAGGTTCAGCGTCGCGGTCTGGCCGACCTGCACGACGATCGTGCGCGAAGCGGTCTGGCCATTGACGTTCGCGTCGATCCGGTAGGTGCCCGGCGGCAGGCCGCCGATGTTGTACGAGCCGTTGCTGGCCTGGACGCGACGGGTCAGCCCGGTAGCGGTGTTGGTGGCGGTGACTTCGGCCTGCGCGGCCGGCGCGGAATCGACGGTGATCTGGCCGCGGACGGTCGCGGCGGTGCTTTGCGCGAACGCCGACGGTGCGGCCATCGCAAGACAGCTGGCCAGTGCGCAAGCCAGCAGGCGGGGGGCCGGCCTGCGGGGGGATCTGGACTGCGACTTCATATGCTTCCTCTCTCCAAAAGCATTCGAAATGTGTGGAATCGTTTACAGCGAACAGCCACACGGGCACGTGATTGCCGCAGGGAACGGCGTCACGAAAGCGTGCGGGGCGGGATGCCGCTGGACTCGCGGACGATCAGCTCCGTGGCGATCACGGAGGTTTCGCTGGCCGCTTCTCCGGCGACCTGGGCGATGAGCAGGCGCGCGGCACGTGCGCCAAGTTCTGCGATGTTGACCCGCATCGTCGTGAGTGCGGGGTGTACGTAGCGCGCCAGCGGAATGTCGTCGAATCCCGCCAGTGCGATATCGCCGGGGATGGCGACGCCGGCCTGCGCGAACGCGAACAGGCAACCGAGCGCCATCATGTCGTTGGCCGCGAACACCGCGTCCGGGCGCGGCGAAGCGGCGAGCAGTTCGTGGCCGGCACGATGTCCGGAGGCTTCGTCGAAGTCGCCCTGCACCACCCATTCGTGCGAACCGGGCTGCAGTCGTGCGAGCGCGTCGCGATAGCCGCGCAGGCGCTCGTGCGCGTCGAAGTTGTCGCGCGGACCGGCGATGAAGGCGATGCGGCGATGGCCGCGCGCAACGAGGTGCTCGACCATCGCCACCGCGCCACCGTAGTTGTCCACGCCGAGCACGGCAGTGCCGTCGAGCCCGGCCTGGCTGTTGATCAGCACCGTCGGCAGCGAAGGCTCAAGTTCCTCGCTCAGCAGCGCGGGGGCCGCGACGATCGGCGACATCACCAGCAGCCCGTCGACGCGCCCGCGCATCGCGCGCAGGGCCGCGCCCTGCTCTTCCGGATTGCCGTGGTAACTGGATACGAGCAGGTGCAGGCGGTGCGCCCGCGCGACCTGGTCGATGCCACGCATGAGTTCGGAGAAGAACTCGCCGTGCAGGTCGGGCAGGACCACGCCAAGGGTCTGGGTGCGGCGGCTGCTCAGGCTGCGCGCGGCGGCATGCGGCGTGTAGCGCAACTGCTGGGCGGCGGCGAACACGCGGGTGCGGACGTCTTCGGCGACGTTGCCGTGGCCATTGAGGGCCCGCGACACGGTGGCCACCGATACCTGGGCCACCCGTGCGACATCTTTGATGGTCACGTTCGCCACGCTTTCACCATCCCGGCGCTCAATGCGCGCGGACTGTAAACGTTTACAAACACGAATGTAAAGCAGATGTTACGAAAGCTGCGACAAGGTCGCGAACTCGCGGCCAACGTCACTTCTTTGCGAGGTCCCGATGCTGCAACGCCGCATCATCGGCGCGCGTAGGCAGTCGCCCTGTCGGAGTCAGGATGCTGCTTCGCGCGGCGTGCGCGCACGGATCGACAACGCGTGGATGTCGGTGTTCATCAGATCGCCGAGCGCGCCGTAGATGGCACGGTGTCGCGCGATCGGACCGAGCCCTTCGAATGCCTCGCTGACCACGTCGACACGAAAGTGGCCGCGCCCGTCCGCCGCACCGGCATGGCCGGCATGCCGATGGCTTTCGTCCTCGATCTCCAGCGACCGGGGCGCCAACGCCGCCTCCAGCGCGGCACGGATCGCCGCGACGCGCTGCTCGCGCGGCAGCGATCCCGGGATCACGGCAGCACCTTGCGGAACGGCCGGACCTGGACCCGCTCGTAGACGCCGGCGGCCACGTAGGGGTCGGCATCGGCCCAGGCGCGGGCGGCTTCGAGGGATTCGAACTCGGCGATCACCACGCTGCCGCTGAAGCCGGCCGGGCCCGGGTCCTCGGAATCGATGGCCGGGCACGGCCCGGCGAGGAGCAGCCGGCCCTGATCGCGAAGCGCCACCAGCCGGGCCAGATGTTCCGCACGCGCCTGCATCCGGCGCTCCAGCACGTCGTTGCCGTCATACCCTTCAATCACGTACCACATCACGAAAGTGCTCCATCGAGCCCTGAACCGGCCCGAATTGTAGTCGCGGCGCGGCTGGACACGACCGGGACGAGGCCGTACCCTAGCTTTCACGCCCAAGGCCGGCTGCAGCGGCCCGTCGCGACCGGTCTCCCCACACCGTCGCCACGCAAGCACCCCCGGTGCGACGCTGCCCCCCGACGGTCCACGCGCCCGCAACCCTACGTCGTTCGCCGCCGCACGCCCGTGCGACGCGCAGACCGTAGCCGTCCGGTCGCAGCACGACCTTATCAGCAGTCCGTTTGCATCCACGGTGGCCCAGGGCCCCCGCACCGAAGCGATTTAGCAGTGCCGACGGCCCGGAGGGGCCGGTCCCGAATGACCGAAGAACGCGCAGCCGACGCGAGCGATCCGCAATCCGTGGCCGCCCCGGCCTCCATCTCGCCTCAGCAGCAGGAAATGCCGCTGGCGATGGTGCATGGCCAGCCGGTGCTGCAGATCCCGCAGGACCTGTACATCCCGCCGGACGCGCTGGAGGTCATCCTCGAGGCGTTCGAAGGACCGCTCGACCTGTTGCTGTACCTGATCCGCCGGCAGAACCTGGACATCCTCGACATCCCGGTGGCGGACATCACCCGCCAGTACGTCGAGTACATCCAGGCCATGCACGAGATGCGCTTCGAGCTGGCCGCGGACTACCTGGTCATGGCCGCGATGCTGGCCGAGATCAAGTCGCGCATGCTGCTGCCGCGCGCGCCCAACGAGGAAGGCGAGGAAGAGGATCCGCGCGCCGAGCTGGTCCGCCGCCTGCAGGAGTACGAGCGGTTCAAGAAGGCGGCGGAGGACATCGACTCCCTGCCCCGCCAGGACCGCGACACCGCGCCGGTACAGGCGTTCGTGCCGGACCGTGCGTCGGTGCGACTGCCGCCGCCGGTGGATCTGAAGGAAATGCTGCTGGCCCTGCACGACGTGCTCAAGCGCGCCGAGCTGTTCACCCAGCATGCGATCAAGCGCGATGCGCTCAGCGTCCGCCAGCGCATGGGCGAGCTGCTGGAACGCATGAAGGACGGCAGCTTCCACCGCTTCGAGTCGCTGTTCACCGCCGAGGAAGGAAAGCTCGGCGTGGTGGTGACGTTCCTCGGCCTGCTCACGCTGGCCAAGGAACAACTGATCGAGATCGTGCAGGAGGCCGCCTTCGCGCCGATCTACGTCAAGTCGCTGGCCTTGCTCAAGGAAGGCGAGGAAATCGAACTCAGCAGCGAGTTCGACGAGCCGGCGGCGAACGATGAGTAAGCGGCCCACGATTCGGGCCGCTGCAAAGGGGTTCCCGCCCGCGCGGGATTGAACCAACGAGATCTGTCCATCCTATGGATCAACAGCTAGTCACCCGCATCGTCGAGGCCGCCCTGCTCGCGGCCAACCAGCCGCTGACCCTGGCGCAGCTGCACGCGCTGTTCCCCGAGGACCAGCCGGCGCCGCCGGACAGCGTCGAACAGGCGCTGGAAACGCTGCGCGACGCCTGCGCCGAGCGCGGCGTGGAGCTGGTCGAGGTGTCGTCCGGCTTCCGCTTCCAGGTCAAGGCCGACGTCCACCCGTGGGTCGCGCGCCTGTGGACCGAGCGGCAGACGCGCTACACGCGCGCCACGCTGGAGACACTCGCGCTGATCGCCTACCGCCAGCCGATCACGCGCGGCGAGATCGAGCAGGTGCGCGGCGTGGCGGTGAACAGCAACATCATCAAGGCGCTGGAAGAGCGCGAGTGGATCCGCGTCGTCGGCCACCGCGACGTGCCGGGCAAGCCGGCGCTGTTCGGGACCACCAAGGTGTTCCTGGACTACTTCGGCCTCAAGCGCCTGGACGAACTGCCGCCGCTGTCGGAACTGAAGGACATCGGCGAGCTGGAACCGCAGTTGCAGTTCGAGAACGCACCGATCGCCGCGGGCGGCATCGCCACATCGGACGATGACACCGCCGGCAACGACGCCGATCCGATCCCCGCGCAGGACATCGCGGACGAGGCGGACACGGCATCGGAAGACACAGGCACCAGTGCTGACAACGACATCGTCAGCGCCGATGCCGGAACCGCGGACGCGCAGGCGGACGCGGGCGACACCCACGACGACGACGAGGTCGACGACCTCGACATCGACGAAACCGAATACGCCCCCGAGGGCAACCCCGAAGCCGCGCCGGGCGAGCGCGCGGCGGACGTGAACGATCCCGAGCAAGACAACGCCGTCGAGACGACGACCGTTCCGATTGATGACGAGGCCGAACCGGCTTCGTCGGAGCAACACAGACATGACTGAAGAAAAGAGCCGCAAGCTCACCCTCAAGCGCATCGGCGCCGACGCCACGGCCGAAGCGCCGCGCCTGGAAGAACGCCTGCACAAGGTGCTCGCGCAGGCCGGACTCGGTTCGCGCCGCGCGCTCGAGCAGCGCATCGCCGACGGCCTGGTGAAGGTCAACGGCGAGATCGCGCAGGTCGGCATGGGCGTCAAGAGCGGCGACAAGATCGAGCTCGACGGACGCCAGTTCGTCGCCAGCGCGCTGACCGATCCCTCGCGCGTGCTGATGTACAACAAGCCCGAAGGCGAAGTGACCACGCGCGAAGACCCCGAAGGCCGCGCGACGGTGTTCGAGGCCCTGCCCGCGCTGAAGGGCGCGCGCTGGATCGCGATCGGCCGCCTCGACATCAACACCACCGGCCTGCTCCTGCTCACCACCGACGGCGAGCTGGCCAACGCGCTGATGCATCCCTCCTTCGAGGTCGAGCGCGAGTACGTCTGCCGCGTGCGCGCCCCCGAAGGCGAGGACGTGGTGCCGGACAACATCGTCGACCGCCTCGCGCGCGGCGTGGCGCTGGAAGACGGCCCGGCCAAGTTCGACGAGATCGAACGCATCGGCGGCACCGACTCGCACGACTGGTTCCGCGTCGTGGTGAAGGAAGGCCGCAACCGCGAAGTGCGTCGCCTGTGGGAGTCGCAGGGCTGCCAGGTGAGCCGCCTCAAGCGCGTGCGCTACGGCGAGGTCTCGCTGCCGCGCGAACTGCTGCGCGGCCAGTCGCGTGAGCTGACGACCGACGCGGTCGAAGCGCTGCGTGGCAAGCTCGGCCTGGAAGACGGCACGCCGTCGGCGCTGACGCTGCAGCCGGTGATCGGCCAGCGCAAGGCGACCAAGGCGACCATCGACCTGACCGGCAAGAGCCGTTCGCACGGCTACGTGGGCGGTCACAACACCGCCGACGAAGGTCGCGAGCTGCGTCGTTTCGATCACGTGCGCGAAGACCGCGGTCGCGGTCGTGGCGGTCCGCGCAAGCACGGCGGCCTGACGGTCAGCGGCGAAGCCGCCGCGAAGGCCGGCAACAAGCCGTTCAAGCAGCGCAAGGACAAGGGTCCCAAGCCCCTGCCCGAAGGCAATCCCGCCGCGTTCCGCACCTGGTACGTGCCGGACGGCGTCGAGACCGGTCCGAGCGGCCATCGCAATCCCGATGGCGCGCGCGGTCCGCGCAAGCCATACGGCGGCAAGCCCGGTGGTGGCGGTGGCGGTGGACGTCCCGGTGCCGGTGGACGCCCCGGTGGCGGCGGCGGCCGGCGTGAAGGCGGCTTCGGCGACGAGCGCCGCGGTCCCGGCGGCGGTCAGGGTCAGGGCCAGCGCAGCTCGCGTCCGTACGGACATCCGGGCAACGCGCCGAGCTTCCCGTCCGATCACGCCAATCCGGGTGGCTTCAATCCGTACGGCGACAAGCCGCGCAGCCCGCGTCCGGGCGGCAGCCGTCCCGGTGGCAATCGCCCCAGCGGCAACCATCCCGGTGGCAATCCGGGCGGTGGCCCCGGCGGAAATCGTCCGGGCGGCAATCGCCCCGGCGGAAATCGTCCGGGTGGCAACCGCCCCGGCGGCGGTCCGCGTCCGGGCGGCCCGCGCGGTGGTGGACGCCCCGGTGGCGGGCGCGGTCCGCGCGGCGCGTAACGCAACGCCGACATGACGAAGAAGGGCGCCCACGGGCGCCCTTCTTCGTTTAGGCATCGACGTTCGGTTCGGAATCACGAACGCCCGCGCGTCGTATCCAGCATCGACTGGATCAGTTCGATCGGCAGCGGGAACACGATCGTCGAACTCTTCTCGCCGGCGATCTCGGTCAGCGTCTGCAGGTAACGCAGCTGGATCGCACGCGGATCGCCACCGAGCAGCCGCGCCGCTTCGACCAGCATCGCCGCCGCCTGGCGCTCGCCCTCGGCGTGGATCACCTTGGCACGACGCACGCGCTCGGCCTCCGCCTGGCGCGCGATCGCCCGCACCATCGTCTCGTTGAGATCCACACGTTTGATCTCGACATTCGCCACCTTGATGCCCCAGGCATCGGTCTGGCTGTCGAGGATGGTGCGGATGTCGTCGTTGAGCTTCTCGCGCTCGGCGAGCATCTCGTCCAGGTCGTGCTGGCCCAGCACCGAACGCAGCGTGGTCTGCGCCAGCTGGCTGGTGGCTTCGTAGAAGTGCTCGACGTTGATGATCGCCTTCTGCGGATCGACCACACGGAAGTACACCACCGCGTTGACCTGCACCGACACGTTGTCGCGCGAGATCACGTCCTGCGGCGGCACGTCCATCACCACCGTGCGCAGGTCCACGCGCACCATCTGCTGCACCACGGGAATCAGCAGGATCAGGCCCGGCCCCTTCACCTTCCAGAAGCGGCCGAGCTGGAACACCACGCCACGCTCGTACTCGCGCAGCACCTTGATCGCGGTGAGCAGCACGAACACCACCAGCACGATCAGCGGGAAATACATCGCCAGGTACATGAGCCTCCTCCTTCGCCCGGTTCATTCGGCCGCGGTCGCGCCGCCTTCGGGCACGACCTCCAGCACCAGTCCGTGCAGCGCGTGCACGCGCACGCGCTGTCCGCGCCGCACCGGCGACGCCGAATCGGCCTGCCATTCCTCGCCACGGATGCGGACGCGTCCGCGCCCGTGGAAATCGCGCGTCGCCACCGCGACCTGTCCGACCAGTTCCTCGATGCCGGTGACCACCGGCCGACGCCGTGCGCGCGCGGCGAGCCAGATCATCGCCATGAAGCCCAGCGCGCTCGCCACACCGACACCGGCAATCAGCGCCCCGGGCACGCCGAAACCCGGCACGTCCGTGTCGAACAGGATCAGCGAACCGGCCAGCAGCGACACGACGCCGCCGATGCCGGCCGCGCCGAGACTGGGCATCGCGAACTCCAGTGCGATCAACACCACGCCGATCACGATCAGTGCCACGCCCGCGTAGTTCACCGGCAACACCTGCAATCCGTACGCGGCGAGCAGCAGGCAGATCACGCCGACCATGCCGGGCAGGATCGCGCCGGGGCTGTAGCCTTCGAACACCAGTCCGTACAGGCCGATGAGCAGCAGCAGGTAGGCGACGGTCGGTTCGGTGAGCACCGCCAGCAAGCGCGCGCGCCAGTCCGGCACCACCCGTGTCACCGGCTGCCCAGCCACGTCGAGCGCGAGCTCGCCGCGCGCGAGCCGCACCTTGCGCCCCTGCGCCTGTCGCAACAACGAGTCGAGATCGTCGGCGACGATTTCCACGACCTGTCGTTCGCGCGCCTGCGACGCGGTGAGCGTGGCCGCATCGCGTACCGCCGCTTCGGCGAACTCGGCGTTGCGGCCGCGCAGTTCGGCGAGGCTGCGCAGGTAGGCGACGGCATCGTTCACCGCCTTGCGCTCCATCGCACTGCGTGGTTCGTGTCGTTGCGCGGGAGCTGATGAAGGCTCGCCGGATTCGCGCGCGGGTTCGTCCTTCTGCCGCGGTTCCCGTTGTTCGGGACCGCGTTGCTCCGGTTCTTGCCCGAGTCCCGGGCCGCCCATCGACACCGGCGTCGCGGCGCCGAGCGAGGTCGCCGACGCCATCGCGGCGAGGTGGCAGGCATAGAGGACGTAGGTGCCGGCGCTGGCGGCGCGCGCGCCGGACGGCGCGACCCAGCCGATCACCGGAATCTCGGAAGCGAGCAGGTCCTGGTTGATGTCGCGCGTCGCCGCATCCAGCCCGCCGGGCGTGTCGATGCGCAGCACGACCGCGCGTGCGTTCGCCTCACGTGCGCGCTTCAGGCCCGCACGCACGTAGTCGCGCGTGGCCGGACCGATCCCGCCCTTGATGTCGAGCAACAGGACGCCGCCGTCCGTCGCGGGCGTTTCGGGGGCGGCACGCAGCACCGGCACCAGCAGCAGCGCGGCGAGCAGCCAGAAGACTCGGAAGGTCTTCGCCATGACGCAGGCCACGGCGGCATCGGAGCCACCGTCGCGACATCAGTTAACACCCGCCGCCGTTAAGCGGCGGCGACGCCATGCCTCAGCGCAGCAGTGCCGGCTGCCCGTCGTACCACTCCCGCGCACGGATCATGTGGAAATCGCGCTGGCCGTTGTTCACCGCCACCGCGCAGCTCAGCACGCCCCATTTCGCGTACAGGCTTCCAGTGCGGCTCTTGCCGCGCAGGCGCAGGCGTGCCTTCAGGTCGTAACGCTGGTTGCTCGCGTCGACGCGGTCCAGCACCAGCACGTCGCCCTTCCACTGCACGTTGCCGCTGACCTGCGCCTGGCCAGAGTCGATCATCTTGTAGACCCATTTGGGGTAGTCGCGTTGGCGCGAGAACATAGACAGCAGGAACCCGACGTCCTTCATCGCCACGCGCGCACGCGCATCGATGCTGATCGGACGATCCCAGTCCATGCGCGCGCGTTCGAGCTGGATCCGCGCCCACCAGCCACTGCGCGATTCGCCGCCCGGCTCGGTGAAGCTGATGCCGGTCAGGTTCAAGCGTGTGCCGTCGATGTTGAAGTTGTGCCCGCTCAGGTCGGCGCGGCGCAGTGGCGTGTCGACGTCGATGTTGCCGCGCAGACCGATGCCGGCGGCGTGCAATTGCGCGTTGCTGGCCTTGATGCGCACGCTGCCGCTGCCCACGTCGCCGGCACCGTCCAGGCTCAAGTCGCCGCTGAGCGTGCCCGAACCGCCGTCGAAACGCAGGTGCGACTGCGGCAGGTAGCGGTTGTAGGCGCGCAGGTCCGGTACGCGCGCATCGCTGAAGGTAAGCCGCGCCTTCATCGCTTCGCGCACCTGCTGCATGGCATCGGGCTTGCGCAGATCCTCGCGCTGGAACGAGGACACCGTCTGCATCGTCAGGCGCAGGTCGTGCCCATCGACGTACGGCTGTGTCGGCGCATCGTCGGCGGCGATGTTGAACTGCTCCATCACCAGTTCCAGACTGGGCAGCGGCTTGCCGTCCGGGCCCGCATCGAGGCGGCCGTCCGCGCGTGCGCGTCCGCGGATGCGATTGCCCATCACATGGGCGACGGCATCGACTTCGGGCACGCTGATGCGGCTGCCTGCGGCCACGCGTCCATCGACGATGCGCACGTCGGCATCGACCGCGCCGGCGCCGTCGAGCGCCAGCCACGGCGCATTCGTGAAGAATGCGCCGAGCCAGCGCAGCGAGGCGAACTGCCAGCGGCCGACCACGTGACCGGAGCTGCGCGGGATCAGGCTGTGGAAATCCTTCAGCGGAATCTGGTTGCCGCGCACGCGCAGATCGGCATCGAGCGTGAGGTTGCTGTCGGTTCGCGAGGGCGCCCTCGCCTTCACCACGATGTCGCGATCCACGTCCATCGAAAGATCCAGCGCGCCACTGCGCGGACGGCCGGCGACATCGGTGCCGGTGATCGGCATGTGCCATTGCAGTTTGCTGCCGGGCGTCAACACACCACGCGCGAAGCCGAGTTTCGCACTCGCGCGGCCGTCGCCCGGAACGGTGTCGACGGTGAAATGGCCTTTCGAATCGATACCGGTCTTGAGCGTGGTGGTCACACCGTCCAGTTGCAGCTGCGCGTCGGTGAGCAGCAGCTTCTGCGCGCCGGGCGCCTGCGCACGCGTGTGCCGGGCGATAGCGAAGCGCGCGTCGATGGTCGCGTCGTGCAGCATCTCGTCGCCCTTCAACGCGAGCTTCGCCTTGTCGAAATGGGCGGTGGACGGCATCAGTTCGAGCGCACCGCCGCGCAGCTGCTTGTAGAAACCGACTTCGGCGCGACCGGTGCCTTCGAGCGTCAGTGTCTGGAAACGCCCCTTGCGGATCGAGTCGCTGCGGATGCGTTCGAAGTTCAGTACCCAGCCGCCGGGACGAGCGACCGGCGGCGGCCGGCGCGTGGGCAGCATGTCGACCTCGCCACTCACGTCGGTGGCGAACACGTCGGGGACGCGAACTTCCTTGCGCAACAGCGGCCAGATCGCGACGCGTCCGCTCGTCTTGCCGGCGACGACGGACCACTTCGTGCGACCCGCCTGCCCGCCCATCTTCACGTCCCACACCGTCACGCGGCCGGGCCAAAGGGTGAAGCCCGGCCCCCATTCGATGTGGAACTTCTCCGGCTTGCGGTTCGCGGTCCACTCGCCGATCGGCGTGTTGATGAAGACGTTGCCGGCGAGCAGGTACAGCGCGTAGAGGAGGACCAGCGCGAACAGCCCGCGGCCGATCCACGACTGTCGCCAGCGCGGCGGGATCCGGGCGAGGAACCGGGCGAAGCGCTGGCGATCCTTCGGGGCGCTGTTCATGTCCGCAGCATAGCCACGGGGTGCATGCGCGGCGTCAACGCCGGGGCGCCGCGCAGGAGGGCGTCAGTGCCGGGCGAGGCTGGCCAAGCGCGGGTGCACGAGGCGCACGAAATCGTGCCACTCCATGCGCATCAGTTCGCGATGGTTGCCCGAGTTGAACGCAATCCGGTCGCCGTCCAGCGTCACGGACGCATAGACATCCATGCCGTACAGATTGCCGAACGGTGGCATCGCACCGACCTCGCATTCGGGGAAGCGATCCTTGAAGTCGGATTCGCTGGCGAGCGCGACCTCGTGCGCACCGCTTGCATCGCGCAATCGCGCGACGTCGAGCCACTCGTCCGCCGGCAGCACGGCCATCGCCAGTCGGCCGTCGAGTTTCACCATCACGGTCTTGGCCATCTCGTGGCCATCGATATGCGCACTGGCCGCGGTTTCCTGCGCGGTGAACGCATGCGGGTGGGTCATCGTGTCGAAGGCGACGCGATTGGAATGCAGGAATTCTTCGAGACGTGGTGAGGACATGGCACGCTCCTGTGATCGAGCGGAGGCCGGTCGCACCGCAGCGAGAGCGACGCGGCGCGCCGGCGTCCTTGTCTGCAACAGAATGGGCCGCGCATGGCGGCCCATCCAGTGTACTGCGCGAAACGCGCGTGGGCGGATGTCCGCCCGTCGCGTCGCGAATTACAGAGAAGCGGTCGGCGCAGCGGTGGCCTGTGAGACGCCGGCGTAATCGACCACGAGCGAGACACGGCGGTTGTCGCGTCCGGCATCGCCGCTCTGGCCTTCGCGCACCTGGCGATTGCGGTCCTCGCCGTAGCTGACCGCGCGCACCTGGTTCGCATTCAGGCCCGCGCTGACCAGGTAGTCGCGCACCGACTGGGCGCGCTTGAGGCCGAGGCGGCGGTTGAGTGCGGCCGATCCCGACGGATCGGCGAAGCCTTCCACCGTGATGAGCGCGTCGGAGTGGTTGTCGCGGATCACGCGCGCGAAGTCGTCCAGCAACGGCTTGTCTTCCTCGCTCAGCGTGGCGTCGTTGGTGGCGAAGTGGGCGCCGGTCTCCACGCGCACGCGCCCGGCGAGCTGGGTCACCAGCGCGTCGTGCTTCTGCGAGAGCGAATCGATCTGCCCCTGCAGCTTCTGGTCGGTCGCGCGCAAGTCGGCGATGGTGGTGTCGAACTCATCGCGCTTGATGTACTTGGTGCAGCCGGTCAGCGCGACGGCACCCAG
Source organism: Lysobacter panacisoli (assembly GCF_009765165.1). Lineage (NCBI taxonomy): Bacteria > Pseudomonadati > Pseudomonadota > Gammaproteobacteria > Lysobacterales > Lysobacteraceae > Lysobacter > Lysobacter panacisoli. The sequence continues at coordinate 3,654,926 of NZ_VLNU01000001.1, forward strand.
CGCCACGGCGAATCCGGCATTACGAATGGTGCGAGCAACCATGATTTCTCCTTCAATTCGCGTGCGGGGGCACGCAATGTCGTGCAGGTCCGGGGAAGGCCCTGCAGCTCTGTGTTGTGCTTCTACTTTTGTGTTCTTTGCGCGGGGCGCGCGGTGTAGCGGCTGGTCAGGTTGTTGAGGGAGACGTATGAATGCCACGCCGAACATTAATGGCTCGTTGCCTGAACAGGCCGCAGCGCGTCGCCAAAGGCGAAGCTGCGCACGGTTCAGTGAAGTCAAGACGGATTTAACGCGCGACGTATCGGCGCCATTCATCGTTCGCGGCACGGCGCGAAGGCGCGGAGATGATGTTCGAACAGTCGGGGCGGCGCGCGGCGCCGCCCTGTTCACGCGGTCGGATCAGACCAGGTTGAACGCATCGCCATCGAGCATGGCGGGGAAGCGTTCACGGTGCGCGAGCAGTTCCGCCGCCTGCAGCGTGGTGGTGACCACCACTTCCTCGTCGGCGCACTCGCTGATGGGATGGCCGAGGAAATCGATGACCGCGCTGTCGCCTGCGTAGTGCAGGCCGTTGCCGTCGGTGCCGACGCGGTTCACCGCGGCCACGAAACTCAGGTTCTCGATCGCCCGCGCACGCAGCAGCGTCTTCCACGGATAGCTGCGCGCCGACGGCCAGTTGGCAACGAACAGCATCAGGTCGTAGTCGAGGTGGCCCGCGCGCTCGACGTCGAAACGATTGCGCGAGAACACCGGGAAGCGCAGGTCGTAGCAGACCAGCGGACAGATCCGCCAGCCGCGCCACTCGACCGTGAGACGGTCGCGACCGGAGGCATAGCGTTCGTGTTCGCGTGCATACCGGAACAGGTGACGCTTGTCGTACGTGCTGATCGCACCGTCGGGCGTGGCGAACAGCAGGCGGTTGAACACGCCCTCCTGCGTGCGCAGCTGCACGCTGCCGGTCACCGCCGCGTCCAGGCGCGCGGCCTGCTCGCGGATCCACTCGACGGTCGGCCCGTCCATCGTTTCGGCGTTGCCGATGGCGTCGTTGGAGAAGCCGCTGGTGAACGTCTCCGGCAGGATCACCAGGTCGGTCGTGCCGTGCAGCGGCGCGATCAGGCGGCCGTAGTACTCGCGATTGCCGGCCGGATCGTGCCAGCGGGTGTCGCCCTGGATCAGCGAGACGCGAAGGTCATTCATGTGTGCCCTCAAAGCTTCTGCAGTCGTTCGATCGCCCTGTCCAGCGTGGCTTCGTTCTTGGCGAAGCACAGGCGCGCCAGGCGCTGTCCGGACGGGGGCGACTCATAGAACGGAGAAAGCGGGATCGCCGCGACGCCCTTCTCCACCGTGAGCCAACGGCAGAACGCGGCATCATCGAGGTCGCTGACCGCCGAATAGTCCACCAGCTGGAAGTAGCCACCCGGCACCGGCAGCGGCTTCAGGCGCGTGGTCAGCAGCTGCTCGCGGAAGCGGTCGCGCTTGGACTGGTAGAACGCGCCGAGCTGTTCGTAATGCTCCGGCTCGGTCTGGATCATCTCGGCGAACGCCCACTGCGCCGGGGCGAAGGTGCAGAAGGTGTTGTACTGGTGGACCTTGCGCAGCTCCAGCGACAACGCCGGCGGCGCGATGCAGTAACCGACTTTCCAGCCCGTGCAATGGTAGGTCTTGCCGAAGCTCGACACCACGAACGCGCGTTCGCGCAGTTCCGGATAGCGCAGCACCGATTCGTGGCGGCGGCCGTCGAACACGATGTGTTCGTACACCTCGTCCGATAGCAGCCAGATGCCGGTGTCGCGCAGCAGCGCGGTGAGCTGGGCGATGTCGTCGGCGCTGAACATCGCGCCGGAGGGATTGTGCGGCGAGTTGATCATCAGCAGCCGCGTCTTCGACGTGACCGCGGCGCGGATGAGGTTCCAGTCCGGCGCGAAGGTCGCCGGATCCAGAGGCACGTGCACCGCGCGGCCGCCAGCCAGGTCGATCGCCGGCTCGTAGGAGTCGTAGCAGGGATCCAGGACGATCACTTCCTCGCCCGGGCGCACGACCGCGGCGACGGCGTCGAAGATCGCCTCGCTCGCACCCGATGCCACGGTGATCTCGCTGTCCGGATCGGGACGATGGCCGTAGCAGCGCAGGGTCTTGTCGGCGATGGCCTGGCGCAGCGCCGGGATGCCGGTCATCGGCGCGTACTGGTTCTTGCCCTCGCGCATGGCGCGGTCGAGCGCCTCGATCAGACGCTCGGGGACGTTGAAGTCGGGAAATCCCTGGCCGAGGTTGACCGCGTCGTGCTCCATCGCGAGCTGCGACATGACGGTGAAGATGGTCGTGCCGACCTTCGGCAGCTTGGTTTGCAGGGTCATCGGAAGGTGGGGGTCAGTAATCAGGAAACGGGAAACGGCGAAGTGTAAGGATGCACGTTGCGGGACGTCATGACGAAACCTCATCACGCGATCCCGCTGAGGGTAACGACGGGGGTGACCCTCAGCCGTTGCACGACCGCCACCGCCCCAGCAAACTTGGGCCATGCGCGAGCTGCAGATCGTCGACGCCGTCGAACTGGCCACCGCCTACGCCGCCGCGGACTACGCGGTGGTGCTGGACGGGGATCCGTTGCCGCTGCGCGTGGGCGAACGCGCCATCGACCTGGAAGCCTACGCGCCAGCAGCGCGCTACGCTTTCATTACCGCATGGAATCCCGCGTCGCAGCCCCGCTCGGACACCGCCAACGAGGCGGCCGACGCGCTGCTCGTGGCTCAGCTGGACGCCGCCGGCGTGGTCCGGCATCCGGCCTGGGCACAGGGTCCGCTGGGCGAGTGGCGCGAACCGGGCTGGCTGGTCGCCGGGCTGGACGAGGCATCCGTGCTGCGGCTGGCGATGGAGTTCGGCCAGGCCGGGGTGCTCGACTGGAACGCCGGCGAACCGGTCCGGCTGCGCATGCTGATGCCACGCCCGCACGCCGCGAACGGGGCCACCCACACCGAGTGGGTCACCGCCTGAACCCACGCCGGACCGCCGGCAGCCGCCAAGCGGCGCGTGGAGCCAGTCGAATAGAATGGCGCACCGCGGCCGACCGGCCGTTCATGTCAGCCCGATGACGCCCAACGACCGCCCTGTCCCGCCGCTGCTCGCAGCCCGCGGCCTCCGCTTCGCGCGCAACGACGAGCCGGTCTTCGGCCCGCTCGATTTCAGCGTCGACGCCGGCGAAGCCCTGCTGGTGCAGGGCGACAACGGCGCGGGCAAGACCACGCTGTTGCGGGTACTGGCCGGCCTGCTGCGCGCCGAGGGCGGCGAGATCGACCTCGACGGCGAACCGGCCGGGATCGCCCGCCGCGCCCGCGCCATCGCCTACCTCAGCCACCTGCCCGGCCTGAAGGCCGACCTCAGTGCGCTGGAGAATCTCAATTTCCTGTGCGGCCTGCAGGGACGCCGCCGCGCGCAGTTGCCGGAGAACGCGCTGTCGATCGTCGGCCTGGCTGGTTACGAGGACACGCTGGCGCGGCAGCTCTCCGCCGGGCAGAAGAAGCGCCTGTCGCTGGCCCGCCTGTGGATGTCGCCGGCGCCGCTGTGGCTGCTCGACGAGCCCTACGCCAACCTCGACCTGGAAGGCATCGAACTGGTCAACCGCATGGTCCAGGCGCACCTGCGCGAGGGCGGCGCGGCGCTGGTCACCACGCATGGCGCGTATGCAGCGCCGCCGGTGCGCACGCGGATGCTGGTGCTGTCGCGCGGAGGCATGGCATGAACCCGGGAACCCCGACGCTCGCCGGCGCCGCGCGTGCCCTGCTCGCCCGCGACCTGCGCCTGATCTGGCGCCGTCGCGGCGACGCCTTGCAGCCGGCACTGTTCGCGCTGCTGGTGGTCGTGCTGTTCGCACTGGCGCTGGGCGGCGAGAAACAAGCACTGGCGAAGGTCGCCGCGGCGGTGCTGTGGCTCGCCGTGCTGTTGGCTGGCCTGCTCGCGCTGGACACGCTGTTCCGCGGCGATGCGGAAGACGGCTCGCTCGAGCAGTGGATGCTCGCCCCCGTGCCGCTGGCCTGGCTGGTCGGCGTGCGCACCTTCATGCACTGGGCGACGACCGCGCTGCCGTTGCTGGTCGCAACGCCCTTCCTGGGCGAGCTGCTGCACCTGCCGCACGCGCAGCTGCCGGTGCTGATGGCCTCGCTGGCGCTGGGCACGCCACTGCTGAGCCTGCTCGGCGCGGTGGTGGCCGCCCTGACGGTCGGGATGCGGCGCTCCGGTATACTCGTGGCCTTGCTGGCGCTGCCTTTGTACGTGCCGGTGCTGGTGTTCGGCGCGGGCAGCGTGGCTGCCTCGGCGCAGGGGCTGGATCCGATCGGCGCGCTGCTGTTGCTAGGCGCAGGGCTGGCGGTTGCCCTGGTGCTGGCCCCGCTCGCGGCGGCCGCCGCCATCCGGATCGCCCTGAGCTGAGGGCATCACTTGAGCCGGATCAAGCCCCAGCGCGGCGCTGCCGCGACAATCCGCCGCAATCTGCCGCTGCCCGGCCCGACGGTCCGGAGGCGGAGCGAGAAACGATGAATCCGATCATCCGCTGGTTCCACAAACTCGGTTCGCCCCCCTACTTCGACCGCTTTGCCGCGCGATGGGCGCCCTGGGGTTACGGCCTGGGCCTGCTGGTCATGGCCTGGGGCCTGTACGGCGCACTGTTCCAGGTGCCGGCCGACTACCAGCAGGGCGACAGCTTCCGCATCCTCTACATCCACGTGCCCAGCGCCTGGATGAGCATGGCCGTGTTCGGGCTGATGGCCGTCTATGCCGCGATCGCGCTGATCTGGCGGATCAAGCTGTGCGAGATCCTGGCGATGGCCTGCGCGCCGATCGGTGCTGCCTTCACCCTGATCACGCTGCTGACCGGTTCGATCTGGGGCAAGCCGATGTGGGGCACCTGGTGGGACTGGGATCCGCGCCTGACCACCGAGCTGATCCTGCTGTTCCTCTACCTGGGCGTGATCGGCCTGTACAACGCCATCGACGACCGTCGCGCCGCCGCGCGCGCCGCCGGCCTGCTCGCGATCGTCGGCGTGGTGCTGTTGCCGGTGATCCGATATTCCGTGGTGTGGTGGAACTCCCTGCACCAGGGCCAGACCATCCGCCTGCTGGGTGAGTCGAGCATGGACTCGAGCATGATCGGCCCGCTGGTGTGGATGATCGTCGGCACCAAGCTGTGGTTCGTCGGCGCACTGCTGGCGCGTGCGCGCGCCGACAACCTGCGCCGCGAGAGCGGCAAGGCGTGGGTCGCCGGACTCGCGCAGGGGAAGCAAGCATGAGCTATGCCAACTACGTCATCGCCGCCTACGCGGTATTCGCGGCCGTGCTCGGCTGGGACTTCCTCAGCACGCAGTTGCAGATCCGCCGCGAACTGCGCGGCGCCCGCCTGCGCGCTTCGCGCGAGGCGGCGCGCCCGGGGAAGGGCGCGGCCAACGAACTGACCCGATAACGACCTGAAGAGCCTGTCCAGATGAATCCCGTACGTCGCCGCCGACTGCTCTGGGTGATCGCCCTCGTGGTGGCCGCCGGCATCGCCACCGCGCTGGTCGCGATGGCCCTGCAGCGCAACATCGCCTACCTCTACACGCCTGCCGAAGTCCTGCGCGGCGAAGCAGGCGAGCACGCACGCTTCCGCCTCGGCGGCATGGTCGCGGCCGATTCGTTCAAGCGCGCCCCGGGCTCGCTCGAAGCCAGCTTCCTCGTCACCGACGGCGACGCGCAGTTGCCGGTGCGCTACACCGGCATCCTGCCGGACCTGTTCCGCGAGAAGCAGGCGGTGGTCGCCACCGGTCGCATGCAGGGCGACACCTTCGTCGCCGAGGAAATCCTCGCCAAGCACGACGAGACCTACATGCCGAAGGAAGTCGCCGACAAGATGGGCGTCGCGCACAAGAAGCACGACGTGCAGGCGCCGGCCGCCGGTACCGGCAAGGAAGCGCGCTAAGTGCTCGGCGAACTCGGACAGATCGCGCTGATCCTCGCGCTGCTGGTGTCGGTGCTTCAGTCGGCGCTGCCGCTGGCCGGCGCGCAGCGCGGCGTCGCACCGTGGATGGCGGTCGCACGCCCGGCTGCGTACGCGCAGCTGGCACTGGTGTTCATCGCCTTCGTCATCCTCACGCATGGCTTCGTGACGCAGGACTTCTCGCTGCGCTACGTCGCCGAAAACAGCAACTCGCTGCTGCCAGTGATGTACCGCTACACCGCGGTGTGGGGCGCGCACGAAGGCTCACTGCTGCTGTGGGCGCTGATCCTGGCGCTGTGGACCGGCGCGGTCGCGCGCTTCTCGCGCAGCCTGCCCGATCCGGTGATCGCGCGCGTGCTCGGCGTGATGGGCCTGGTCAGCGTGGGCTTCCTCGCGTTCCTGATCTTCACCAGCAACCCGTTCCTGCGCCTGCTGCCGGCTGCCGGCGAAGGCCGCGACCTCAATCCGCTGCTGCAGGATCCGGGCATGATCATCCACCCGCCGATGCTGTACGTCGGCTACGTGGGCTTCGCGGTGCCGTTCGCGTTCGCGATCGCGGCGCTGCTGGACGGGAAGATCGATGCACGCTGGCTGCGCTGGACGCGGCCGTGGACCAACGTCGCATGGGCGTTCCTCACCCTCGGCATCGCGCTGGGCTCGTGGTGGGCGTATTACGAACTGGGCTGGGGCGGCTGGTGGTTCTGGGATCCGGTCGAGAACGCCAGCTTCATGCCGTGGCTCGCCGGCGCGGCGTTGCTGCATTCGCAGGCGGTGACCGAAAAGCGCGGCAGCTTCCGCGGTTGGACCCTGCTGCTCGCCATCGCCACGTTCTCGCTGTCGTTGCTGGGCACGTTCCTGGTGCGTTCGGGTGTGCTGACCAGCGTGCACGCGTTCGCGGCCGATCCGGCGCGCGGTCTGTTCATCCTGATCTTCCTCGGCGTCGTCATCGGCGGCTCGCTGCTGCTGTACGCGCTGAAGGCGCCGTCTTCCGAAGATGGCGGCAAGCCGTTCGAGGCCGCCTCGCGCGAAACGCTTCTGCTGCTCAACAACCTGCTGCTTTCCACCGCCTGCGCGATGGTCCTGCTGGGTACGCTGTATCCGCTGCTGGCCGACGCGCTCGAGCTGGGCAAGATCTCGGTCGGTCCGCCCTACTTCGCACTGATGTTCGTGGTGCTGATGACGCCGCTGGTCGTGCTGGTGCCGTTCGGTCCACTCACGCGCTGGCAGCGCGAGCAGGTGTCCAAGCCGCTGGCGATGCTGGCGCCGTGGGCCGGCCTGGCGCTGGTGCTCGGCGTGGTCGCGTACTTCTTCGCGCCGCAGGGACCGGTGAAGGTCGCGGCCGGCGTGCTGGGTGCGGCGTGGGTGTTGCTGGGCACGTTGCGCTTCGTGTGGTCGCGACTGCGCAGCCAGACCAGCGGCCAGCGCTTCACCGCCGAGATGCTCGGCATGACGCTCGCGCACTTCGGCATCGCGGTGTTCCTGGTCGGCGCACTGCTGACCGAAGGCCTGACGCAGCAGCGCGAACTCGCAGTCGCACCGGGCCAGACCGTGGAACTGGGTCGCTACGCCTTCCGCTTCGACGGTGCCGCGCATTCGCAGGGCCCGAACTACGAAGCCGATCGCGGCACCGTCACCGTGTTCGAGAACGACAAGCCGCTGACCGTGATGCATCCGGAAAAGCGCGCTTACGTCAGCGGTGGCCAGGTAATGACCGAAGCGGCGATCGAGCGCGGCATCACGCGCGATCTCTACGTCGCGCTCGGGGAACCGCTCGGCGGCGACTCGTGGGCGCTGCGCGTGCACATCAAGCCGTTCGTGCGCTGGATCTGGGCGGGCGCGATCCTGATGATGCTCGGCGGCCTGGTCACGGCGACGGATCGGCGTTTCCGCCGCGCCACCGCGAGCGACACGCTGCCCGCTTCCCCTGCGACGGCCGCAATCCCGGAGCCCGCACGATGAGCGAATCGGTGCCGCGCAAGTCCTCGATGCGCTGGATCCCGCTGGTGATCGTCGCCGCGCTCGGCGCGCTGCTGTTCGCCGGCGTGATGCTCAGCCGCAACCCGAATCGCGAGGCCCTGCCCTCGCCACTGATCGGCAAGCCCGCGCCGGCGTTCCGCCTGCCGGTGCTGCACGAGCCAGGCCGACTGGTGACCGACAAGGACCTGCGCGGTGCGCCGTACCTGCTCAACGTCTGGGGCAGCTGGTGCCCGGCGTGCCGCGACGAGCATCCGGTGCTCACGCGTTTCGCCGAGTCCAAGCGCCTGCGCGTGATCGGCTTCAACTGGAAGGACGAACACGCCGACGCGATGCGCTGGCTGGAGCAATTCGGCAATCCGTACTTCATGGTCCTCACCGATTACGAGGGCAAGGCCGCGATCGACTGGGGCATCTACGGCGCGCCGGAAACCTTCCTCGTCGACGCCGGCGGCACGATCCGCTGGAAGTACGTCGGCCCGCTCACCGACCAGGTGATCGAGAACGAACTGCTGCCGAAACTCGCGCAGCTCGACCGGGGCGCGCCGCTGTGATGCGCGCACTGCTGCTCGCCTTCGCGCTCCTGCTGGCGACGGGTTCCGCGTTCGCGCAGGCCGCGACCGATCCGACGCCGCTCACGTTCACCAGCCCGGCCGAAGAGAAGCGCTTCCACGCGCTGATCAGCGAACTGCGCTGCGTGATGTGCCAGAACCAGTCGCTCGCCGAATCCAACGCGCAGATCGCCGTGGACCTGCGTCGCGAAGTGCTGGAACTGATGCGCAAGGGCAAGGACGACACGGAGATCAAGGAGTTCCTGGTCGCGCGCTACGGCGAGTTCGTGCTGTATCGCCCGCAGGTCGAATCCAAGACGTGGCTGCTGTGGTTCGGCCCAGCGGTGGTGCTGCTGGCCGGTGGACTCGTGGTGGTCGGCGCGGTGCGCCGGCGTTCGCGCAATACGACGCCCACGGCCGACGAGCGCAACGAAGAACAGGAGTGGTGATGAGCGGTATGACGGCAGGTTTCATCGCCGCCGGCCTGGTATTGGCCGTGTTGACCCTGGTGTACGTGCTGCGTCCGTTGTGGCGCACGCGCCGCGTCGCCGGACTTTCCGCCGTCATCGGCCTGGTCCTCGCGACCGGACTGATGTACGTCGCGATCGGCACGCCGGCCGCGCTGGATTCGAGCCAGCGCGAAATGCCGAAGACGCTGGAAGAGGCCATCGCCAAGCTCGAAGCGGAGCTGCAGCGCGATCCGAACCAGGTCGAAGGCTGGCGACTGCTCGGCCGCGCCTACGTCGCCCAGGGCGAACCCGGCAAGGCCGCCAATGCACTCGGCAGTGCGCTCAAGCTGATGCCCGACGATCCGGACCTGCTCACCGAAACCGCCGAGATGCGCGCACTCGCCGCGCCGCAGCGCCAGTTCGATGCGCAGGGCGTGACGATGCTGCAACAGGCCATCGGCATCCAGCCGATGCACCAGCGCGCGCGCTGGTTCCTCGGCATCGCCCAGCGCCAGGCCAAGCAGCCCGCCGAAGCGGCGCGCACGTGGGAGCCATTGCTGGCCGTGGTCGACGTCGCGGCGGCCGCGCCGCTGCGAGCGCAGATCGATGCCGCACGCGCAGAAGCCGGCCTGCCCCCGCTGCCCAAGCCGGACGCCGCGCCGACGTCCGGTGGCCTGAAGGTGAAGGTCTCGCTGTCGCCCGCGCTGGCGTCGAAGATTCCGGCGAATGCGACCGTGTTCGTGATCGCCCGCCAACCGGGCGGTCCGCCGATGCCGGTCGCGGCCGAGAAGCTCGCCGCGAAGGATTTCCCGCTCGAAGTCACGCTCGACGACAACGACAGTCCGATGCCGACGCTGAAGCTGTCCGAGCTCGATCGCGTGGAAGTACTGGCGCGCGTCTCCGCGTCGGGCAACGCGATGCCGCAGGCCGGCGACCTGGAAGCCACCGCGAAGCCGTCCGGCAATACTGGTCGCGTCGAGCTGTTGATCGACAGCGTTCGACCCTGAGCGATCCGCCAACGCACACCGCGTCGGCGGCGCATCGCCTCATGCCATTCGCAAAAGGCGCATGGCACTCCGTCATCGCATCGGCATCCGGCCACGCGTGCCCCGTTCCGCCCGGCCCGTTAAGCTTGTCTCATGACTGAATTCATTCCGCCCGGCACGCTCTGGTTCGACCTGCCCTCGCCCTTCGCGATGAAACGCGGTGGCGCACTGCACGGGGCGCACGTGGCGTACGAGACCTGGGGCACGCTCAACGAAGCGCGCGACAACGCGATCCTGATCGTCACCGGCCTGTCGCCCGACGCGCACGCGGCCGCCAACGCCGGCAACCCGGAGCCGGGCTGGTGGGAGCCGATGCTCGGGCCCGGCAAGCCCATCGACAGCGACCGCTGGTTCGTGATCTGCGTGAACTCGCTGGGCAGTTGCAAGGGTTCGACCGGGCCGGCGTCGATCGACCCGCGAACCGGCGAGCCATACCGCCTCGATTTCCCCGAGCTCTCGGTCGAAGACGGCGCGGACGCCTCGGCGCACCTCGTGCGCGGGCTCGGCATCGAGCGCCTCGCCTGCATCATCGGCAATTCGATGGGTGGCATGACCGCACTGGCGTTCCTGCTGCGGCATCCGGGACTGGCGCGCAACCACATCAACATTTCCGGCGCACCGAAAGCGCTGCCGTTCTCGATCGCGATCCGCTCGTTGCAGCGCGAGGCGATCCGCCTGGATCCGAACTGGAACCACGGCCGCTACGACGACGCGACCTATCCCGAATCGGGCATGCGCATGGCGCGCAAGCTGGGCGTGATCACCTATCGCTCCGCGCTGGAATGGGACGGCCGCTTCGGCCGCGTGCGACTGGACTCGGACCGCGGCGAAGACGAACCGTTCGGCCTGGAGTTCGAGGTCGAGAGCTACCTCGAAGGCCACGCGCGCCGCTTCGTGCGTCGTTTCGATCCCAACTGCTATCTCTACCTCAGCCGTTCGATGGACTGGTTCGACATCGGCGAGTACTGCACCACGCGCGGCAACGGCGAAGCCGACACGCGCGCGGGCCTGGCCAGCATCCGCGTGGAAAAGGCGCTGGCGATCGGGGTGCACACCGACATCCTGTTCCCGCTGCAGCAGCAGGAGGAGATCGCCGAGGGTCTGCGCGCCGGCGGCGCGGACGCGCGGTTCCTGCCGCTGCCTTCGCCGCAGGGCCACGACGCCTTCCTGGTGGACATCGCCCGGTTCGGACCGGCGGTCGCGGATTTCCTGAACACGCTGCGGACGTAACGCTGGCGTACGATTCGTGGCGTACGGTCACGGATTGGTGCGTCGCAAGAAGCCGCATCGGAACGGCACGGTAGAATCGCCGGCATGACTGCCAACGACGCAATGCCCGACCTGGATTTTCCCGGCCACGACAAACTGGTCGCCGCGATCGACGCCGCCGTCGGCGCGGGCGACGAACACGCCGTGACCGCAGCGCTGCGCAGCACGCTGTGCGGCATGATCCGCGACCGCGACGTGCAGCTGCCCTCATGCGTGCACGATCCGATCGACGATCACTACGCCCGCCGCGAGCTCTATCGCAGCCCGCGCCTTGGCTATAGCGTGGTCGCGATGACGTGGGGCCCAGGCCAGGGCACACCGGTGCACGACCACTGCGGCCTGTGGTGCGTGGAAGGTGTGTGGGACGGCGAACTGGAGATCACCCAGTACGAACTGCTCGAACGCGATGGCGAGCGTTTCCGCTTCCGCGCCGCCGGCGGCATGCACGCCGGTCCCGGCAGTGCCGGCAGCCTGATCCCGCCGCACGAGTACCACACCATCCGCAACGCCAGCCGCGACGCCGTCGCCGTGTCGCTGCACATCTACAAGGCGCCGATGGAAGCGTGTTCGATGTTCGTACCCAACGAGGGCGAATGGTTCGCGCGCGTGTCCAAGGAACTCAAGACCGACGCCGCGGCCTGATCGAAACTGACCTTCGGCACCTTGGCGTCGCCATCGGCGCCGATTAGGGTGGGCGCTTCCCGCACGGAGCGCCGCCCATGATGACCGACTTCCTGCTCGCATCCCTGCACCATTTGCTGGTGTTCGGGCTGGTGTCGATGCTCGTCGCCGAATCGGTCCTGCTGCGCGGCACCGTCGACCACGCCGTACTCAAGCGCCTGGCCGGCATCGACGCCGGTTACGGCATGACCGCGATGGCGCTGATCGCCGCCGGCATCTGCCGCATCGTCTTCGGCATCAAGGGCTACGACTTCTACCTGCACAACCCGTGGTTCCACGCCAAGATCGGCGCGTTCGTGCTGGTGGGCCTGCTCTCGATCCTGCCGACGGTGCGCTTCCTGCGCTGGCGCAAGGCACTCGCCGCCAACCCCGCCTACCTGCCCGACGCGGCGGAAGTGGCGAAGCTTCGCGGCATCGTGCGGTTCGAACTGATCCTCGTCGCCGCCATCTTCGTACTGGCCGCGGCGATGGCCCGCCACGGCGGCCTCTGAGCCAAAGCCCCCGCGCGGTCGGCTATACTGCGCGCCCGCGCCGGAATGGCGGAATCGGTAGACGCAGCGGACTCAAAATCCGCCGCCCTTAAAAGCGTGTGGGTTCGAGTCCCACTTCCGGCACCAGCGTAGGATTTCAGGAAGTCCAGAGAAGTCCGAGAAAGGCATCAAAACCCCGCGGAAGCGGGGTTTTTTGTTGCTGTAACGTCCAGGGTCGTCCGCTAGAATCCAGATCACGGAAGGGGCAAATACTGGGGCAAACGGGGCAACCATTGGTGTTGTGCCCAATTTGGGGGCAAGCAACTTGCCCCCTCGCTACAGCTTGCCCCCTGGCATTGAACTGAAGGGGCGGCAATGGCGGGCAGAACGGCAAAGCTGACGGCGCTAGCAATCAAACACGCGAAGCCTGGAAAGCTGTTTGACGGCGGCGGCCTCTACGTGGAGACCAAGGAGACCAAGACCGGACTGTCCCGTCGCTGGTATCTGAAGTACACCCGCCCCGATGGCCGGGAAAACCGCCTCTCATTTGGCCCTTGGCCGGAGGTGGGCATCCCCGAAGCCCGAGAACAGACTGAGAACGCACGCGCGCTGCTTCGCAGAGGCGTAGACCCCGCGGCAGCCAACTCCGATAGGCGAGAAGCAGCCAAGCGTGAGGCCGGATCGCCCTTTCCGAATGTGGCCGCCGCGTGGCTGGAATGGATGCGGCCGAGCTGGGCAGTTGAAACACATCGCAAAGCGGCCTACGTGGTTGCTGCCTACTTGGGCCCTGCCCTATGCCGCCAATCGATTACCACCCTGACCACAAAACAGGCCGCAGACGCACTGATGTGCATTCCGCCATCGCTGGCGGCCAAGGCGCGCGGTTACCTGGTGAACATCGTCCGCTATGCCATCCGGGAGGGCCTGCGCGATGAAGGACGCTTGTTGGATTTGAATGGTGCGTTGCCCAAGACAGTGAAGGGGCATATCCCCGCTGCTGTTGATCTGGCCGACGTGCGCAAGGTGGCGACCGCGGTTGAGAGCTACCCGATTCCTGTCACTCGCGGAGCATTGAGGTTGGCGATGCTAACCGCCCAGCGCCCCGGCAACGTGGTGACCATGGAATGGAGTGAAGTTGACCTCGATTCCGCGGAATGGTCGATCCCAGCGGAAAAGATGAAAACGCGGCACGCACATATCGTCCCGCTGTCATCGCAGGCGCTGGAAACCCTGCGCGGAATGCTCGCCTACACCGAAGGCGCACGCTACGTATTCCCGCCACTGGCGAGGCAAACCACCCCGCACCTGCACCGCGACGCGCTCAGTTCTGCCCTGCGCCGGATGGGCTTTCAGGGCAAGCACGCCACACATGGCTTCCGGGGCATGTTTCGTACCGTGGCACGAGAACGCCTGAACATTCCATCGGATGTATTGGAAGCACAGCTAGCGCATGCCAAGAAGGATGAGATCCAGAAGGCCTACGATCGCACTGCATTTGTGGGTGAGCGAAAGGATGCAGTGCAGCGATGGGCGGACTATCTCGACGATCTGCGAGCTGGCTCTGCGAACGTCGTAATCATGAAACGTCGAAGCGCATAGTCAATGAACAAGAAGAACGTGAGCCAGGATCTTGTCGAAGGCTTCCGCCGGGAGTTGGTCGCCAAAGCGCAAGAATTGGAGATGACCAAGAGCTCGCTGGACCATCCCGCATTCGATAAGCCCGAGAACAATGCGCTGGCCGATCTTGAGCATGCATGGCGCGCCATTGCCAGTGGCGCGGGCGCCCCCATGCTGCCGTTCTTTGCGGAGGTCCGGAATTGGCATCCCGACAACTACGGAGAGCCTTTAGGCGCGTTGACTCTCTACGTTAACCAAGGCCATTACCCGCCACCGGAACTGCTGCTTGCAGTTGCACACATGTATCAGGCCTACATGGATGGTGAAGGCAAGCTAACCATGGAAGAGTGCTTCTTCGGCAATGAAAAAACCAAGGCCGGGAACCATGCGGCGCGCCAAGCCAAGCATCTCCAGGAACTTCTTTGGACCGTTGAGGTTGCAGTGCACGGCGGGGACGCCGATAAAGATGCAGAGGTCGCAGAGATGATCGTCGCACGCGATAAGCTACACATGGGAGCTGAATCCGTCCTGCGAGCCGTACGCAATCATTCGAAGAAGGTCAAGGAAGAATAGGTGGGGGGATTCTTCCTAGCTTAGGCGGGCGTTGTGTTGAGAATTCATTGTCCTAAGCCGCCCATCCCGGTGCGGTTATGGACGAAGAACCTTGAATCAGACACACCCGCTCCCCCTGCCCGAAACGGGCTACTTGCGCCTTCATCAGATCATCGGCCGGCCGGCCCACAAGGATCGGCCCGCGACCCCGGCAATCATCCCCGTTAGCAAATCCACTTGGTGGGCGGGCGTTCGTACGGGCCGCTACCCCAAGCCGGTAAAGATTGGCGAACGCGCAACCGCCTGGCGCGCTGAGGCAGTCCGCGCGCTTATCTTGGAGGCATCCGTATGAGGCCGACGGAGCTCCTGAAATCGCGAATCCTGGAGCCTAGCCAGGGCACGATGGAGCAAGGAACACTGACGCCTCGCAGCAACGTTGCGCGCGGGCGGCCCAGGTTGGAACGGGCGCAACTGCCCCCCAACTGGCACTACATGCTGCCGGAGTCCAAGGGCTATTTTGGCCCTCGCGTCGTCGACCTGGGCAAGCCGAATAACGTTGGCTGGGCCCAAGGGAAGTGTCCTTTCCATGAAGATCCGGCGGCTGCGTTCCGCGTGAACGTCAAGTCGGATCAACCGCTGTGGCATTGCTTCGGCGGCTGCGGTGGGGGAACGATGGTCGACTTCCATAGGCGCCTGTACGGGCTGACCTTCGAGGAAGCGGTAGCCGAACTGTTGCAGGGGGTCGCATGAACGCCTCCCTCCACGCCACTGATGCCACCGCCGCCCCCTTGCTGCAAAGGCTTGAAGGCGTCCAAAAGTCCGGTACTGGCTGGCGTGCCCGTTGTCCCGCCTGCGGTGGAGCATCTCGTAAGGTCAGCGTCTGCCAGGCGGACGGCCGCGTGTTGGTGCATTGCTTTGGGTGTAACGACGCAAATGCCGTGCTGGCAGCAGTTGGCCTGAACTGGGCGAACCTCCAGCCGCCGCGCCATTGGCCTCAGACCCAGGAAGAGCGCCGCCGCGCACGGCGTTCAATCTGCGAGGCTGGTTGGTCGACCGCCCTGTCAACGTTGGCGTTGGAAGCCGCTGTGGTGCTGATTGCGGCCCGGCAACTTTCTCACTGGCAGCCGCTGAACGAAGCAGACGACACGCGCCTGTCCCAGGCGGTTGAGCGCATCGATAGCGCGGCCGCTGCATTGACGGAGCCCCGCTTCTGGAGGCCGGCTGCATGACCGCGCTTACCCTGGAACAACGGGCCTGGCAGCATTTGGATCCCTCAACGGACGATGACTTGCCGCGTGCAGAATTGCTGCGGGGCGACGCCGTCACGCCCGAATCCGTCGACTGGCTTTGGGAGGGGTGGCTGGCCGCTGGCAAGCTGCACATCCTCGGCGGGCAGCCGGGTACGGGAAAGACAACCATTGCCCTGGCGCTCGCAGCCTCCATCACGACCGGTGGGGGATGGCCGGACGGAAAGCGGGCCGAGCTCGGAACTGTTGTTGTTTGGTCGGGCGAAGATGACCCGGCAGACACGCTGGCCCCGCGCCTGCGGGCCGCGGGGACGGACATGCAGCGCGTCCATTTTGTGCAAGGGGTACGGGAAGGTCTTGACCACCGCCCGTTCAACCCATCGCAAGACGTTGGCGCTCTTCGGACGGCCCTCGCCGAGTTGTCCGACGTACGTCTGCTTATTGTTGACCCTATCGTGTCTGCGGTGTCGGGCGACTCACACAAGAATGCCGAGGTGCGTCGCGGGCTTCAGCCCCTCGTTGATCTTGCGAGGGAGCATCGCTGCGCACTGCTTGGAATCACGCACTTCACCAAGGGCACGTCAGGGCGTGAGCCGGTCGAGCGCATTACCGGATCACTGGCCTTCGGCGCGTTGGCGCGCCTCGTCCTCGTTACCGCCAAGGGGGAGGCCGGCAATGGAGAACCGGCAAGGCGCTTTCTTGCCCGCGCCAAGTCGAACATTGGCCCGGACGGCGGCGGCTTCATCTACGACCTGAGCCAGGGGGAGCTGCCCGACTTCCCCGGCGTCATGGCGTCCTCGGTGCTCTGGGGCTCCGCCTTGGAGGGGTCGGCCCGCGAACTGCTCGCCGGTGCCGAGCAACAGGAGGACGACCCGACGGGCGACGCCGCCGGCTTCCTGCACGAGTTGTTGCGCTACGGGCCGCGCCCGGCCAAGGGAATCTTCGCCGAGGCCGGAAGCGCGGGGTTCTCGAAAGATGTCATGCACCGTGCGAAACGGAAAATTGGTGCTGTGGCATTGAAGCAAGGCATGGAAGGCGGCTGGGCTTGGCGCCTGCCCACAAGCGAAGGTAGCGAAGGTGGCACACAGAATCGCTCACGTTCTTCGCGACCTTCTGGAACTGGATTGCTGCCTTCGATGGATGATGGTCCCTTCTAGATCGACCGTGTGCAGCCGGGTTCGGATCGGACGTGACCCGCCGTGAAGCGGCGGGTCCTTCCGTGAGCCCGGCCCATGCGGCGTCCCCGACACCGCCATGATTGCAGTGTGCGTGGAGTTGAAAATCAGACTTTATGTTTCTGTACCAGCAAGTACAGCAAACAGAAGCGCAGATTGTCACGAGCAGCGCGACTCGGCCTCCCCTGGCCTTGGCCTGCTAGGGCTTGATAGGGTGTATCGAGACGGTGGTGGACGATTGGGCCGACCACATGGGCTTCGAAGCCGGCTGCTAGCGAAGACGGCCCGCCTTACCGGGAGACAAGGCTTGGACCTCGCCAATATTCAACGTCGCATCCGCGAATTTAGGGATGCACGGGACTGGATGCAATTCCACAATCCCAAAAACCTAGCGATCTCCATCGTTCTTGAAGCGACGGAACTTTTAGAACACTTCCAATGGAAGTCGCCTGACGAAAGTGAGGCGCACGCCAAAGCAGCTCGTGACGATATCGCGGACGAAATCGCGGATGTCAGCGTCTACCTCATCGAACTAGCCGACAACCTCGGAATCGACCTTGAGCAGGCGATACTGAGAAAACTCGACAAGAATGCCGCCAAGTACCCGGCCGAAAAGTCGAAAGGGAATGCCAAGAAATACACGGAGCTGTGACCAATATGCAACTTGTACTCCAACCGTGCGGTGACTCGGACGCCATCGAGCACTACGTCGATACGATAAAGAACCCGGTCCCTCTCGAACGAATTCTTCCATTCCTGCCCCCCTCAGAGCATGAGCGCTTGCGGGCGACGTTTGGAGAAGCTGTAGCGGTGTGGGGCGTGACTCCTGGAAAGACGGGGGGCAACGCGAAGAAGTGGTCCAGGATGCAACTGGGCGACATGGCAATGCTTTACCGGGATAAGCGTTTCTTCTTCAAGGGGGAAGTCGCCTACAAGGTGCATTCACCCGCATTAGCGCGGGAGCTTTGGCAGGAGCGCGCCGATGGCGCCACCTGGGAGTACGTATTCTTTCTCAATGACCTTGAGTCGGTGGACATAGATGTAGCGCGCTTCAATGCAGCCGCGGGATACAAAGACAACAACATTATTCAAGGCTTCAATGTGCTACTGCCAGACCACAGCGCTGCGGTCATGGAAGCCCTGAATATTGATCCGAGCGTTGGAGGGATCCTGCTCTCTGATGACGAGATCTCGGCCGCCAAGGACGCCTTGGGGCAACTTGACGGTGACCTTGACTTGCCGGCCACCACTCGCCGACGTGCTGAGCAGGCACTGCTGCGTCGAATTCGCCTAGGCGGCAAGAGGAGCGCACCTTGCGCAATCTGCGCCCGTGACCTTCCGGTAGATCTTTTGGTGATTGGTCACATTCGGAAGCGCCATTCCTGCGATTCGACCCAGAAACGGGACGAGTCAAATGTCATGGCCGTCTGCACTTTAGGGTGCGACAGGCTATTTGAGAACGGGTACATCTACGTTGATCAAATGGGTGTCGTACGGGCGTCCGACGGCGTCAAGGGTGGCGGGGATGAACTCGGATCAGTCATCCAGGCCCTGGCAGGTAAGCAATGCCTCGCGTGGTCGTCTAAATCTGCGCCGTACTTCGAATGGCATCAAGAACACCCTCGTAGGTTCCTATAGATCGGCACCTAACGGGAGCCGAAACACGGCTAGCACGCTGGCGGCCCCACGCGATCTCCACCGGAAGCACGCGAGCATCCTCAGCAGCGCCACATACATCAAGAGCAGACTCCAGATGAGCGATACGAAGGCAACCTCACTCAAAACGATCCTCAAAAAGGCCAAAAGTGGCGAGTACAAGCTGCCCGCGTTTCAGCGGAAGTGGAAGTGGACAACCCGTCAGGTGATGTCGCTTTATGAGTCGCTCCGGCTTGGCTATCCGATCGGTTCCTTTCTCTTCCTCACATCCGACGAGGGCCAGAAGCTCGGGCCGCGCGCCTTTCACGGCGCCGGGCAGATGGCTTCTGGTCACCCTGACAGCGAAAGCCTTGTCCTCGATGGACAGCAGCGGATCACAGCAGGAATTTCGATCTATTACGGCCTTCACGATGTCGATGGGAGCGAGTACTACATCGACTGCCGTCAGGTTGACACCTTGCTCAAGGAGCGAAAGGTGAATGTCGATGACGAGGATCAGGTCAAGAAGTTCTCTAAGGAACTAGACCTAGAAGACAGTTATCTGGTCGCTAAGCCAAGGAAGCTAGACAGGAAGGCACATTTTTCGAAGTCTGGCCTTCTGTGGACTGCACTACTTACGGATGAGCGCGCCACTGAGCTCGACGAACTACTGGATTCTGCCGATAAACGAAGAAAGGACGTAGTTCGAAAGGTCGTTCGGGCCCATCTCAGACCAAACGCGAACATTCAGGTGCCTGTTATTGAGCTTGGAAAGGAATTTGACCTCGCAGCGATCAGCAAAGTTTTTTCAACCATCAACAGCTCGGGAAAACTGCTTACGCCATTCGAGCTCGTTGTCGCCATTCTCTACCCGCATGATATTCGCTTGGAGGATGACGTCGAAGAGTTCAAATCCAAGTTTCGGTACTACGGAAACATGGATAAGAACGGAGAGATCCTCCTGCAGGTCATCGCCCTCCTCTCTGGAAAGTCTCCAAAGAAGGCTGATCTGCCAAAGACGATTGACCCTGTCATGTACAAGACTCACGCGGAAGCAGCCGCAACTCAGCTGAATTCTGCCGGCGAGTTTCTGAGCTCAAGCATGGGCGTTGGCCTGGACGTCACCGACAAGCTAATTCCTTACGACGCGCTATTCGCGCCGCTTGCCATTGTCTATGACAGGCTCTCAAAGAAGGGCTTCAAGCATGCCGAGATGGGTGTCGCTAAGCAAAAACTGCGCAGGTGGTTCGTAGCGTCGGCAATCGATCAACGTTACCAAGAGGGTGTTCACAATAAGCAAGAGAACGACATCCACGAAATCGAAAGCTGGATCGACGGCGGCCCCGTCCCGAAGTGGATTGAGTCGACAGTTGCCACCCCCGCTGTGAAGCATGCCAGCCCAAGCGGCGCGATTGGCAAAGTATTCCTTTGCCTAATTAACTCACAGCAACCAAAGGATCCGATACAAAACTCGGTGATCGGGTTCCGTGATGGCGCGTCTTCGTCCCAAGTACACCATGTTTTCCCCACGCGCTGGGCTCCGAAGGGCATTTCCGACTTCAAGAAAGACCTCATGGAAACCAACGTAGCGCTCAACACGATGTTCCTATCGACTGAGACGAACTCCGATTGGCTGAACTTCGACCCCCTGACCCAGATCGGCCAAGCTGAGAAGGCACTTGGTGTCTCCGCCGCTACTTCAGCCTTCGGTAGCCAGATGATAGGTGTCTCTGCGCTTGAGTGCTTAAGGAAGCCAGGGAAGCTGATCGCCGATTACGACGCATTCCTAGAAGCTCGTTATCGCTCGTTCGTAGACAAGCTGCTTGAGTTCGATATCCAGAGTTCCTCAAAGCAGAGTGAACTTGTTGAACTCGACGAGCCATCCATAGTCGAGGATTGATGCGCGCCGATCGCCCCAGGACAATAAGCCTGAGAAAAACCCCAGAGATCAAGTTCGGATGACGAAGGACGCCTCCTTCATCGCCAACCCCAAATAACACGCCCTGTGAGAAATGGACGTCTTCCACGTAGTCATCGACACGAGCATGTTGCGCAGGGCGCACTTCCGGCACCCCAACTTCGCGCGACTCTTGAGGCGTTCGCAAATGGGAAGCCTCAAACTCTACATTCCGCACATCGCACTCGAGGAGCTGCGAACACACCTAATCGCAAAACATGAAGACCTCGCCCACTCCATTCGGGCGGACTTCGACAAGCTTCAGCGAAGCGACCTGGGCATGTTAATCGATGGCTTGCCACCTCCGGTGTTGTCGCTCTGGCGTAAAGATGAGGTGGTTCGCAATTCTGAGGCAGTCTTCGCAAGGTTCCTGGAAGACAATAAGATCGAAGTAATTCCGATTTCCATCGAAGACGCCACAGACGCGTGGAAGATCTACTTCAACGCCGACCCGCCGTTCGACCCAAACCAGGAACGCGAAGATAGACGCAAGGACATCCCAGACTCGTGGATATTTGTGGCCGCACAGGGGATCAAGGCGAAACGAGGACGCCATTGCGCACTGGTCGCCGACGGCAAGCTAAAAGCGGCGCTGGAGGGGGCAGGATTTGAGATATACGACGACGTCGAGAAACTCGACAACGCGGTCGAGATCGCTACGTCGGTAACCCGCCCGAAGCTCACGCCGGACGACGAGGCTCCGATCCAGCTCGACGAACTTCGCGGCGCTGCCTTCCAGGACATCGACGTCATCGTCCTGGGGGTGAACGAAGCACTCAATACTCCAGCAAAAGCCGCCCTCTTCTCTGCACTTGAACGGGCTGGAGTTGACCGAGCGATCGCCGAACATGAAGCACAAACGCTCGTCCTGTCCGGCAGGCTGACAGATACTGGCAGCCATCTAATCCCGACGAATCAAACTTTGTCCCGCCGCGCCATGGGGACCGACGTAGTGACCAAAATTCTGTTGAAGATTATCTGACAATGGACCTCGAACTACGCTTAGCCGCGCTCTCGAAGCTAATCGACACCCATTCCGAGGCCGTCGATCGGCGCCTTGGCGAGGAGTTCAGACGCGCCGAGGATGTGTTGCTGGGAAGCTCGGAATTTGACGAGCTCTCTGACTCCCTGAAGACCCTGGCCGTTCTCGCGCCTCGCTTCCATATGGCGCTCCTACCAATACTGAAGACCTTTGCGCGGTCAGTCCCCTCACGAACCCTTACACATGGCGATGCACTGATCTCCCGATCAATGTTGCGATACCGATCAGCGGAAACTTTGGTTTCTCTAGCTATCGACGTCTCAAAGCAGATCCGATACCTGCATACCGAGCAGGTCGTCGATTTCATGCTCGAACTGTCGCGCGCCGAAAGCACAGAGGTTCAACGTAAGGCGGAGCAAGCGCTTGAGGAGCTGGCCGAGTTCAACCTAGACATCTTCTACGAGCGGCGCCAGGGCGCTTCGCCGCAGGACCGCATCGTTTCTCACTTTGCCGGACTGGACGATCCAAGCTTAACGACGAACTCGAGTGCGGTTCTGCGAGCACTCGCCAAGGTACTGTCCCCTTCGATGGAGGGCCATTCCTGGACTTACAGCAGCATGACAATCCGAAGAGGATCAATTGTCAGCGACGGTGGCGTTGCCGAGATGCGCGAGCGAGCAATTACCTTGCTCAAGCGAATGTACATGCTGGATACGTCCGTCGAGTTCCGGCAGAAAATTCTGCGGACGATGGACGTGGCGACTCGACGCGAACACCCAGCCGACAACTCGGAAACATCCCGAATGTTCGATCGCGACGCGATTTCGGTCCTCGAATTCCGGCGTAGTCTCGTGACAACTGAGGCGCTTCCGCTGGTGCAGACGATAGAGCACCAGACTTACTGGGACTATTACCATGCTGCAACGGCAGAAATCGAGTTCAAGGCTCTACAGGTTCGGGACGAGCTGGCTTCGCATGCCGAGTACCAGATCTACAAGCAACTGATTGGATTTGAGGGGATCTTTGGCACCTGGGAGAAGCTTCGCAGCTCCGAGGAGGCTCGTGACTACAGTGACAATCGGCGTCGCATAGCAGCGCGTCAGTACGTCAATGAGATTGACGACGCCACCTACGACCGATGGCTTAGTCGAATCCTCGAGTTCTCCAAGACCCGGTCGAACGACCTAGCGACATTCCCTGTCTACTACGAGTTTCTAGAGTCTGTCGGTCGCGAGAAGCCGCGCCTGGCGCTTGAACTTGTCACGCAGCACGAACACATCATGTCGCCATTCTTGATCCCGTTACTGCGCGGGCTCTGGACAAGCGAACAAACGTCCGACATCGAGTCCATTGTGGACCGATGGATCGCGGATGGCACGCATCTGGCAGCGATCGCCAAGTCCCTCTACAAGGTTGGCGCTTCACGTCTTGCCACCCTAGAAGCTGTCATCGCCCGCGGCGTCGAGCTCGACTGCCGAGACGCGGTTCTTGAGACAGTTGGCGTAGCTTCGAGCCTGTACGCTGAAGGAAGCGGCCCGGCCAAGTCGGTATTCATGCATGCACTCCGCGAACTGGCGAAGCGCGGCGATGCACGCTGGATCAGCGTTGTATGGTTCAGTGACGCGTTCCAGCTCTTGGTCGATGCCATGACTGAGCCGGAGCGAGTCGAAGCATTGGCTTCGCTGACGTCGCTTCCTGAGCTGGACTATCAGGCCGAGGAAATTCTCTCTGTCATCGCAGAGAAGGACGTCGAGGCCGTGCTCGACTACCTGATTTCCCGACTAAAGCGGGAAAGAGAGCTACCAAGCCTTGATGGCAGCGCCGAAGCCACTCTCGGCGAGCGATTCGAAGCTATCCCGTACCAGCTCCAAAAACTGGACAAACACCTCGCCCGAGTGCCCGACAAGCTAGTATCGGCATTGCGGCGGGAGTTCGATGAATCGCCTGGACTATTCACCTACCGCGGCGCTCGTTTGATTGAGGCGACTTTCCCTGATTTTTCCGCACCTCTCGAGCAGATGCTCCTGAAGTATGTCGAAAGCGGGAAAGAGAGTGACATCGATTTCGTCCTTGCCATCTTGCGTACTTATGACGGCCCATCTGCAATCTTGGATATCTGCAAGGCGATCATCAAAGCAGTACCGCAAGACTCGAAGCAATGGAACGAGGTCGCGGCGGCCATCGAGTCAACTGGCGTTGTGTCTGGGGAGTATGGCCTGGTCAATGCGTATGAGCAGAAGCGGGCTGAAGTTGCTAAATGGTTGAACGACGATGACGGACGAGTGCAAGCCTTCGCCAAGTGGCTCATCGAAGGACTTGACCGCATGATTGATCACGAGAAAAAGCGCGCTGACGAGGGCGTTGCGCTGCGAAAGTACAAGTTTGGCGCTGACAAGGACGAGACTTAGCCATACGCAACTTGACCCAAGAGGCCAGCTGCATCATCGACAGCGAGCCGACGGAGAAGTTTGGCTTGAACATGCTCACGCGGACGAGCTAGCCAAGGCTAGCTACGCCCAGAACGAGACCAATTACGCCCAGAGCAAAACCAACACCTCCGAGCCAAGCGGCCAACCGGACCACCACCTGGGGATGCCCCACACACGCCCGGAACTGCCCAAACCATGAGTTCTTGGCTACGATCTTTAGCCGTACATCAGTCTGCGTCGAGAGACCGCCCAGACCCGCGCGATACCATGCCCCAATCACCAATGAGCTCGCTGGATCGTTGATGGTTATGCGGGGAGACTGGTTGTAACCCTGAAGAAAGCTAACGTCCATTTGCAGTGCTTCGCAGTGAACACTCTTTCTCGTTGCCAGATTAGTGATCTTGACGACGCAACGGGGCGGCAAGGTTGGATCCTGCAGCCAGACCCAACCTTGATGCGCGTCATCGCCCAGGGCAGCGAAGATTCTCATGCGATTTCCAACCTAAGTTGAGCCAAGCCTGGAAATGACCTTGCCTGTCGGCATGAACTATTAGGCGTCACTCTTCGACTCCACCCGAATAATAGTCAACGCCTGCAGCGCCCAATTGGAGTCATTCGCCAGATCGAAAATTTCGCTCTTGCTCTTCCCCTCGCTCTTCCCCTCGCTCTTCCCCTCGCTCTTCCCCTCGCTCTTCCCCTCGCCTTCGGCCTCGCGTCGCTCCGCGCGGATCTGCGCCACGCATTCAAAGAGCCGCGTGGCCTCCTCCCGAGGAGACTCACGCAACCTGTTGGCAAGCTCGCTTGCCATTTGCTCAGCGCTGATTGCAACACCGGAAACAGGCTTACTACACCAAGTCGGGTCCATTGATGGAAGATCGAAGAATATGTGGTGCTTCTGGTGGTCCTTAAAGTCACCTGGGCAGCTGGCAACATCGACGAGATGGAGCTTGCCCAGATCAGCGTCAACCTTGTAGAGCTCAGCCTTATCAAAGATGGATGGGCACGCATAGTAAGTAAGCGCCCCCTTGTTCTTGCACAAGTTGAACAAGAGCTCGTGCTGTGAAAAACCAGTGTTGTCGTTTGCCTGACTACTGATCGCGACTCGGCCATACGGAGTTGACGTTACAGGATGCGACTTATTCTTAGGCTTTCGCACCATGCGCCGAACCACCTTGTACTGCAGAAAGTAACCAACGTATTGACTTTTGAGCTTATACGACGCGTTCTGCGCGGCCTGCTTTAGATCACCAAACAACTCTTCATCCGACACGTCGGTCATTACCCACGCTTGATCGAACCCAACGAAGCACTCCTTCTGGGGCGAGTACTTGTAAAAGCTGATCTTCCCAGTTGGCCCCACACCAAGCGTCGACCGGAAGAGGTCCATGAGCGCATGGTGGAAGTGCATCTCCAATACGGTTTCGTTGATCGACATACCGACAATCTTTCCTTGATGTGCCAAGCGCGTGAATACGACCTAGTGTTGGTCGCTTCGCCTTAAATTGCTGTCAGGCGTCGACCGCATGCGCCAACGCCGATGCCATCATTTTGAAGTGAGCCCCAATAAACGGATTGAAGGCAAAACCTGCTCCCCTAATCTCCCTGGAAATGATATCCGCGAACCTACCCAAGTTCTCAAAGTAGATAACGTCCTCATTCCCTTCAAAGCCACCAATCACGCCACCCTCAAGAATCGAGGGAAGATCATTGTGTGAAAGCGCTTTGTTGCGCACATGACGGAGGTTTGACGCGAAGGACCGCAGTTGTGTAGCGAGGCGCTCTAGCTCTGCAAGCGTTCCCGGCGCCCACTCCCCGTAGTTGAGGATGTAGTCAACCGTTAGGTTCTCTCGCCCCGCAACGCTCGATTTGTCATGCAACTTGACTATCTGCAATAGACTGTACTCGAGAGTAAAGCCACTCAAGACTCCGAAGCCATAGCCAAATCTAGAACCAGTTACTCGATCGACATCGGGATTGTCGTCGAAGAACGACCGGTGCAACTGGCATGCTTGATATGCCCAGTCGCAGAGCGCGCAGAATTCTGAAACAACCAGCGCGGAAACCTTCATGGACGCCAACACCCTTAGTCGAAAGAAGCCGCGAGGCGGTCGAGGGGAAACAATTGCTAGACGTTCAGTGAAAGCCAAGCGTCAACCTGATTCTTTAGGGTATGTAGCTGCATTTCGTAGTCGCCTGGCCATTCTCGGAAGGCTTTGCTCCGGATGAGTTCCAGCACATCGTCTGGAACTTGAGAGTTCTCGTAGCTGAAGAATTCTGATGCGGCGCCAAACTGGCTCTTCACCTTATGAAGTTGCATTTCATAGTCGTCCGCCCACTCTGTTAGGGCGGACGAAAAGACTTCGCTCACGAAGTCGTTTAGCTCAAGCCGCCCATAAAGATCCTGCAGCTCCCGGTAGGCGTTGATCTGACTGTCCAGGGTATGTCTCTGCATCTCGAAGTCATCAGGCCACTCTGATCGCGCCTTTGCCATGATCTGCGCGCGCACGTCTTCCGGTATACCTGTCATACGCCCCCTCCTGACGAGTCGGTAGCTACTGATCCACGAGCCTGCATCGGCATAACATCGGCATGTGTGCGAAAACGCGCCGGGGACGCCAATCGTTGGATCTGATGAATGGGATACCCCAGGACCCCGTCGCCTCCTGCGCAGCGCTGGCCCAGGGGGAGCTTATCGCAACGGATTCACCCCATCTGACGCAACCCGGCGACGGCCAGAGGCGGGGACAGGACCACCCGTCGTGACGATCGGTACAGCGCCCTGCTCGACCGGTCACGATGCGCCGGCACCGTTCGAAAGCTCTCGACTAGGGGGGGGGGCAAATTCAGGGGCAAGCGACGGCACGCCGTCGTCACAAACAGCCTTTTTTATGGCCATTTTCTTGATACTTCAAGTCCCACTTCCGCACCAGAAACATGCTGAAGGCCAGGTTTCGCGACCTGGCCTTCTTCTTTTTGTAGCGAACCATCGCCGCGCAACGCGTTGCGCGGAGATGCGACATTTTCCTTGCGCCATCGGCGCTGTTCGATGACGACGTGCGGAATCGGATATCTGCTGCGTCCGGCCCCTGTCAGGCGCGCCCCTATTTCACCCGACCCGGTTCGGCCTGAGCATTCGCCGTCGCGCGGGTGTCGAGGGCGGGCCGTCACGGCCCCTTCATCCTCCCTCCATCTCAATCTGCGAGACACGAAGCGTCGATGCTGGCGCGCCACGTTCCCCGGAGCACACCATGTCGTTCGACACGTTCTGCGCTTACGACGATGACGGCAATCGCTATACGGTCTACGTGCGCCGCACCTACATCGATATGCGGGGCAGCGGCGGCAGCGTCCGGGTGGAGGGTTTGCGCTCGTACCATCTCGGCGATGGCGGTGCGGTCGACCAGCTCGACGAGGAACGTTTCTCGATCGCCGCGACGGGGCGCGAGCTGCGCACGCGCAGCATTGCGGCCTGAGGCGGAACGACGCGGCGCGGCTGCGGACTACACGCCGGTCGCCACGCGGCGGTAACGCACTTCGACCGCCTTTGCCGCTTCGCCCTGCGGCGAGATGTTGGTCATGGTGATGATCAGCTCGTCGTCGCTGGGCTGCTCGATCTCGGTGCGCCAGTCCCAGCGCGGACCGCCCTGCCCGTCGCCGTAGCTTCCGAGCACGTTGAAATGGTCCGCGCTCGCCGGGCCGGCGGAGAACATGATGCTGGTACCGGTGGCGAAGCTCTCCACCCACGCCGACTCGAAGGCGTTGTCGTCCAGGTGCAGGCCGTAGATCGCGACGCCTTCGATCGGATCGTCGCCGAAGCGCGAGCGGTATTCGTGCAGCAGGAAGCGGCCGTCGAGGATGCCGCGGATGGTGCCGCGCTGCGGCGATTCGCAGGCGACGTGGTCGGGCTGGAACCACAAGCGGAAGGTGCCCTCCCATTCGCCGATCATGCGGGCGAGGCGGCGATGGCCGCCTTCGGCGATGGAGGCTTCGAATTCCTTCCTGCCCATGCGGCGCTCCCGTTGGCGTGACGGCGGGCGCCTGCGGACGCCGGTCAGGGCAGCAGCGTACCGAACACCACGCGCGAACGCTCGTCGTAGATGCGAAGCCACAGGGCCTGGCGGCAGGATTCGGCGCAGCGCTTGGCCTGGGGCAATACGGCGGCGAGCGCGGCTTCGGCGCTCACGTAATCGACGGAGGCCTCGGCAAGCTGCTGGGCGAGTGCGCCACCGTCATGGCGGGAGAGTTCGACGCGGTACATTGGTCCTTCCAGCGGGGGCTTGGGTCCACGACGTGGACGGAAAGATGGCATCCGCAGGTTGCCGCACGAGCCGCGCCGCCGCAGTCAGTCGCGGTCGCGGGTGACTGTAGGAGTTTCCCTACGCCAAACTTCCGGGTGGAGCTGAACGTTCACATGTATCCGCTTACAGAGCGCCGCGTATGTGCCTGATCGCCCTCGCGTGGCGTGCGCATCCACGTTATCGGCTGGCGCTGATCGCCAATCGCGACGAGGCGCATGCGCGCGCCGCCGTGCCGGCCGGGGTCGACCCGGACGACCCGACGCTCTATGGCGGCCGCGACCTGCTCGCCGGCGGCAGCTGGCTGCTGGCCTCCACGCACACGCGCCTGGCCGCCGTCACCAACGTGCGCGCCGGCGCGGCCGAGGGCACCATGCCGCGTTCACGCGGCGCGCTGGTGCGCGATTTCGCCGGGGGACGTGACGCCAGCGACGCGTTCATCGGTGCACTCGCGCCACACGCCGCCGAGTACGGCCGCTTCAACCTGCTCGCCTGGGACGGGGAACGCCTCGGCTTCGCAAGCAACCATCCCGGCTTTCGCACACAGGACGTCGCGCCGGGCTTCCATGCGATGTCCAACGGCCCCTTCGACGCCCCGTGGCCCAAGAGCAGCCACGCGGTGGCGGCACTGAAGGCCTGGCTCGACGGTCCCGCTGCGCGCGATGGCGCGATCGAAGATGGCGCGCTCGCGCCGCTGTTCGACGCACTCGCGGACACCACGCCCGGACCCGACGACGCCCTGCCCGACACCGGCGTCGGACTGGACCTCGAACGCCGCCTGTCGCCCGCGTTCGTGCGCGGGCTGCACTACGGCACGCGCTGCAGCACCGTGGTGCTGGTGGACGAGGCGCGCGTCGTGTTCGTCGAACAGAGCTTCGGCCCGGAAGGCGTGCCGCTGGGGCGGACACGGGGCGTCCTCACGCTCGATCCCCCACGGTGACGCCAGCTCCTGCCCGCGTCGTTGCGCGAGACGGACACAGCAGTGCAATCGCGTACAAGGTGGCGGGCGCGCATCGGCCTAACATGTGTCACCCCGCCCCTGCCCCCGCCCTCATGGAAACCCTGGTCCACCTGATCGCCGTGTACGGCCTGCTGGTCGTATTCGTCAGCGTGTTCCTCGACCAGGGCGGCATTCCGGTCCCGGCCTATCCGCCGATCATCCTCACCGCCGCGCTGGCGGTGGACCAGGGCAAAAGCCTGTGGCCGATCGTGCTGGTCGCCGCGGGTGCGGCCGTGATGGCCGACTGGCTCTGGTACATCGGCGGGCGCCGGCTCGGCGCGAAGCTGTTGCGGCTGATGTGCCGGCTCTCGCTGTCTCCCGATTCGTGCGTGCTGATGACGCGCGGCATCTACGGCCGCTGGGGCGCTCCGTCGCTGATCGTCGCCAAATTCGTGCCCGGCTTCGCCGCAGTCGCCACCACGCTCGCCGGCGAAACCGGTACGCGTGCGGGCCGGTTCCTTCTGTTCGACGGCATCGGCGCGCTGCTCTGGGCCGGACTCGCGGTCGCGCTCGGCGCGATATTCCACGAAGCCGTGAACAGCGTGCTCGAACGCCTCGAAGACCTGGGCCGCTACGCGCTGCCGGCCATCCTCGGCCTGATCGTCATCTTCATCGCGTGGAAGCTGTGGCGTCGCCAGAGTTTCCTGCGCCAGCTGCGCATGGCCCGGATCACGCCCGCCGAGCTGAGCCAGCTCATCAGCGGCGGCACCTCGCCACTGATCCTCGACGTGCGCCCGGAACCGCAACGCGCGCTCAGCGGCTGGATTCCCGGCGCGGTGTTCGTGCGCACCATCGGCGAAGCGGCGCTGACGCCGCACGACGAAGTCGTCGTGTACTGCGACTGTCCGAACGAAGCCTCCGCCGCGGTGCTCGCGCGCGCGCTCAACAAGCACGGCTTCAAGCGCGTGCGCCCGCTGGCTGGCGGCTTCCAGGCATGGAAGGACGACGGCCACGACGTGGCCTTCGAGTGAATCGCGCTACGCGCGCGCCCACGGCCACCAGCCGCGCCCCGTGCTCGCGTAGCGGTCGGCCGCACGCTCGAACCGGTTGCGCACGCTGATCCCACCCGACACGAGATAGAGCGGCAGGAACAGCGGCCCCAGCACGAGGTACTGGTACACATGCGCGCGTTCGTGGTCGGCCAGCAGGATCGACGGTTCCTGCGCGTGTCCGGCGCGGTGCGCGTAAGTCACGCACGGCGATTCCAGGTCGTCGCCGGTATGCAGGATCACGTTGCCGAAGGTGATCGCCCCGCCCGGCCCCCACGGCCAGCGATGGAACACCAGCGCCATCTCGCGGCGACGCCAGTGCGCGTGCGCGCCGAACATCAGGCCGGCGGCACCGAGCATCAGGCCCAGCAGCGTGTTGGGCAGCGTCCACAACGCGCCCAGCAGCACCAGCAATCGCAGCACGGCGGTCGGCATGGGCGAAGCCTAACCGATCGCAACCGGCACCCTCATGTGGTGCGGCAATCCTCTTCCGGGATCAGCAGCCAGAGGATCAGGTACACGAGGATGCCGGGGAACGCCGCCGAGACGATCGATGCCAGCACGTAGCCCACGCGCAGCAGGGTCTTGTTCCAGCCGAAACGCCGGGATATCCCGGCGAGGACGCCGGCGACCATGCGGTCGTCGCGGCAGCGGAAAAGGGATCGCGTGACGTTCATGCGCGCGCTCCTCCTCGGGGCGACGCGCGCAGTCTAGTCCCGGGGCTCAGGGCGCGGCGTGACGAATCGCGCTCAGGCGCGCACCCAGCCAGGCGGCCGACGACATGGGGGACTTGCCGGGGCAGCGCACCGCGTAGGCCTTGCCGCTCATGCTGCTACGGGTGCCCGCGCCCTCGATGAACTGCTCGGCGCTGGCGACGAGGTCGCGCTTGACCAGGTAGTCGTATTTGCGACGCAGGTGCGCCTGCGCCTCGTCCGCGGGGTACCAGCGGCCGTTGCGCTGGAACTCGCAGCCCGACGTGCCCAGCGCGACGATCAGCTGCTCGATCTCGCGCTGCGCCTTGGCCGGCGGCGCCGCCTGCGCAAGGCCTACGACGACCAGCGCCAGCAGCGCGGCGCTCAGCAATCGCGGTCGGCGGACGGCGTCGTTCATGCGTCGATTACAACCCCGACAACCACGGCCGCACCACCCCGGTCCAGATCGCGTAGCCGCTCGCGTTCAGGTGCAGGCCGTCCTCGACGAACAGTTCCTCGCGCGGCTGGCCCTGTGCGTCGAGCATCGGCAGGTACACGTCGAGATAGGCGACGTCGTGGTCCTTCGCATACGCGCGCACCCGTGCATTGGCCTCGCGCACCTTCGGCAGCAGCGCCGCGCGCGAGGGACTGGGCTTGATCGCTATGAAGGCGATCGGCAATCCCGGCTGCGCTTCGCGCACGCGCTCGACGAACGAGACGAAGTCGTCGCGCACCTGCAGCGGCGTGCGACCTTCGAACAGGTCGTTGTCGCCGGCGTAGAACACGACCGCGCGCGGCTGGTACGGCGCCACGATGCGGTCGGCGTAGTAGGTCGAATCGCGCACGCGCGAGCCGCCGAAGCCGCGATTGATCAGCGCCACGCCCGGGAAATCGTCGTGCAGGCTGTCCCACAGACGGATCGAGGAACTGCCGACGAACACCACCGAGCCCGGCATGCGCCGCACCAGCGCGTCGGCCTGTTCGAACGCGGCGATGTCCGCTTCGAACTGGCTGGAGTCTGCGACCACCGGAGGCGGCGGTGCGGTACTGGTGGACGGCGTGTTTGCCGTGTGCGTGGCGCACGCGCCGAGGAAAACGAGGCAGGACAACAGTACGAATCGGATCACGGGGCATTCCTTCTGGATCTGCCAAGTGTGACACGCGATTCCGTCGACGATGCGACACGCAATGCGGATCGCCGACCGCGATCACATCGCGATCGCGCATCGCGTTTCGTCAACGCGAACGCTGCGCCAGCCAGTCGTGGATCGCGCCCGGCACTTCGCGCTGCGCACGACTCGACACATAAATGCCGATGTGACCACCCTTGAACGAAAGCTCGCTGTAGTCGTCGCTGCCGACCAGTCCCGACAGCGCCTTCGACGATGCCGGCGGCACCAGGTGATCCTGCTCGGCGAAGATGTTCAGCACCGGCATCCCGACGCTGCGCAGGTCCACCGCGCGACCGCCGATGTCGATGCCGCCCTTGACGAAACCGTTGCCCTGGTAGAACTGCTTGACGAACTGGCGGAACGCCTCGCCGGCCTGGTCGGGCGAATCGAAGATCCACTTCTCCATGCGCAGAAAATCCTCCAGCGCCTTGCGGTCGTCCAGCACGTCGACCAGTCCCACGTACTTCTGCACGAACAGCCGCCACGGCTTGAGCGTGAGGTAGCACCAGTTCATCACGTCCGCCGGCACGTTGCCGAGGGTGTCGACGAACAGGTCCACATCCAGCCCACGCGTCCAGTTGCCGAGCATGTTGTCGCTGGTGTGGAAATCCACCGGCGTCACCATCGTGATCAGGTTGCGCACCTTCGCCGCGTTGAGCGCGGCGTAGCACAGCGAGAACGCGCCGCCCTGGCAGATGCCGAGCAGGTTCACCGCGTCCATGCGGTATTCGCGGCGCAGGTGGTCCACCGCGCCGCCGATGTAGCGCTGGATGTAGTCCTCCAGTTCGAGGTAGCGGTCCGAGCGGTCCGGATAGCCCCAGTCGAGCACGTACACGTCCTCGCCGCGTTCGAGCAGGCCGCGCACGATCGACTTGTCGTCCTGCAGATCGACCATGTACGGACGATTGACCAGCGCGTAGACGATCAGCAGCGGCACCTTCGCCGTCGGCGCGCGCTCACCGCGGAAGCGGTACAGCACGACCTTGCCGTCGCGCCAGACTTCCTCGCGTGCGGTCGCGCCGTAATCGATGTCGTGCACCTGGTGCAGCGTGTCCAGACCGGCGCGCAGCTTGGCCTGGAAGCGCAGCGATTCCTGCGCCAGCACGTCGGGGGTGAAACCCAGCGGACCCAGTCCGTCCATCAGCGCTTCCTCGCCTTCTTCGCCGCTGCGGGCTTCTTCGTCGCCGATGCGGACTTGCTCGCCGGCTTCGATGCGGGCTTGGATGGCGCAGCAGCGGCCTTGCGTGGAGCTGGCCGCTGGACGACCGTGCGCGGCTCGGCCGCTTCCGCGGCGTGCGGCGCGGCGTCGAGCCGGTCGCGCAGGCGGCGCAGTTCGCGTTCCAGTTCGACGATCTTGCGATGCGCCGAGTCCACTTCCGTGCGGCTGGGCATGCCCCACTGCGCGCACATCAGCTCGACTTCCTTCTGCAGGCGGCCGCGCAGGGTCATCTGTGCGTTGACCATCGCCGCGTAGGCGTCGCGGAAGCGCGGCGAGAGCGCAACCTCGGCATAGGCCTCCTCGGCCGCGTCGATCCACAGGTCGAACAGTGCACGTACCGAATCGAGCTGCTTGCCCGGCGCGCTGCGTTCCTCCAGCTTGCGCTCGAAACGCACGAACGCATCCTGCGCCGCTTCGCCCATCAGCGTCTGGTAGGCCTGGCTCTGATCCTGCAGGTCGAGCTGCGCCTGCGCGAGATGCTGCCAGCGCTCCTGGTGCTCGCGCGCGAAACCGAATGCCGGCACGCCCAGCCACGACTTCCCTTCGCGCCACATCGCCAGCCACGGCGCGAAGGCTTCGAACGCCTGCGCGGGACCGGCCTGCAGGTTGCCGGGCATCGCGCCGAGCATGTCCGCGAACGGATTCGCGCCGTCGCCACCGAGCGCCTGCTTCCACGCCGAGGCGATGTCGGCCGCGCTCGCCCGCTGGCCGGCGAACTGCGCCGCCAGCTGCTGCATCTGGCCGAACCAGCCCTGCGCCTGCGACTGGAAACGGCCGACCGCCGCGTCGCCCTGCTCGACACCACCGCGGGCGAGCTGCGACCACCAGCCGAGCGCCTCGTTCCAGCCAGGCATGGCCGATCCGGCGGGCTGCGTGGAGCGCAGGGTCTCGCCCCATGCGTTCCAGTACCGCCGCGTCCACGTTTCGAAATCGTCCAGGCCCTGCATCGCGATCGCCATCGTCCGGTTTGGACGGTCATGGTACCAATGCGGTGTTTCCGCGCCGCGACGGCGCGGCGCGCTCAGGGCTTGGGAATGTGCAGGGTCTTGCTGATCATCAGCGAGCCCGACAGCGCGAACAGCAGCACCAGCGGATGGAACTGCCACGGGCCCAGCTGCACCATGCCCAGCCACAGGTTCGTGCCGATCGCGCCCTGCGAGGCGGCCACGGCCAGCACGATCACCAGCACCAGGCTGGTCGGGATCGGCGTGCCCTCGAAGTACTTCACCTTGTCGCTGCCACCCGACAGAGCCTCGGCGGTGACGTTGTAGCGCGCCAGGCGGCTCACGCCGCAGCCGACGAAGTAACTCAGCACGATCCAGTCCCAGCCGCCCTGCAGGCCGCAGGCATAGGCCAGCGCGGCCGGCGCGACGCCGAAGGAGATCACGTCGGCCAGCGAATCCAGCTCACGGCCGAGGGTCGAGGCCGAGTTGCGCCAGCGGGCCACGCGTCCGTCGAGCGCGTCGAAGATGAAGGCCAGCGGGATCAGCGCCATGCCGATCAGCAGGTCGCTGACCACGCTGTCCTGCAGGAAGCGCATCGCCGCGAAGATCGCGCCCGTGCCGCAGAACGCGTTGGCGAGCGTGAACCAGTCGGCGAGGTGAAACTCGCGCAGCATCGAAAAATGGCGCTTCATGCGGCGCTCCGTGACCATCGAAGCCGCCAGCGTGCCAAACCCGGCGTGAACCCAGCAAGAGGCTGGGCGAACCCGGCCTCCCACCCGCGATCGGGATTCAGCGCGGCATAGCCAGATGCGCGGCCTGCAGCGCCGTGCCCGGGCCACGCGGTTGCGTCGCGATGACGGCGTCGGACGGCAGTGCCGCGCCGGTGTCGAGGTGCGCGTCCACGCGATCGAGCGCGGCGTACACGTACGGCAGCAGCGGCAGGTAGCGCGCGCCGTAGTCGGGCAATCCGAGGAACGCATCGAAATGCTGCGCGTTGCGCACCTGCCAGTAGCGCACGTCGCGCCCGGCCGTCTGCGCCTGGCGCACGTACGGCGCGCTGCTGAAAGCCGGTGGGATCAGGCCGTCGTCGGTGCCGTGGATCACCACCACCGGCAGGCCCTTGCGCGGGAGGGCCGCGCGCGTTTCGTCCACACCGCGATGCACGCGCTGCGCGTCGGCGTCGTCGCCGGTCCACAGGCCACGCAGGCATTGCAGCGACTTCAACGGCGCCGTCGGGTCCGCATCGACGAGGTGCACGCCCGCGCCCGGAGGAATGCCGCTCGCATCCGACCACCAGGCCGCGCGTTCCGCCGCGGTGGCCGCGCGCGGCAGGAAGTCGGTGCCAAGCGCCGAATAGCGATTGCCGCACGGCATCTCGCCGAAACCGTAGCGGCCGTAGGCAGAGGCATACGTCACCGCCACCGCACGCCACAGGTCGAAGCCCACCGACAGCGCGCCGGCCTGCAGCGATTCGTCGGTCCAGCCGTGGGCTTTCAGGGCTTCGTAGGCGGAGCGAGCCTGCGCGGCGGTGTCGTCGCCTTCGATCAGTCCGGCCGCCTTCAATGCCGCGCAGCGCTGCGTCCACAACGGCGCGACCTGCGCCGCGATCGGCGGCTGCGGCAGTCCCTGCTTGTGCAGCAGCGCGCACGGCATCAGCAGGGCGGCTTCGGTCGTGTAGTCGTACAAGGCGCGACTGCCTTCGGCCGAGGTGTAGACGTTCGGCTCGCCGGCGACGACGGCGTCCAGCCAGTCGTCCTTCTCCTCCGCCGCGCGCAGCACCGCGCCACCGCCGTTGGAAATGCCGACCGCGATCACCCGCGTGTTGTCGAAGGTGAACGGCGCCGCCTGCGGGAACGCACGATCCAGCGAGACCAGCGCGAACTGCGCGGCCTGCTTCACGTGGCGCCCCCAGTCGGCCTCCGGGTTGTCCTGCGAATGCGCGTGCTTGAAGGCGACGCCGCTGGTGGCGCTTGCGGTCGCGGCCGGCTCGAACGCCAGACCTTCGCCGCGCGCGCCCACGCTGCCGTCGGCACGCACGCCCTGCCCCGCGTCGAGGTCGAAGTAATCGGTGCCGGCACCCTTGTCGGTGTACGCGACCGCACAGCCCCGGGGCAGGCCCCACGCACCGGCGACGGCAATCGCGCCGTAGATGCCGCGCGAACCGGACGAGGCGGTGACGACCACGCAACGTTTCTTCGCATCGAACGCGTCGGGCACCTGCACCAGCACGCGGTGCGGCTGCTTCGCGCCGTCGACCTTCGCCAGCGCGCTGAACTCGCGGCCCGGCACGTTCGCGGCGCTGCCGTACAGCTCGCCGTAGCCACCGCCCGGCGCGAGGTCGGCGATGCCGCGCCAGTTGGCCCAGAGCGCACGCCGGCGCAGTTCTGCCGGCGTTGGCTGGGCGGCATCGGCAAACGCCGGCGGCGCCATCGCGCGCAGGCCGGCCAGGCCCAGTCCCGCGGTCAGCAGGTCGTCGCCGTCGCGATGTTCGGTGGTGCGCGGCGCATCGAACATCGGCGCGCTCTCCTTCGTGCTGCGCGTGGACGTGGCGCAGGCGGCCAGGACGAGCATGGCACCGGCGACGGCAAGGCGGAGGGTCGGCGTCTTCATGACCGCGAGCCTAGCAAGGCGTGCGGTCGCGCCCATCGTACTTTCGTACCAGCGCGCCCGTGTTGCAGGCCCGGTGCCGCTTGCTAGGCTGGGCGCATGCCGACCCTGCTGATCGCCGACGACCATCCCCTGTTCCGCGCCGCCCTGCGCCAGGCCGCGATGGAGGCCGTGGCCGATGCGGAGATCCACGAGGCCGGCAGCCTCGAAGCGGTGCTGGCGGCGCTCGATGCCGATCCGGGCATCGACCTGGTGCTGCTCGACCTGCACATGCCGGGCAACCACGGCCTCGCCGGACTGGCCGCGGTGCGCGCCCAGCATCCGGGCGTCGCGGTGGTGGTGGTCTCGGCCAACGACGACCCTCGCGTGGTGCGGCGCGCGCTCGACCACGGCGCCGCCGGCTACCTGCCCAAGAGCGCCGGGCTGGACGAACTGCGCGACGCGATCCGCGCCGTGCTCGCCTGCGAACAATGGCTGCCTTCGTCGCTGCGTGCGGCCGTGTCGCGCACCCAGAGCGACAGCGGCGACGCCGACCTCGCGGCGCGACTGGCGAGTCTCTCGCCGCAGCAGTTCCGCGTGCTGACGCTGGTCGCGCAGGGCCTGCTCAACAAGCAGATCGCCGACCGCCTCGAAGTGCAGGAACGCACGGTCAAGGCGCACCTGTCGGCGATCTTCGAACGCCTCGGCGTGCGCAACCGCACCCAGGCCGGCGTCGTGCTGCGCGAGCTGGAGCTGGTCGATCCGGCAAGGCAGATGGCGTCGTGATGACGTAGCCCGGGTAAGCGAAGCGCACCCGGGGTTCGATGCACATCGATGGTCGACATCCCGGGTGCGCTTCGCTTACCCGGGCTACTTGATGGCGATGGCTACGACCACTCCACTTCACGCGCGGCCAGCACGCGATCCAGCACCGACTTCAACGCCAGCGGCTTGACCGGCTTGGCGAGCAGCGACAGGCCGGCTTCGTGCACGGCACGGCGCACGTGTTCGCCGCGGTCTGCGCTGAGGACCAGGGTCGGATGCGGTCCGAACAGCTCGGCCAGGCGCGAGGCGAGTTCGACACCCGTGTCGCCGTCGTCGAGGTGGTAGTCGAACAGCCACAGCGCAGCCGGTGCGCGGCGCAGCGCCACTTCCGCCTCGACGCCATCGCCGGCGGTGACCACCTCGTAACCCCAGCGCGCGAGCACACCAGCCAGCGCATCCATCGCCTGCGGATCGTTGTCGACCACCAGCACGCGCAGGCCGTCGCCTTCGCGTGGCATCGACGTCGGCAGAGCGGCCGGTCGCGGCGCGCGCCCCACCCGCACCGAAAACGCGGTCCCCCGCTCCATCCCACTGCGCAATGCCAGTGGTGCGTCGAGCAGCTGCGCAATGCGCTCGGCGATCGATAAGCCAAGACCGAGTCCCTGACCCGGCGCATCTTCGCCGCGACGGAATTCCTCGAAGATCGCCGTTTGCTGCTCGACCGGGATGCCCGGACCGGTGTCGAGCACTTCGATACGCAGGCCATCGCCGGCACGACGCACGCCCAACAGCACGCTGCCGCGCTCTGTATAGCGCACCGCATTGGCGAGGAAGTTCTGCAGCACGCGGCGCAGCAGCTGCGGATCGGTATGCGTCCACGCGCGCGTCGGCACGAAGCGGAAGCGCAATCCACGCGCGGCGGAAATCGCGCGGAACTCCGACGCCAGCGGTTCCAGCACGTCGGCCAGCGGGAACGCGCGCGGCTGCGGCACCAGCCCGCCCGCTTCCAGCCGCGACATGTCGAGCAGGCCGGTGAGCAGGTCGTTGGTCGAGTCCAGCGCGCCGCCGATCTGCGCCACCGTCTCGCGCTGGCGCGGCTCCTGCAGCTGCTGGCCGAGCGAATCGGCGAACAGCTGCGCGGCGTGCAGCGGCTGCATCAGGTCGTGGCCGATCGCGGCGAGGAAGCGGCTCTTGGCTTCGTTCGCGCGTTCGGCCTCGCGCTTGGCGACTTCGAGGTCGGCGGTGCGCTCGACCACGCGCAGTTCCAGCGTTTCGTTGGCCATGATCAGGCCGGCCTCGGCACGACGGAACGCGGTGACGTCGGTGAAGGTGGCGACGAAACCGCCGCCCGGCATCGGATTGCCGCGGATCTCGACGATGCTGCCGTCCGGCAACACGCGTTCGGACAGGTGCGGCGTACCCGCGCGCATGAAGGCAAGTCGCCGTTCGAGCGCGCGTTCGAGTTCGCGCCCGCTCCATCCACGCGACGGCAGTCGCTGCAACGCCCAGCGCGAGAGTTCGGCGATGGGACGTCCCACCTGCAGCAGTTCCGGCGGGAACCCGAACAGCTCGGCATAGCGCCGGTTCCACGCGACCAGGCGCAGCTCGGCATCGACCACGCTGATGCCCTGGCTCATGTTCTGCAATGCGGCTTCGAGCACGCGCTGGTTGAAGCGCAGGTCGGCGGACGCTTCGCCGACGATGGCGGCGACGGTGTCGAGATCATGCCCGGTCGCGCGACGTGCGGCATCGAGCAGCACGCGCGCCGACGCCGAACCCAGCACCGCCGCGAGCTCGCGTTCGATGTGCGCTTCGATCGATGCCGCGACCGGCTCGTTCGCTGGCACGTCCTGCAGCAACTGCATCACGCGTTCGCGCGGCAGGAAACGCAGGCCGGCGTCGCGCAGGGTCTGCACGTCGAGACCGCGATGCGCGGCACGCGGCGTTTCGCGACGCCACATCGCCGCGAGCACCGTGGCGAACGTACCCACGAACAGGCTCGCGCCGACCGCGCGGCCGAGACGGCTCCATCCTGTGAGCCCGAACAGCCCATCCGGCGCGAGCCAGCCGAAACCGGCGGGACCGGCATGGATCCATGAGGGTGGCGTACCGCGCGCTTCCAGCGCCATCGGCACCAGCAACACCCACGCCCATGCAGTGAAGCCGCCGACGATACCGATCACCGCCGCGCGTGGCGGCGTCTGCGGCCGCCACACCGCGAAGCACAGCGCCGGCGCCAGCGTCGCCAGTGCGGAGAACGAAACCGCGCCGACGTCGGCCAGCGCATCGCTGCCGGCGAGCAGGCGGCTGTACGCCCACGCCAGCAGCATGATCACCACGATGCCGCTGCGTCGCAGCGCCAGCACGCTGCCGCGCAGGTCGCTGCCGTCGTTGCGCGACCACGCGCCGCGCAGCAGGCCCGGCGCGAACCAGTGGTTGCCGATCATCAGGCTCAACGTGAGCGTGCTCACCACGACCATGCCCGTGGCCGCGCTGAGCCCGCCGAGGAACGCGAACAGCGCCAGCCCTTCCTGCCCCTGCGACAACGGCAACGCCAGCACGTGCAGGTCCGACGGCACGCCGCTGCCGCCGAGCAGCGCATGACCCGCCGTCGCCAGCGGCAGCACCGGTAGCGCGATCAGCACGAGATACAGCGGGAACTGCCAGCGCGCGGTGCGCACGTCGCGCTCGTCGCGGCATTCGACGACACCGACGTGGAACTGGTGCGGCAGGATGAACATCGCCAGCGCACCGAGCAGCACCAGCGGCGCGAACCCGTCGGCCGGTGCGACCGGTGCCGGCACCGGCGGCGCTTCCGGCAGGTCGCCCAGGCCGATCCACACGAACAGGCCCAGCGCCAGCATCGCGGCGAGCTTGAACACCGACTCGAACGCCATCGCCAGCACGAGTCCGCGGTTGTGTTCGGCGGCGCTCGCTCGGCGCGTGCCGAACAGCATCGCGAACAGCGCCATCGCCAGCGCGACGTACAGCGCGCTGTCCTGCCACGCCGGCGCGATCGCACCCTCTGCGGTGCGCGTGGTGAGCATGGCGAAACTCATTGCCACTGCCTTGAGCTGCAGCGCGATATACGGAATCAGCCCGAGCGCCGCGATCAGCGTGACCGTCGCCGCGAGCCACGCGTCCTTGCCCAGGCGCGTGGCGATCAGGTCGGCAAGCGAGGTGGCGTTGGTTTCGCGCGACAGCCGCACCAGCCGCACCATGAAGGCGATGCCGAGTGCGTACAGCAGGATCGCGCCGAGGAATGTCGGCGGAAGTGGCCAGCCGTAGCGTGCGGCCTGCGTGACCGTGCCGTAGAACGTCCACGACGTGCAGTGCACCGCCAGCGACAGTGCATAGACATGGCGCCAGTGGCGCGCGAGGACGGTCGGCCGTCGTTCGGCGTAGAGCGCCGTGCCGAACATCAGCGCCAGCCAGGCGAGGCTGGCCAGGGCGACGGTGGTGAAGCTCAGCATGGATACGCGGCAAGGCTCATGGGGTCAGGATAAACAATGCTTCCCTTCGCGCGGAGGCCGTCACGCCCACGCCGCTGCGCGTCGCCCCTCTTCCGCCCTGCGGCACCTTCTCCCGCAAGGGGAGAAGGGATACAAGCCCTTTGGACTGCGATGTCCCTCTCCCCTCGCGGCGACCGAAGGGAGTGCAGAGCTGAGAGGGACAGGCCGCCGAAGGCGGCCAGGGAGAGGGGCGTGGCACGCGCTTCTCCCCTCTTCCGCCCTGCGGGCACCTTCTCCCGCAAGGGGAGAAGGAAGTACGCCCATCAGAAGTCGTAGCGCACCGACAACGTGTACTGGCGCGGCGGACCGTAGAAGCCGGTCAGCACGCCCAGCGCGGCGTTGAGGTTGTAGCCGGTGGTCCGGTACTCCTTGTCGGCCAGGTTGGTGCCCTGCAGCGACAGCGACCAGGCATCGTCGATCTGCCAGACCACGCCCGCGTTCACCAGGCCGTAGCCGTCCTGGGTGATCGGCAGCGCGCCGGTGCGGACGATCTCGGTCGTGGCGACCACGTCGCTCTGGTAGGTGTAGCCCACGCGCGCGGCAAGGTTGCCGCCGCCGGACAGGTCGGTGCGGTATTCGACGTTCAGCGCGCCCGAGAAGTCCGGGGCGTTGGTGAACTCCTGCTCGTCGGCGATGTTGACGTTGGCGTACATGAACTCGTCGTACTTCGCGTCCAGCCACGCCAGGTTGCCGCTGATCAGCCAGTTCGGCGTCGGCAGCCACTGGTATTCGACTTCCACGCCTTCCACGGTGCCCGAACCGGCGTTGGTGAAATCGCCGAAGAACGCATCGTTGACGCCGTCGCCATTGCTGTCGTAGGAGGTGAACACCGACAGCTGGATGTCCTCATACTTGTTGTGGAACGCGGCCAGGTTGAGGAACAGCGTCTGGTCAAGGAACGCCATCTTGCTGCCGATTTCGTAGCTGTCGACCGACTCGTCGTCGAACGGCTCGGCCGAACGCGGCACCGCGGTCGCCTGCGCGCGGATGTTGTAGCCGCCGGACTTGAAGCCGCGCGTTGCCAGGCCGTAGACCATGATGTCGGGCGTGATCTGGTAATCCAGCGAGATCTTCGGCGAGGTGTTCTCGAAGCCGATGCGCTTGTCGAAGTTCGCCGCGATCGGGGTGGGGTTGTTGGCCGCGCAGCGCACCGCCAGCGTGGTGAACGTGGCATCGGTGTAGCAGCGGTTGAGCACGACCGCGTGCTTCTTCTCGTCGGTGTAGCGTGCGCCGACGTCGAGCTTGAGCCTGTCGGTCAGGTCGAACGTCCAGTCGGCGTACATCGCGAGCTGGTCGGTGAAGATCGTGCCCTGCGTGTCGCCGAAGGACAGGTTGAAGAAGTTGTTGAGCACCTGGCCGCCGGCCTCGCCGTCGAAAGCGTAGAGACCGACCACGCCGCGGCTGCGGCCGCCCGCGTCGTAGTTTACCTGCAGTTCGTTGCTGAGCTGCTCGTCGCTGTAGAACGCCTTCACGTCGGCGATCTTGTTGGGCAGCGTGTCGAAGTCGATGTTGGTCTCGGTGTCGGACTCGCGCTTGGCGAGGACGTACTTGAGCGTCCAGTCCTCGTTGATGCGCCAGTTGACCGTGGCCGAAGCGCCCTTCATGTCGGTGTCGTTGACGTTGGGCATGCCGCTGCGGATGTCGTAGCGGTCGTCCAGCGGCGCGACGCCGGGGGCGAAGCGGTTGGGCGCCAGCATCTTCGCGCCGCGCACGCCGGACTGGTCGTCCATCCAGTCGAAGGCGAACTGGATGTCGAGATCCTCGTTCACGTACGCGCCGAGCTGGCCGCGCATGGCGAGGATCTCCTTGTCGCTGACGTCCTGCCCGCTGAACTCGTTCTCGCCGAAACCGTCGCGGTTGAAGCTGCCCACGGCCAGGCGGCCGCGCAGTGCGCGGTCGCCGACCGATCCGCCGACCGACGCCTTCACGTCGAGCTGATTATAGTTGCCGACGGTGATCGAGGCGCGCCCGTCGGGCTCGACCGTGAGGCCGCGCGAGATGTACTTGATCGCACCGCCGATCGTGT
Organism: Lysobacter panacisoli; assembly: GCF_009765165.1. Classification (NCBI taxonomy): domain Bacteria; kingdom Pseudomonadati; phylum Pseudomonadota; class Gammaproteobacteria; order Lysobacterales; family Lysobacteraceae; genus Lysobacter; species Lysobacter panacisoli. The sequence continues at coordinate 3,698,122 of NZ_VLNU01000001.1, forward strand.
TCTTGCCGTACAGCGTGCCCTGCGGGCCGCGCAGCACTTCCACGCGCTCGGCGTCGAACACGTCCAGCAGCGCGCCCTGCGGACGGGCGATGTAGACGTCGTCCATGTAGATGCCCACGCCCGGGTCCACGCCCCACAGCGGATCGGACTGGCCGACGCCGCGGATGTAGGCGGTGACGGTGCTGCTGGAACCGCGCGCGGCGTAGATGGTGAGGTTGGGCACCTGCGCGTCGAGATCGCCCAGGTCCTCGATGTTGAGCTTGTCCAGCGCGTCGGCGGTGAACGCGGTGACCGCGACCGGCACTTCCTGCAGCGTCTCCTCGCGCTTGCGCGCGGTGACGGTGACGGCGCCGAGGTTGGTGGCCTTCGCCCCTTCCTGCGCGGGCGCGGTGTCCTGCGCCATGACCGGCGGCGCCATCAGCGCGCAGGCGATGGCGATGCTCAGTCCGGTGCGGTGCTTGTTGCTGTGGATCATTCGACGCTCCTCCCCCAATCGTTGGCCGAACCGGCCAGCGGCCGGGCGAAATGGACGACGGACCCTCCCCCGTCTTGCGGCAAGACTAGGTCCGCGCGCCACGCCGACGCTGCTGTACCTTCGGACAATGCCGGCGTCAGTCGACCGCGCGGAGACTCGCTGCCACGAGGGGGCGTCCGCAAGCTCCACAAGGACCGGGGAATGGCATTTCTGATCGTGCTGGCCGCGCTGTGCTTCCTGATGTTCGTGGCCTACCGCGGCTACAGCGTGATCCTGTTCGCCCCCGTCGCCGCGCTCGGCGCGGTGCTGTTGACTGACCCGACGCTGGTCGCGCCGATGTTCACCGGCCTGTTCATGGACAAGATGGTCGGCTTCCTCAAGCTGTATTTCCCCGTGTTCCTGCTCGGCGCGATCTTCGGCAAGCTGATCGAGCTGTCGGGCTACTCCAAGGCGATTGTCGCCGCGACCATCCGTCTGTTCGGTGCGGGCCGCGCAATGCTGTCGATCGTGGTGGTGTGCGCGCTGCTGACCTACGGCGGCGTGTCGCTGTTCGTGGTGGTGTTCGCGGTGTATCCGTTCGCTGCCGAGCTGTTCCGCCAGAGCGACATCCCCAAGCGCCTGATCCCCGGCACCATCGCGCTGGGTGCGTTCACCTTCACAATGGACGCGCTGCCGGGAACGCCGCAGATCCAGAACATCATCCCGACCACGTTCTTCGGCACCAACACCTGGGCCGCGCCGTGGCTGGGCACGCTGGGCGGCGTGTTCATCCTGATCGTCGGCCTGGCGTATCTGGAGTGGCGTCGGCGCGCGGCACTTGCGAAGGGCGAAGGCTACGGGACGGAACTGGTCAACGAACCGGCGTCGTTCGCGGGCGAATCGCTGGCGCATCCGCTGATCGCGATCCTGCCGCTGGTGCTGGTCGGCGTGGCGAACAAACTGCTGACGGTGGCGATCCCGCGTTTCTACGGCGACAGCCACAGCTTCGATCCGGCGGTGATCGGCAACGCCGCGCCGGTGGTGCAGGAAGTGGCGAAGATCTCCGCGATCTGGGCCGTGCAGGGTGCGCTGTTGATCGGCATCGTCACCGTGCTCGTCTTCGCGTGGAAACCGGTGATGGCCTCGTTCGCCGAGGGCACGAAATCCGCGATCGGAGGCGCACTGCTGGCAGCGATGAACACCGCGTCCGAGTATGGCTTTGGCGCGGTGATCGCGGCACTGCCGGGCTTCCTCGTCGTCGCCAACGCGCTGGGCGCCATTCCCAATCCGCTGGTCAACGAAGCCGTCACCGTCACCGCGCTGGCCGGCATCACCGGCTCGGCATCCGGCGGCATGAGCATCGCGTTGGCCGCGATGTCGGACACTTTCATCGCCAACGCGAACGCGGCGGGCATTCCGATGGAGGTGCTGCACCGCATCGCGGCGATGGCGTCGGGCGGCATGGACACCCTGCCCCACAACGGCGCGGTCATCACCCTGCTCGCCGTCACCGGCCTGACCCATCGCCAGGCCTACAAGGACATCTTCGCGATCACGCTGATCAAGACCGCCGCGGTGTTCGTGGCGATCGGCGTGTTCTACGCGACGGGACTGGTGTAACGCGCTCAGCGCCCGCGCAGGCCGCGGAACACCTTGAGGATCGCCGTCACGCTGCGCGCCGCGTCGTCTTCGGTCGTGGCCCAGTTCGACACCGAGATGCGCATCGCGCCACGCCCCTGCCACACGGTGCCGCCGAGCCAGCACGTGCCTTCGCGCTGCACACCGTCGATCACCGCGCGGGTTACGTCGTCATCGTCGTCGAAGCGCACCAGCACCTGGTTGAGCACCACGTCGTTGAGGATGCGCACGCCGTCTTCGCCCGCCAACGCCTCGGCCATCTGCGTCGCACGCGCGCAACTGCGCGCGATCAGGTCCTGGATGCCGTCGCTCCCCAAGGCCCGCAGCGTCGCGTAGACCGGCACGCCGCGCGCGCGGCGCGAGAACTCCGGCACCCAGTCCACCGCGTCGCGCTCGGCCCCGCGGGTCTGCACGAGGTACGCGGCGGTGGACGTCATCGCCGTGCGATGCGCCTCGGCGTCACGGACCATCGCCACGCCGCTGTCGTAGGGCACGTTGAGCCATTTGTGTGCGTCGGTCGCCCACGAATCTGCCAGGTCGATGCCGTCGGCGAGCGCGCGATGCGCGGCGCTCGCGCGTGCCCACAGGCCGAACGCCCCGTCGACGTGCAGCCACGCGCCATGCGCCCGCGTGGCCTCGCCGATTTCGCGCAATGGATCGAACGCACCGGTATTCACATTGCCGGCCTGCGCGCAGACGATGGTCGGCCCATCAAGCGTGGCGAGCAGTTCGCGCAGCCGATCCGCGCGCATGCGCCCTTGCCCGTCGCTTTCCACGCGCAGAACCGAGCGCGTGCCCAGGCCGAGGTAGCGCAAGGCCACGTCGATGGTGATGTGCGATTCGGCCGAAGCCACCACATGGATGCGCGGGGCGCCGATCAGTCCGTCGGCCTCCACGTCCCAGCCCGCGCGTCGCAGCACCGCATGCCGCGCCGCCGCGAGGCAGGTGAAGTTGGCCATCTGGCAACCGGTGACGAAACCTACGCCGGCGTCGCGCGGCAGGTCGAACAGGTCCAGCAGCCACTGCGCGGCGACTTCCTCCAGCACCGACACCAGTGGCGAGATCGCATAGATGCCGGCGTTCTGGTCCCAGGTGGACACCAGCCAGTCCGCCGCCAGAGCGACCGGCGTCGCGCCGCCGACGACGAAACCGAAATAGCGCGGCGAATTGCACGCGACCGCGCCGCGATCGACATGCCCCGCAATCAGGTCGATCACCTCGCCGCCTTCGTCGCCGTGTTCCGGCAATGGCGCGCGCAGCGCCGCGATCAACTCTTCGCGCGTGGCTTTCGCACCGACGTGGCGATCGGGAAGCCGGCGCAGGTAATGCGCGGCGTGCCGGCCGGCCTTCTCCAGGTATTCGTCGAAGACGGCGGACTGGAAGCGATCGGTGGCCATGACGAGGTTCCGTTCGAGGGTTGGCGAAGGATACGACCCACCGGGCCGACAGCGGTCAACGTCCACGTCGCGGTGCGTGCACGCGCGGCCGCCTAGGCTGGTCCCGAACACTGGCACGGAGGCCGCCAATGGCCGGGCAACACCCCGATCCGCCCCGGGAGTACCTCGACAAGCTGCGGCTGGTCTGCCTCGACCTGCCCGATGTCGCCGAGGAACAGGCCTGGACCGGCACGCGCTGGTGCATCGGCAAGAAGAACTTCGCGCACGCGGTGATGATCACCGACGGCTGGCCGCCGGCCTACGCCAAGGTCGCCGGCACCGACGGCCCGCGGTGCGTGCTGACGTTCCGCACGCCGCGGCCGGTCGCCGAAGTGCCGCGCCTGTCGCGACCGCCCTACTTCCTGCCGCGCTGGTGGCCGGACATCGCCGGCATGGCGCTGGATGTCGACACCGACTGGGACGACGTGGAGCAGCACCTCGTCGCCAGCTACTGCGCGATGGCGCCGAAGAAGCGCAATGGGTGCAGGCCAACCGCGCCTGAGGCGCGCGTGGACGCGCGGCGGCGTCCGGCTATAGTCGGCGCATCCAGCCTCAGGACCGCCGCATGCAACAGTCGCCATCGCACCGTGCCACGCCGCGTTTCCCGTGGCGCTATCTGGTGCTGGTGGTGGTGCCGCTGGCGATCGCGGTGGCGATGTCGCATTACCCGCTGTCCTCCGTGCCCGCCGTCGCGCCCGCGGCGCAGGCCACGCACGACGCGCTGACCTCGCCGCTGTCGCGCTTCCTGATGCAGTTGCTGGTGGTGCTGGCGGTGGCCAAGAGCGCGGGCTGGCTGCTGCGCCGTTTCGGCCAGCCGGCGGTGATCGGCGAGATGGCCGCGGGCCTGCTGCTTGGACCGCTGCTGTTCGGCGCGGTCTGGCCGCAGGCGCAGGGCTGGCTGTTCGCGCCGGAGAGCCTGGGCGCGCTCGGTCTGGTCAGTCAGTTGGGCGTGTTGATGTTCCTGTTCGTCGCCGGCGCGGAACTCGACCTGTCGAGCCTCGACGGCCGGCGCAGGTTTGCGGTGCTGGTGAGCCATGCCGGCATCGCGCTGCCGTTCCTGTGCGGTGTGCTGCTGGCGTTCGCATTGCGCGCCGAGCACACCCCGGCCGGTATCGGCTTCGACAGCTTCGCCCTGTTCATGGGCTTGTCGCTGAGCATCACCGCGTTCCCGGTGCTGCTGCGCATCCTGTCGGATCGCGGCATCGCAGGCACCGAGCTGGGGCGCATCGCGGTCGCGTGCGCGGCATTGGGCGATGCGAGCGCGTGGTGCCTGCTGGCGGTGATCATCGCCACGGTGCAGGCCAGCGGCTTCGGCATGGCGGCGGTGAGCCTGGTCGGCACGCTGCTGTTCGCGGTGGCCGTGATCGCGCTGCTGCGCCCACGCATCGCGCGCCACGCACTGAGCCCTGAACACGAAGGACGCGCGCTCATCGCGCTGCTGATGCTCGCGCTGGTGTGCAGCCTGATCACCGAGCTGCTCGGCATCCACGCGCTGTTCGGCGCGTTCCTCGCCGGCGTGGCGGTGTCCGGCCACGCGCGCCTGCGCGAGGTACTGGTGGAACGCGTGGAGCCGTTCGCGATCTCGCTGCTGCTGCCGCTGTTCTTCGCCATGACCGGTCTGCGCCTGCGCATCGACGGCTGGCGCGCGGAAGACCTGCTGCTGGCGCTTGCCATCATCGCCACCGCGACGTTCGGCAAGGGCGTGGGCACCTGGGTCGCCGCGCGCAGCGCCGGCATGCCCAACACCGATGCCCTGCGCCTGGGCGCGCTGATGAACACGCGCGGCCTGATGGAGCTGATCGTGCTCAATCTGGGCTACGAACTGGGCCTGATCGGCGATCGCCTGTTCGCGATGCTGGTGATCATGGCGCTGGTCACCACCGCGATGACCGGGCCGCTGCTGGAGTGGATCGAGCGGCGCGCGCGACGCTGAGCGCGCTGCGCGCACCGCCGCACGGCTCAGAACTCCGCTTCCTCGAGCTGGCGCACTTCGCAGTCGAGGTTCCACTCGTCGCCGTGCACCTTGAGGAAACGGCGCGTGAGTTCGACTGCCTCGTCCATCGAGTCGGCCTTGAGGATGGCGAAGCCGCCGATCACTTCCTTGGTCTCGGTGAACGGCCCATCGACCGTGGACAGCTTGCCGTCGCGCAGGCGCACGCGCACGCCCTGCGCGGAAGGCTGCAGCCCGGCGGTATCGAGCAGCACGCCGGCAGCGGTCATCTCCTGGATGAGCTGGCCCATTTCCCGCATCAACCGCTCGCTGGGCACCTGCCCGGTGTTTTCCTCGACGCGGACCATCGACAGATAGCGCATGGACATCTCCTTTCGTGGACGGCGCACGGCCGCCGGGCCTCCCGGCGTGGAACCGCGCTCCTGTAATGGCGACGAACGGGAGTCGCCCGGATCGACAAACCGCGTCGGGTTCGACGCGCGGACAGTCGGCTATGCTCCGGCCTCCTCTCCGCCGCCTGCCGCCCATGACGCCGACGCGCCTGCTCGCCCGCCTCCATGCCTTTGCCCTGCTGTGGCTGCTGCTGTGCACGGCGGCGTGCGCCCAGGAGCCGGCCGGCGCGTACTTCCCGCCACGCGGCGAATGGGCGCGCATCGAGCCGGCCCAGGCCGGATTCGATCCGCGCAAACTGCAGCAGGCGATCGACTATGCGAAAGCACATGAAGCCAAGGAGCCGCGCGACCAGTCGCTGGCGCTGGCGCAGAGCTTCGGCGCGAAAGAACCCTTCTTCGACGGCCAGATCGGCCCGACCTCGACGCGCGCCGGGCTGAACGGGCTGATCGTGCGCCGAGGACGCGTCGTTGCGGAGTTCGGCGACACGCGCAGCGTGGACATGAGCCACAGCGTCACCAAGACCTTCCTCAGCACCGTGGTCGGCCTCGCCTGGCAGCGCGGGCTGATCCGCGACACCAACGACCGCGTCGCCGATTACATGCCGCGCGACGTCGACCTGTTCGCGTCCGAACACAATGCGCCGATCACCTGGGAACACCTGCTGCGCCAGACCAGCGACTGGCAGGGCACGCTGTGGGGCAAGCCGGACTGGGCCGACCGACCGTCCGGCCCCGCCGAGCAGTGGCCCAACCGCGAACGCCACGTGCCCGGCTCGCACTACATGTACAACGACGTGCGCGTGAACGTGCTCGCCCTGGCCGCGTTGCAGGTGTGGCGTCGTCCACTGCCGGAGGTGCTGCGCGAGCAGGTGATGGATCCGATCGGTGCGGGCTCGCGCTGGCGCTGGCACGGCTACCGCAATTCGTGGATCGAACTCGACGGCCAGCAGATGCAATCGGTCAGCGGCGGCGGCCATTGGGGCGGCGGCATGTTCATCGACGCCCGCGACATGGCGCGCTTCGGCTACCTGTTCCTGCGCAACGGCCAATGGAACGGCCAGCAGCTGATCGCGCGCGAGTGGATCGACAAGGCGCGCACGCCCGGCCCGGCCAACGCCGAGTACGGCTATGCCAACTGGTTCCTCAACACCGGCCGCAAGGCGCTGCCGTCGGCACCGGAGAGCAGCGTCACCTTCCGCGGCAACGGCCAGAACATCGTCTACCTCGACTGGGACAACGACCTGCTGATCGTCGTGCGCTGGATCGATCGCGGCGAGGCGCTCGACCGCTTCATCGGCATGGTGCTGGACGCGCGAACAGGCGCGAATCCCTGACCCTGGTTCCGCGTGTCCTCGTCCTTGCTCGTCATTCCCGCGAAGGCGGGAATCCAGCTGTGCGAGCTTCACGCTTTCCGGAGGACAGAATCGGGCCGGCGGGTTGGATCCCCGCCTCCGCGGGGATGACAGCAGGGACGTTGCGAATGATGGCAGGCACGGCAACCACTTCTAGAACGTGATCTTCACCGACGACGCGCTGCGTTTGGCTTCGCCGTGGTACACCGCCTCGACGTTGTTGCCATCGGGATCGAGCGCGAACGCCGCGTAGTAGCCCGGGTGGTATTGCCTTTCACCGGGCGCGCCGTTGTCGGTGCCGCCATTGGCGAGCGCGGCCTTGTGAAAGGCGTCGACCGTGGCGCGATCCGGTGCCTGGAATGCCAGGTGATGGCGGCCGGTCAGCTCACCCTGCGCCTCTTCGCTGTCGGCGGTCGAGACGAACAGTTCGTCGGCCCAGAAGTTGGTTTCCGCGTTGCTTTCCATCGGCACCTTGAGCACGTCGAACACCGCGCTGTAGAACCTGCGGCTCTTGTCGAGATCGCGAACGACCAGCTGGACGTGGTCGATGAGACGACCGCGATGCAGTTCCTGCGTTTCCATGAAGGCTCCTTGTGGCGCGCGCGAGCGGCGCCGCGACGGGCGCCGATGCCGCGCTCATGCGCGATGGTCAGTGGTGGGACGGCGGGAACGGCGACGGCGACGGCGGGTGCGCCGATGACGTGCGCAGCAGGCTTTCGAGGTTGCGCACGCCGCGCATAGACGACAGCGTCGCGATCAGGTGGTGCAGTTCCTCGTCGAGCACTTCGCCCTTGAGCTGCACGCGACCGTCGTGCACGTGCACTTCGATCGAGCCCGGGTGATCGACCAGGCGCCCCAGCTTGGAACGGATGCGATCGTGCAGCAGTTCGTCGTCGAGCGGTTCGGTCGACAGCCGGTCGCGCGTGCGCGCCAGCGCGCCGCGAACCTGGTCGGCCGCGCGCTTGGTCTTGCCCTGCACAAGATGGGCGGCGCCATGCCCCATCGCCGCGCCACGATCGCGCGCCACCGCGCGCCGGCGACGGCCGGTGTTCGGATCGAACAGGTACATCAGCAACGCCCCGGCGGCGAACGCCGCGGCCGCGCCGAGCACGGTGCCCAGCGCACTCCGGGCCGGCGTCTGGTTTCCCTGCAACATCGACAATGACGGACGTCGCATGCGTGCTTCTCCTTCGATCCTGCGGAACCGGGATCGTGCCACCGCCATTGAAAACGCCGCGCGAAGATCGCGGCAGGCCCGCCTTAAGCGCGCCTGCCGCGGTTCATGTTCCTCAACGCTGCCGGTCGAAGGCGTATGTCAGCACCAGCTCGAACGATTCGTCCCGCAGGAAACCGCTGTCCGGATCGCGACCGACCCGGTACTCCAGCGAGACCGCGGCAACCTGCTTCGACTTGCCGTCCGCGGTCTTCGTGTCGAGGAACTGGTACGCGATGCCCGCGCCACCGAGGTTGGCCGACTCCGGCAGCGCGTCGTCGCCGCTCTGGCGCTGGCGCGTGGTCCAGACCGCGAACAGGCGGATGTTGCCTGTTCCGATCTTCGGGAACGGATACCAGTCCGCCGCCACCGACACCGTCGCGAACACGCCATCCAACGTGCTTTCCGCCTCCTCGGGCTGGTAACCGGAGTAGTACTGCAGCCCAGGCCGCACGCCGTACGCGTACAGCGGCGTGTTGTCCTCCTTGAGCCCTTCGCCGCCGAGCCAGCCCACGCCGTGGCGGTAGCCGTCCGGCCCCATTCCCGACAGCGCAGTAGCGGCGAAGTCGACGCCGACGTAGCGCATCGTCGTGTCCTTCTCGATGTTGCGGCCATATTTGGCGACCGCAGTGAACTCCTTCCACGTTCCCGCGAGCGGCATCTCCGCGTTCGACCAGCCGTAGCTGTAGGTCGCACCGCCATTGGCCAGTTCGACCGGCGCGTCGTCGCTGGTGTCCAAGTGGTACTCGCCACCCATTTCGAACTGGTACTGGGCGTTGCCGCTTCCGCATTCGCGCGCGTACATCGCCGCGACCTGCGCCAGACCGACGGTGTCGTCGCCGGCAGAATGCTGCAGCGCGACCGACGCCGGCTTCAACACGAAGCCCGGCTTGTCCAGGCGATTGCGGATGCGCAGGTTCGAATCGCACAGCCCCTCATCCGCGAACGCCGGCACCGACATGGCGAGCAGCGCCGCCGCGGCCCACACGGCCCGCGCCCTCATGGCAGCGCCTTGTTGGCAGCGTCGAAGACCGCCTTGACGCGCGCCTCGTCGGGCTGTTCGCGTGCCCCGCGACGCAGCAACAACTCAAGCACCTTGGCGACGTTCGCGTCGGCCAGGTCCGACGTCGTCATGCGCGACTGCGTGCCGTCGTCGCGCACCTGATCGGCGAGCGAGCGCTGCCACACCGCAAGCTGCTTCAGCTTGGCATCGCCGTAGCCGAGGTTGTCGACCAGCGAGTCGGTGGGCTTGAGGTCCTTGGCGGCCTTCCGGCACAGGCCGGAAATGTTCCGCAGCGTGCGCTTTGCTGCTTCCCCTACTTCCATCGTCATAACGTCCCCTGTTGTTCGACTGCCATGTCCCGCATGCGCGCGCACCACCGTGCTCCACGCGGCGGAGTGAAGATCCTGCGACTTCCAGGGGGGCGGATGCGCCCGACATGCGGGCTCCCCGCATCCGTGCTCCCCGTCACGGATCCTAGCGCCTCGGACGGCGCCGTGCGCACGTCGGCGGCAACAACCGTGCCAGCCGATACGACCGTTCGCGGCCGGAATCGCGGAATGCGTGCGTTGGCAAGACATGTCCGGCGAAATCACCGGGCAGGCGTGCAACGCGACAACGCGTATCCCAGGAGGGCACATGGCGCGCACATCCCGCAAGGCCGCTGAGCCGGCCCCTGAATCCATCCGCGACGCGACGGTGTCGCTCATCCGGGAAAGCTCGCGCAAGGAGCAGCGGAAAAGGAACTGAAGCGACGAGAGCAACGGCAAGGCTGAGATGGCGCGCGGCGCGGTGCGCGCGCATCGAGGAGCCATGACATGGACATCCAGGACACGACAACCCGCGGTCGCACCAGACGCGCGGCTACTTTGCTGGCCATCCTGTTCGCCTGCCGACTGGCAACGTCCGCGCAGGCCGCAGAGCCGCTCCCACCTGCGTTGAACACGCCACAGATCGCCAACGCGCTGCGACCGCTCGACGGCATTCCGGGCCAGATGCAGGTGCACGCGGCCGTAGCCACGATGCCCGACCCGCTGGAAACAAGGCAGGGCCGATCCTTCGACATGACCCTCGCCGCTGGCATCGCCGGTTTCCAGGCGCACGGCTACGTGCTGGATGGATTCGCGCTGCAGTGGCCGCTGCGGACACAGAGCGGCGGTGGCAAGGATGGGACCTCCGGGACTCCGGACGAGGCGCCCGCTACTACAAGCTCGAAACCTCCCGGTGGCGATAAGCACGCATACCGGGACCAGCCGGGGGTACTCGTGTTCCGGCGGGACAACTGGCGCCGGCAGGGCTGGAGTTCCGACATTGCGCCGACCGAGTACTTCCTCGTGTTCGTCGTCGGCGAGTCCCCGGCATACGGCGTCCAGCCCGCGGCATTCCAGGTGGCCGCCACCTGTGCCTTGAGGCTGGACGGCACGACGCGCGCGCCCCGATACGGAAGCAAGGGAAGCTGCCACAACCTTCCGCTACCGCTTCCCCTCAAGGGCGTCGACGAACGGGCGTTCCAGCGCGAGCTGCTGCTTCCCGTCATCGGCACCCGGTCGCGCCCCGATGGAATGCGAACCATCGTTCCTCCCGCCTGCACGACACCGACAGAATGCGCGAACGACCTCGCCCGCGTGCCAGCGACCGATCGCGTCATGTTGTGCAGGGAGGGCGAATGTCCTGCGCATTTCCCCCGGCAACTCAACATCATCGGACCCTCGTTCTCCGGCTCGGTCCAATCGATCCTGTCCGCGCTGGAAACCCTCTGCGACGCGCCGGGCGAGTGCATCGATCTGGACGTTCTGCTGCTGAGTCCTTCCGCGACGGCTACCTCGAACTGGCAGGCGATTGCGCGCGGAATTCCTGCGAAACCCGCCGTTCAAGCTGCGCCACGCCCGATCTTTCCCGGTTACGTTCCTCTCGCCTGGGGTTTGAAAACGCAGTTCTCGCTCCTGCAGAACCAGCTCTGCCCTCCCGGACTCCCGAAGTGGAAGCAACTCAGCGTCGCCGTTCTCGCCGAAGAGTCGACGTACGGGAACGAAATGCTGGCCGTCACGCGCGATGCCGAAAAGACGGGATGCATCAGGACGATGTCGGTGGCCCAGTTCCCGCCAAGCATCGCGTCCATCCGGACCGAGCAGGCGCGCCTGACCCGGGCGCAGAAGAACCAGCGCCGCAATCTCGTTCCGGGCGCGAGTCGCCTGCTGGAGTTCAATCTGGACACGATGGACGAAGGCATCGACCGCCCTCCGCCGTATCAGCCCGAAGTGAGCTCCCGTTCGGACGAACTGATGCTCTATCGGACGATGGACGCGATGCGCCTGTACGTCAAACCGGACGTCGTCATCATTATCGCAACGGAAATCCGCGACCGCCTGTTCCTGCTTGGCGAGGTGCGCAACCAGCTTCCCGCCGCGGTGCCGGTCCTGTTCGAACAGGATTACCTCCTGGTGCATCCGGACTACAGGAAGATCACCCGCGGAACGATCGTGGTGCCGACTTCCGACCCGCTCGTCTGCATGGACACGCAAGGCCTGCGAATGTCGATCTGTGGACGCGACTCGCAATACCATCCGATGCCGAGCGACTACGCAGCAAACGGCTTTCGCGCTACTTCCATACTCGCCGAGTACAGGCAATCGGAGGGACCGCCGTCGACGCCGAGAGTGTTCGCCCAGGCGGCGGTCGAGCGCATGAGGTATGCGCCCGTGAACTCCACGCGCCCCAGGGTTCTTGTGGCCACGCTGGCAGGTTTCCAGGGAATCGATGGAGCCGCGGCTGGCCGATTCTCATTGGCCGCGGCCGAGACGAGGATGGTCGCGCAGCTTCCCTCGTACATCGCGCTGACGGCGCTGTCGGCCTTCGCCTTGTTCGTGGCGTTCTGGATCCTGCGCGACCAGCACGGCGGACAATGGGAGCTCTCGCTCGCACGCCAACTGTTGAACGATCTCCCCATCGCACGCGGTCCCGGACGCGCAAAACGCTGCGCCGCACGGCACTACGACCGCGATGACAGCCTTATCCCCACGAGGAGTGGGATCGGAGTGTGCCTGTTGCTGGTGCTTTCCATGTTCGCAGTGGCGCTCTCCGTGGAGCGGCTGATCGCCATAGCCAACTGGGAAGCAGGTCCTTGCGTCCGTGGATGCACGGATTTCCCGCTGGTGCATGGGCGTGACGGCGTCGCGTTGGCCTGCCTGTGGTTGCTGTACGGGTGCGTGGCCGTGGTCGGGATCGCACGCGTGGACATCCTCGACCGCCGTTTTCATCGGCTCATACGGCAGCTGTGTCCACACGAGATGCGCAAGCAGTTCCTGTACTGGACGGGCGCCAGGCACTCGTGGCTGCTTCCCTCGTTGGCCTTCACGGGCGTCATGCTGATCCTGTGGCGCGAATACTCCATCCCGAAGGGCGTCGATCCCAGTTGGCCGTGGCTGCTCTCCATCGGTGTACTGGCGCTCGGGGTGGTCTTTCTCGCCCATCTCATCCGTCTGCACCGCCTGCAGCGCCGGCTCAGCATGTCCCTGATCCGCATACGCTCCTTCGCGGGCCCGGACTGGCCCAGATACGTCGACATCGGCGAGCCGCCGGGAACGCCGTTCAATCTGCGGCTGCGGCGCGTCCTCGACCTTGAGCCGCTCACATCGATTCCGCTGGCTGCATGGGTCCGGCAGACCCGGTTCCTGCTCGATGGAAGGGCGCCTGTCCGCGGGCCTGGCCGGATGATCTTCCTCGGCGGAAACGCACTTGTGCGGGTGTCCTATCCGATGACGTTCGCGGAATGGCAGACCCGACTCGTATCCGAGATGAAGCTGATCGCCACGACCATCCGCACCACGGCCTGGTGCGCGATGCTGGCGCCGATTGCGGTGCTGATCGGCACCAACGTGTATGTCCCGATCTACGAAGGATTCATCACCAGCGTCTGCATCGCGATGCTGGTCGGAACGTTTGCGCTGACCGTTTTCATCGTCCTGCGCATGGAAGGCGACCCCATGTTCGGTCCGATGTTCACCCGCGACGGCGACAACCTCACTTTCGGCGGCGGGCTGCGTGCCCTGTGGCCGAAGTTCGTGGCGATGGGGCTGGTGCTGCTGCCGCTGGTCGCGCCCGACATGTGGCGCTGGCTGCACGGCCTCCTGCGGTCGGTGAACTCGCTGCAATGAGACGGAGGGAGTGCCAGACCGCACGACGCGGGCGTATCGTATGAGCCCCGTCCGAGCAGACACCGACCGCCATGAAACCGCTGCAGAAACTCGCCGTGCTGGGCGTCCTTGCCTTCGCCGCGATCGCCATGCCGTCCCTTGCCGCGCTTAAGACCGGCGCGAAGGCCCCCGATTTCTCCGCACCGGCCTACCTCGCCGGCAATCCGTTCACCTTCAAGCTGTCGGACGCGCTGAAGAAGGGACCGGTGGTGATGTACTTCTTCCCGGCCGCGTTCACGCCGGGCTGCAACCTCGAAGCGCACCTGTTCTCCGAGGCCATCGACCAGTTCAAGGCGCAGGGCGCTACGGTGATCGGCGTGACCGCCGGCAACACCGACCAGCTCGCCGAGTTCTCCAAGTCGACCGAACACTGCGGCGGCAAGTTCGCGGTCACGGCCGATCCGGGCGCGAAGATCGCCAAGCAGTACGACGCGATCCTCGACAAGAAGCCGGAATGGTCGAACCGCACGTCCTACGTCATCGCGCCCAACGGCAACATCGTCCACGTGTATTCGGACCTGACCCCGAACAAGCACGTGAAGGAAACGCTCGATGCGGTGAAGGCACTGAAGAAGTAAGCCGCGACGGCACCGCAATGCAGAAGGCCCGCCATCGGCGGGCCTTTCTGTTTGCGCCGGGAACCTCAGGGCGCCTTCGACTCCAGCTTCGTATGCAGCTCCGGGATCATCACCAGCGCCGCCGAGCTGTACCAGGCGTGGTACTCGGCGACCATCTCGCCCTTCTCGATCACCGGATCGGTCGCGACCAGCTTCTTCGCTTCCTCGATGTCGTCCACCGCGAACACGAACAGGCCGCGCCAGCCGGCGGGATCGTTGGAGAACGGGCCGGCGACCACCAGCTTTCCTTCCTTCGACAGACGCTCCATGTTGGCGAAGTGGCCGGCGAACATCGCTTTGCGCGCATCGCCTTCGGGCACGCGGGTCGGTCCGGTCTTGAGCACCACCAGCACGAACTTGCGCATGCCGTGTTCGTCCGCGCCGAGCCGCTTCGCCAGTGCGGCGTCATGGCCCGTGGCGGGTGCCTGCTGCGCGATCGCCGGCGATGCGGCCAACAGTGCGGACATCGCCACCATCAGGATCGTGCGTTTCATGCGTCCTCCTTCCACTGCAAGCGAGAGCGTCATGCGCCCTTGCCCGCCTTGCGCAGGTTGCGTTCGAACAGTGCCAACGTGCGCTTCCACGCTTCCTTCGCGGCGGCCTCGTCGTAGCGCGGCGTCGTGTCGTTGTTGAAACCGTGCTGCGTGCCGGGCGGCTGGAACAGCTCGTATCGCACGTTGGCCTGCTTCAGTGCCGCCTCGTACGCGGGCCAGCCGGCGTTGACGCGCTCGTCGGTCGCCGCCAGCACGACCAGCAACTCGGCCTTGATCTTCGGAACGTCCTCCACCGCCGGCGCCGGCCCGTAGAACGGCGCCGCCGCAGCGAGGTCGGGCAACTGCGTGGCAAGGAAGTTGGACATGCCGCCGCCGTAGCAGAAGCCGACCACGCCCAGCTTGCCGTTGCCGCCTTCGACGCCCTTCAGCCAGTGGGCCGCGGCGATGAAGTCCTGCCGGGTCTTGGTCTGGTCGAGCTTGGCGAATTCCGCACGCGCCTTGTCCTCGTCGCCGGGATACCCGCCCAGCGGGAACAGCGCGTCGGGCGCGAAGACGATGTAACCCTCCAGCGCGAGACGGCGGGTGATGTCCTCGATATGCGGATTGAGTCCGCGGTTCTCGTGCACCACCAGCACGGTCGGCAGCGGCCCCTTCGCCTTGGCCGGCCGCACGAGGTACCCACGCGCCTTGCCGTAACCCTGCGGCGAATCGAACTCGACGTACTTGGCCTGCAGGCGCTTGTCGTCCGGCTTGACCTGCTGCGCTGCCGCGAACTGCGGCGTCAGCGCGGCGAGCAGGCCCGCGGCGGTGGTCGCGCCGACCGCGAAACGCGCGGCGCCGGTGAGGAAACCGCGACGATCGATGACACCGTGCACGTACTGGTCGAACAGGCGCAGCACTTCCGGATCGAAGTCGCTGGCCGTCTTGCGGGGAGGGGTCGCCATTGGGAGCCTCGTGCCTGCGGGTGGACGTGCGCGGACCTTACTCCGTTCCGGTGGGGGGCGTGCAAGGGCCGTGCCGAAGCCCCTACACTCGGCCCGGGATTCTCCGCTGGGGAGCGGGAACCCATCACAACGAGCAATGGATGCGCCCTGGGGAGGGAATGGATGAAGACGTGGCAAGCGTTGGCATGCGCGTGCGTGCTGCTGGGCATCGTGGGTTGCAAGGGGGGTGGCGGTGGCAAGAAGGCGCAGCAACAGGCGCCGGCGGCCGCAAGCGTCAGTGTTTCGATCAGCACGCCGGAAATCGTGGGGGAATCGATCGTCGGCGACTCCGGATACCGGGCCGCGTTGAACGGCTCCTGGAGCGGCAGCAATCTTGGTTCTGGCCAGGTCTGGCTTGAGGTCAGCGACAGTGCGGGCAGCTTCGTGATGCCGGCCCGCCAGCAGGCCAGCGGCAGCGCCTTCGGCTACACGCTCGTGCAGGCCAGCGGCCTCGCCGAAGGCGCGCGCAGCGGCAACCTCACCGTGCGCGCCTGCAAGGACGCGCAATGCACGCAGCCCTATCCGAACGCCTCCGCGTCGGTCGGCTACCGGCTGCAGGTACGCGAGCCGGTGGTGCGCGTGGCGATCGCCACGCCACCGCTGGCGGAAACCGTCGACCCGGACGATGCCTTCACCACCGCCGTCGGCGGTACCTGGACGGCGACGTATCTGGGATCGAACCCGGTGTACCTGCAGATCAGCGACAACGCGGGCACGTTCGTCTCGCCCGCGCCGGCGACGGCGTCCGGCGACGGTCGCTTCCAGTACACGCTGCCGCTCGTCGGCGGGTTGCCCACCGGCCCGCGCGGCGGCCTGATCACCGTTCGCGCCTGCCGCGATGCCCTGTGCACGCAGCCGTACCGCGACGCGACGATGAGCATCGCCTACCAGTTGCAGATCGCGCGCATCGCCGAGTGGGAAACGCACCAGCGCAACGCCGCGCACGACGGCTACGTGCCGATCACGCTCGACTACCGGCGTTTTGCGAAGGTTTGGGAGTGGCAGCGTCCGCCAGGAGTGGAACCGATCGGCGGCATCAATGCGGTGGCGACCAGCAACGGCACGGTCTACACCAGCACCGACGTCTACTTCGGCGAGGCCACGCTCCATGCACTGGACGAAACTACCGGCCAGCCGCGCTGGAGCCAGGCCATCGGCTACGCGCCGGCGATGAACCCACCGGCGTACCACGACGGTCGCGTCTATGTGTCCACGACCGGACACGCCGACACCTTCCTGTGGTCGTTCGATGCCGCTGACGGCACGCTCCGGTTCAAGTCACCCTTCAGCACCCAATGGAGCAACGTTCTCGCGCCTACGGTGGACGGCGACCAGGTCTTCACCGACGGTGGTTACCAGGGGGGAGTCGTGTATGCCTACGACCGGCTGAGCGGTGCGAGCCAGTGGGAGCACACCGGTGGCTTCCTATACATGAACACCCCGGCCGTCGATGCCGATCACATCTACCACCACACCGGCTACGCGCTGCGGATCGTGGATCGCCGCAGCGGCGTGCTTCTAGCGGAGATCGCCGATCCATCCTCCGGCATCAACTATTCCAACTACCACGGAGCGCCGGTACTGGGGCGACGCGACAACGTCATCGCCTACAGCGGCACAGGCTTCAGCGGCCGGCTCGCCGCCAGCAGCGAGCACACACAGCAGCGCGCACTGACGAGCTTCAACATCGGCGCGCGGACGCGGGAATGGTCCACCCAGCAGGCCTACTTGACCCAACCCGCACTGGCTAACGGCGTGCTCTATGCCGGACGGAACTATCCGATGTCGCTGGACGCGATCGACGAGACCACCGGCCAGGTGCTGTGGAGCTGGACGCCGCCGGCGATCTACGGCGACAGCTCGTTCCAGCGCAACGTCGTCGTAACCCGCAACCTGTTGTTCGTCAGCACGGACCGCTCGGTGTACGCGATCGACCTGGCCACGCGTCAGGCGGTGTGGCGATACGACGAGCCGGGCATGCTCGCGATCTCCGCCAACCGCACGCTCTACATCACCACGGGCGCATTCCTCAGCGACGGCAAGCTGGTGGCGATCCGCCTGAAGTAACGCCGGCGGCGACGGTCATCCGCGAGGCCCGGCGTGAACCGCCGGGCCTCTCGTTTCCGGCACCCGCCTCACGCCGCCGTGATGCCGCTGCTTCCACAGTGGCGCATCTTCGAACGGGGAGTCGCTGCCATGAGGATGCTCGTGCTTGCCTTGGCCTGCGGTGCGTCGCTGCTGCTGGCCGCGCCGCAGCCTATTGATGCGCAGTCGCGCAAAACGCCGACCGCGCAGGTCGAGGTCTCCAAGCGGGCCACGTCCCTGCCCGGCCCGCGTTATGCCTGGGTACCGATGCCCGCGCAGCTGGAAGCGGAGTTCGACCGCCGCGTGCAGGATCCCAACCTGCGCACGCGCCTGCAGGCGGCACTGGACAAGGCATTGCAGGCCAAGGGTTACCGGCGCAGCGACGACCTGCGCCAGGCCGACGTCGCCGTGGCTTACCGGGTCGGCGTGCGCGACGTCCAGCAGGCGACGGTGCGCGACACGAAAGGTCCGTCCGCCGCGAATGCGTCGGCGCTGGAATGCACCCGCGACGGCTGTTCGCAGATCGTCGTGCAGTCGGCCAATGGCACGCCGAAGATACGGGTCGACACCGTCGATTCGGTCGAAGGCGGCCTGATGGTCGAGGTGCTGCAGCCCAACGACATCCGCGTGCTGTGGCGTTCGCTCTATCGCGGCTCGGTGCGCGCCGGCAAGGCCGGCAAGGTCGATCTCGACGCCGTCGCCCGCCAGACCCTGGCCGAGCTTCCGCGCGCGCCCTGAGCGCTCATCGGCAGATTCGCGCACGACCGCGATCGAAATGGAAGTGGTCGGCATGCGCGCGGTTGTAGTCGGGACCGAGGACCACGTCGAAGTAGCCGCACGCACCGTCGTGCACAGCGCGCAGGAAGGCCGCTTCGTCGGATGATCCAGACGACGCGGCACGCCAGTCGTGGAGCACGCTGACACGACGCCCGTCTTCCATCACGAACGCCGCGATGTCCAGCGCATCGGCGGTGGCGTGCTGGCTGCGGCGACCGCCCTGCTGGCTGTAAAGGTTGCGGCAGGCGTACGAACCCAGATGTTCGATGCGCCGCACGCGTACGCCCAGGTGCGCCTGCGCCGCCTGCTGCAGGGCATGGCGTTCCCACATCGCCAGCGACAGCGCCGCGCGGCAGCTCAGCGAGAACGGCTCACTGACGGCCACGGAGCTGCGCTCGATGCGTACCGCGTTGTCGAAGCCGCAGTGTTCCCCGGTGATGCGATCGGGCAGCGGCACCAGCCGCATCGATGCCTGCGACAGCGCCACCCGGCAGGCGGCCCGATCCTCGGAATCGCGCTCGAGTTTGTAACGCGTGAGGAAATTCGGTGGTGCGTCGATACGCAGAGGTGCCCAGGGATTCCACTTTTCCGGAATCTCGATCCGCCCTGAACGCACGGCCCATACCGCCGCCAGTGCGAGCGACAGCGGAAGCAGCCAGAGCAGATGGCGTACTGGCGATGGAATCGGCATGCGCGGACCGTCGGAGGGGGCAGGCGGGATGGTCGTGCAGTTTCATGGAAGTCGCGCCTGCCAAGCTGAACGCCGCGAGATCGTTCCCGGGCTGACGCACCGCCCGGCGCCATCGGCGCGGGAGGGAGGCACCGGATAAAATGGCCGCATGAAGCCCGATGTCGCCCTACCCGTTCCGCTCCCCTTCGCCCTGATGGCCGAGTCCGTCTCCTCCGCACGCACGCTGGAGGAGCTGGTCCGCCCGCTGCTGGAAGTGCTGGAAGCCTTCACCGGGATGGAGTCGACCTACCTCACCACGGTCGATGACGAGGCCGGCGTGCAGCACGTGCTGTACGCGCGCAACTCGCGCCAGCTGCAGATCCCCGAACAGCTCACCGTTCCGTGGTCCGACACGCTGTGCAAGCGCGCGCTCGACGAGGATCGCCTCTACACCGACGACGTGTCCGACCGCTGGGGCGACTCCGATGCCGCACGCGCGCTCGGCATCCAGACCTACGTCAGCACGCCGGTGCGGCTGGAGGACGGCACCCTGTACGGCACGCTGTGCGCGGCCAGCGCCCAACGTGTGCCGCTCGCCGACGACGCCGAGCGCGCCCTGCGCATGTTCTCGCGTTTGATCGGCCAGCAGCTGGAACGCGAACGCCTGCTCGGCGAACTCAAGCAGGCCAACGCCGCCCTCGCCGCAACCGCGCTGGTCGACAGCGTGACCGGCCTGCCCAATCGCCGCGCGCTCATGCAGGAACTGACCCGTCGCATCGCCCACTGCGAGCGCCAGCACGAAGCGCTGGTGGTGGCCTTCATCGACCTCGACGGTTTCAAGGGCATCAACGACCGGTACGGCCACGACGTCGGCGACCGCTTCCTCGGTGCGATGGGCCGCGCGTTGTCGGGCGCGCTGCGTGCGGACGATTTCGCCGCGCGCCTGGGCGGCGACGAGTTCGTCGTCGTCGGCACCGTTGGCCACGCGGAAGGCGAGCACGCCATCGACGCTTTCCATGCACGACTGGCCGACTGCACGCGCGGTCGCTTCACACTGGGCGGGACGACGCTCGACTACGACGGCGCCAGCGTCGGCGTGGTGGTCGCGGGCGACGACCGCCCCGATGCGGAGACCCTGATCGCACGCGCGGACGCGGCGATGTACGCCGTCAAGCGTGCGCGCCGGAACGGGGCCGCCGTCCGCTGACGCTGGCGGGCCGCTGGCCCGTCGCGCGACTTCGCTACGTTGGTCCCGGTGGTAGCCTGCGAGCGGCCACCCTGCGCGTCAACGCCATGTCGAGCCGGACTCCATCACGACGCATCCTCGAACCGAGCGAGCGCGCAGCGGAAATCCTGTTCGCGCTCATCATGACACTGACCTTCACCGGCACGCTCAGCGTCGTCGATGCCGGACGCGATGACGTGCGCGCCATGCTGATCGGCGCGCTGGGCTGCAACCTCGCCTGGGGCATCATCGACGGCATCATCCATCTGATGGACCGGCACTCGGAACTCAGCGGCAACCTGCTCGCACTGCGCGAAGCGCGCAACGCCGACGCAGCCACCGCACGTGCCCGCATCGCCGATGCGTTGCCGCCCGTGGTGGCCTCGGTACTGCAGGACGCGGAACTCGAAACGATCCGCCAGCGCCTGTCCACGCTGCCCGAACCGCCACGCCACGCGCGGCTGGCGCGGCGCGACTGGCTGGGTGCGCTGGGCGTTTGCCTGCTGGTGTTCACGACGACATTCCCGCTCGCGGTGCCATTCCTCTTCATGCAGCACCTCGTCCCTGCAATGCGCGTGTCCAATGCGGTCGCGCTGGTGCTGCTCTTCCTCACCGGCGTGGTCTACGCGCGCAGCGTGAACCGGCCGGCGTGGCGGGTCGGCACCTGGATGGTGATCCTCGGCTGCGTGCTGGTCGCGCTCACCATCGCGTTGGGCGGCTGAGGCTCAAGCGCCCTTCTTCTCGTTCTCCATCGCCTTGCTGACGATGTCTTCGTAAAGCTGGACGATCTGCACGCCCAGCGTGTGGAACTCCGGATTGCGCGCGACGTAGTGCTGGCCATCCTGCGCGTCTTCCAGCGCGACCTTGAGGAAGGCGATGTCCGCGTCGGTCAGGCGCTCGCCCGCATCGACGCGCTTCTTCACGTTCAGCGCACGCGGCAGGCGGAACTTGACCAGCCGGTCCAGCAGCGCTTGCAGGGTGGCGTCGTCGTCATGGGGATCGGCCATGATCCGCTCCGATGAATGCGCGGGAGGCTCATTCTTGCGCCGCCGCCGCGCATCGAACCTCACGCGGATTTCACGGCACGGCTAGCGTTCGAACGGCTTCGCCATCGCATCCAGCAACGAATGGCGCGCATCGTCGCCGGTGAGCTCCCACATGAAGACGCCACGCAGCCCTGCGTCCTTCGCGAAGCGCGCACGCAGGCCGATGGACCTGGAATCCTCGTAGCTGACGAAGATGCGCTCCTTGGCGTTGAACAGCCACGGCGTTTGCGCGACGGGATGCCAGTGCTGC
The DNA here is from genome assembly GCF_009765165.1 of Lysobacter panacisoli. Lineage (NCBI taxonomy): Bacteria > Pseudomonadati > Pseudomonadota > Gammaproteobacteria > Lysobacterales > Lysobacteraceae > Lysobacter > Lysobacter panacisoli. Next base: position 3,719,898 of record NZ_VLNU01000001.1, read on the forward strand.
GCCCAATCCGGGTTCTTCAACAGCTTCGACTCGATGTTGCGCCAGTCGCCGGCATCGTAGGTCCCGCTGTAGGACTGGTACAGACCTTCCCTACCAGTACCGGTGACGCGGAAACCACGGCCGTAGAACGGCACGCCGAGCACCAGCTTGTCCGCTGGCACGCCATGCTCGCGGTAGTACGCGACTGCGCCTTCGACGTTGTTCCAGCGTCGCAGTTCCGGTGGCAGCGGGTCGTTCGCGACCTCGCGCAGCGGTGCGTTGAAGGTGGACACCGTGGAGAACGCGGTGCCCATGTCGTAGGTCATCAGGTTGATGAAATCCAGCACGCGGCCCAGTTCTTCCAGCTCGAAACTGAGCACAGGATCGTACGGGCCCGCCGATTGCATGCGCCCGACCGGCAGCGCCGCCGTAAGCAGGTACGACTGGCCGCGCGTCTTGCCGAGCGCGTCGAGCTGGCGACGGAACTCCTGCGCCAGCAGCGTCATGTTGCGCCGGTCCTCCGGTCGTGCCGCGATCTCCTTCGGCCCGCCGTACACCGGGAACTCCCAGTCGATGTCCACGCCGTCGAAGCTGCCGCGATGCGCATCGAAGAACATCGCCACACACGAAGACACGAAACGCCTGCGACTGTCGTCATTCAGCGCCGCATCGGAGAAGCCGCCCGCTTCCCAACCGCCGATGGAGATCAGCGTGTGCAGTCTCGGGTGTTCGCGCTTCAGCTCCGCCAGCGCCTTGAAGTGCGCATCGGCCTGCGGCGCAACCACGCAGCGTCCATCCTCGATGCGCGCGAAGGCGTAGAACAGGTGCGTCAATCGATCCGCCGGAATGTCCTTTACCGGATAGCGTTCGGCGGAGCCGCCCGGGTAGTACGCACCGACGATGGGCTCCGCGAGTGCGTGGGGAATGGGGCCCAGGGCCACGACGAGAGCCAGGAAGATCAGGAGCTTGCGCATCAGCGGACGGTCCGAATCGAGTCGCGTCGATGGTACCGGACCCGTTCCGGTCTGCCCCACGCCGGCGTAAACGTCCCGGGAGGCTGCGCTTCCCGGGCGCCCCGCCACCCGGCAAACGGTGACCGCCCCAGGGTGCCGAAGTCGTTGCCAAGGGTGGGTTTCCCCTCAGCCGCCGCACGAGGGCTCTGCTCGTGTCCATCGATGTCCTGGTAGAAGAGCTGTTCCAACGATTCCCTGGGCTCCGCCGCGTGCTGCGCTGGTTCGCGCTGACCTCTATGGCGCTGGGGCTGCTGGCCGCGATCCTTGGGCACGTTTCGGAAATCCGTGACGGGCTGTTCGAGATTCTGGGCCCGAACCATCTGTTGACGATCCACTTCGGCATGGCGCTCCTCGTGGGCGTCACGTTTCTTGCCGCCTACCTCGTACTGTTCGTCTGGATCTACAGGCGCCACCTGGCACGCATCGAGAAGGCCGCCCGACGCAGGACGCTTGTTTCCGCCACCGTCCTCCTCGTGAGCGGACTCGCGGCCGGAAGCATCTACGCGGCGTTGCCGCCGAAACCCGACCTTGAGCGCGTGATGACCAGCGAAGCCGGCAAGATGCGCAGGGAACTGATCGAACTGGGAAAACCCGAAGGAGGCATGCGGACCAATCGCATCGACAATGCCTCGATGCTGCAGGTCTGGTCGTCGGCGCAGTGTCTCGTCGCGATCATGTCCAGCCCGGACGCAATGACGGACGAGGAAGCACGCCAGATCCGCGATCATCTCGATTTCATAAACCGCAGCCAGTTACCCGGAGCCGAAGGCTGGGGCTACGTCCACGAACTTCGCTGGGGCGTGACCGAAGTGAATGCGTGGGTCGTGCTTGCCGAACTCATGTCGACACGACCGGATCTCATCGGAAGGATCTGGGGCAACCGATCGCCGGAAGCCATCTCGCGCCTGGCCCACCATGTCGACGACCTGTCGCACCGGCAGACGCGTGGCGGCGGGTGGGCGCCCATCAACGTCACCGACAAGGACGAATACGCCCGCACCTATTCGACCGTCATGGCAACGTGGGCGCTGGTCGAAGTCGAGCGACGCGCCGATCTGAAGCTGTCGTCGCAGAAGGATGCGATCAACGGCGGGATCCGCTGGCTCCTGAAGTATTACGACAACGACATGGAAAGCTGGGTCCCCAACCCCATCCGACAGCAGCAGACCGAAAGCTATGTCGGATTGACCACACAAACACTGTATGTCATCGAGCGAGCCCGCCCACTGCACTTCTATCTTCTCGACGGCAATCCGACCTACGAACGCGCCCAACGGCACATGGCGGACCTCATGTCCGACTCGCGGCGACGCACGACGGATCCGCTGAGTGATCGACCAGTCGGAAGGAACGACAGGACACACGATTCCGACGTCTACATCGGCGACCGCATGCTGGAGGGAAGTACGTTCCTCTGGTTCCCCTGGACCGCCGCCTACTGCTCCGAAATGAAGGAAGGTCGCTTGACCGACCCACGAATCGATTCGGGCTGCACGCTACTCGCCCAGCGGAGCAACGAACTCATCAAGCACGCACGCGCAGAACCCTATGCCTATGTGATGGCGGAAAGCCTGTACGCCATCAACGTCAACCTGGCGCGTGTCGCGCGGCGCCCTCCGGTATCGACGCAGGACTGATGCCGCGCGGCACCACCGGAATCACGCGCCGATCCGCCTCAGCGCGGCGCCAGTGCGAAATCGATCGCGGCGCAAACGGCCGCAGCCTGCGCGGCGTTGCACTGCTCGGGCGTGGCGCGCGGGCTGTCGGGATAGACCTCGGTAGTGGTCTTGTAGCGCGCATCGGTCATGCCCGCGCACAGGCCGAGCTTGCGCAGCGGATAGCGGATGACGCCGGGCGCGACCACGGTCGAACCGATGATCTTGCCCTCGGCATCTGCCGGCGCGATGTGCGTGACTTTCGCGACCGCATCGATCACCGCCTGCTGGAACGCCGGCTGCGGATGTTCGCTGTCGTCCACCAGATAAAAACCATCGGGAATGCCGTCGGGCTCGAACGGCTTGCCGTCGCGTGCGGCGAGCGCGGGACGGAACTCGGACTCGTCGCTGTCTGTAGTCTCGTGCAGGTCGATGTGCACTAGCACACGCTCGCGCAGGGGCGCGACCAGTCGCATCAGCGCGGCAGATTCCTCGGCCGGGCTGTCGTCGCGGAAGGAACGGTTCGGGTCGACCGCGTTGGCGTTCCAGCGATGGATACGCTCGTACGCCCACGGACTGACGCACGGCGCGACGAGCAGGTTCGCGCGACCGGCGTACTCGTCCGCATGACGATCGACGAAGCGCAGCGCGCCGTGCACGCCGCTGGTTTCGTAGCCGTGTACGCCGCCGGTGACGAGCACGACAGGCAACGCATCGTTCCAGTCGCGATTGCGCAGCGCGAACAGCGCATGCGTTTCATCGGCGTACGTCAGCTGTCCGTATTGGACGACATCGAAGCGCTCGCGCAGCCGGTCGATCTCGCCGACCACTTCATCGGCGTAGCTGCGCTGCCGGCGCTGTCGCGACAGCCATTCCGCCTTCTCCGCCGCGCCCCACGCGATTCCGGGCGTTCCGATGGGATAGAAGGCGGTCGTGGCGTTCATTCGGGGGGCTCTGGCGTCGTCGCGGAAAACGCGACTTTAGCATCGCGGCACCACGCGGACCGGGCTCCGGTTCACGCCAGCGCGTCGATGCGGGCCATGACCATCGGACGGATGAGGTCTTCGCTGCGCTCCAGCGAGCGGTCGAGGCTGCGCCGCGCCCAGGCTTCGGATTCGCCCATGCACCGACGCGCGGACACCGCGTCGCCCTGCATCGCGAACGTCAGCGCCTGCAGGCGAAGCTTCACGCAGGGCAGCGCCCATGCCACGTCTCGGTCGAGCTCGCCATCGAGCGGACCTTCGACCACATGTCCGGCCATCGCTGCCGCGAAACGCAACTCGCACCATGCCAGCGAGATGAAGCCGAGCATGGCCTGGTACACAGCCGGCTGCATCGCACCGACCTGCGCCTCGATCTCCTCGCGCATCGCGGCCGCTTGTTCCCACTCGCCGCGGTGATGGAACTGCTTCAGCCGCAGCCACGCATGCATGAAGGGACCGGGCTGCGCGTAGCGTTGCAGCGCCTGAATGTCGCGTTCGGGCAGGTCCTCGATGGTGCTACCCCACATCAGCAGGCTGTTCAGGCGCGCCATCACCATTGGCGGCTCGTCGTCGTCGATGCCGCGGAACCAGCGCCACAGCTGCAGGCCATCACTGCCGAAGGCGCCCGACGGCGTAGGAATCAGGTTCACGATGGCGATCGCGAGGTTGAACACGCACAGCCCAAGCAGCAATGCGCCCGTCTCGTGGTGGCGCAGCGCCGATGCGCCGGCAAACGCGACTGCCGCGACCAGCAGATTCGCCAGAGGGCCTCCGGCGATCACGATGACGGCCTGTCGCGCCACCGGACGGTCCGGCGCGAACATCGACTGCACGAAGCCGGCGAACTCGCGTGGACCGCGCTTCCAGCGCATGCGCAGGCCCCGGCGCATCAACTGGATGTTGACGCGTCCCACCTGCACCTGGACCACGCGTCCGCCGACCAGCAGTGCGCCAGCCGCGTGTCCGGCCTCATGTGCGACGAACGTGAACAGCACCGCCGCACACCAGAACGGAATGAACCACAACGAATGCATGACGATGCCGCTGAGCAGCAGCAGGCCGAAGCCAGCCAAACCGACGAGCACCTGCAGCGCCTTGAAGATCGTCGTCAGCCAGGCCGGCGGCAGCCAGTCCGCGCCACCTTCGGCCAGGCCGAGCATGTCCAGCGACAGGCCAGCCGCAGCCAGCACTTGCTCGTCACTGTGCGCCGCCGTTTCTTCGATTCCGTTCATTCCGCCCCCAGCGGATGTCCCCATGCGCCGATGGTATCGCTTCGCCGGCGCGCGCGGCTCAGCGCAGGCGCTTCTCGAACCAGTGGTCCGCGTACGGATTGTCGTTGTACGGGGCGATCTCGCGGTAGCCGCTGCGCGCGTAAAGCGCACGCGCTTCGGTCAGGCTGCGATTGGTGTCCAGGCGGATGGTGCGCAGACCCATGTCGCGCGCCTGCAACTCCAGCGCATCGAGCAGGCGTTGCGCGATGCCCAGCCCGCGCGCGGACGGCGCGACCCACATGCGTTTGATCTCGCCGACGCCGCGACCCAGCACCTTCAATGCGCCGCAGCCCAGCGCATGCTCGTCGAGGCGTGCGAGCAACAGCACACCCGAGGGCGGCACCAGTTCCTGCGGATCGGCCGACGGCCCGCGCGAGGGATCGAAGCCGGATTCGAAACGTTCCGCCAGTTCGCGCAGGTAAGCGTCGATGCAGGCGTGCGCATCGTTGCTGGAGGGATCTTCCGCGGCGACCGTCACCGACGCCGCACGCATCAGGCGCTCCACCTCCGCCATCGCCGCGACGAGTCGTCCGCGCTGCGACTCGCCGAGCGATTCCAGCAGCGACGTCGCGAACGCCTCCGAGCAGCGGTCGAGCGCTTCCACCTCGCGCCGTCCCTTGGCCGTCAGTGTGATGCGACGCACGCGTGCGTCGTCCGGCGCGGGCTGCGACTTCAGCAGGCCCTGCGCTTCCAGAGAACGCAATAGTCGGCTGATGTAGCCCGAATCCAGCGACAGCCGCGCGCGCAGCTCGCGTACGGACGCACCGTCGCGTCCGATCTCGAACAAGAGCCGTGACTCCGCCAGCGGGCGGCCGCGTCCGAGGTAATCGTCGTCGAGCACGCCGATGCGGCGCGTGACCGTCCGGTTGAAGCGCCGGACCTGTTGGATCTGGCTTTCGTCCATTGCCTGACTTTAGTCAGACAATTGGTTCCGATCAAGCCCGCCATGTGCCCCGCCCGACCGACGGTATCGATGACTGCTCCGGTCACGCGTAATGCGCCGCGATCATCGCCACCACCACATAGCGCGCGACCTTGGCCACGGCGACCAGCACCAGGAACACCCTCAGCGGTTCGCGCATAACGCCGGCCGCCAGCGTCAGCGGATCGCCGATGATCGGCATCCAGCTCAGCAGCAGCGACCACTTGCCGTAGCGTGCGTACCACGCCTGTGCGCGCGCCAGCTGCGCCGGCTTGACGGGGAACCAGCGGCGATCGGCGAAGCGCATGACTTCACGCCCGAGGAACCAGTTGACGGTGGAGCCGAGCACGTTGCCCACGCTCGCCACCAGCACCAGCAGCCACGGCACATAACCCGCCACGACCAGCCCGGCGAGCAGGCCTTCCGATTGCGCGGGCAACAACGTGGCGGCGACGAACGCCGCGGCGAACAGACCTAGGTAAGGCATCCCGCGATTCTACGGACCCGTCACGCCAGCGAAACCGCCTTGCCCGTGCGCACCGACTCGTAGATAGCCTGCATGATGCGCACGTCGCGCAGGCCTTCCTCGCCGGGCACCTTGGTCGGCCTGCTTTCGAGGATGCATTGCGCGAAGTCGTCCATCTCCGCGGCGAACAGGTCGATTTCCGGGAAGCGGATTTCCTTGCCGTCGCTGCGGCGGCCGTGGTTGCCGTCGTAGAAGAAGGCCGGATCGAGTTCGAACCAGCCGCGCTCGGCGTTCACGCGCAGGTTCTGGATGCGGCCGGCCTTGTAGCTGGTGCTGCAATACGCGACCACGCCGCTGGGAAACTTCGTCGTCCAGACGATGGTTTCGTCGACCTGCGCGAACTTCACCGGATCCGTCTTGGTCTCCAGCGCGGACACCAGCACGGGCTCTTCGCCGGTGAGGTAACGCGTGGCCTGCAGCGCGTAGATGCCGACGTCCATCAGCGCACCGCCGCCGGCGAGATCGCGCTTGAGCCGCCACTGGTCCGGATCGCCGACATCGATGGCGAAACCCGCCTGCAGGATCGTCGGCTTGCCGAAGATCTGCTCGCGGACCAGGCGGATGCATTCCAGATGGTGCGGATCGAACTGGCACCGATAAGCAGTGCCGAGCATCCGCCCCGCCGCGCGGCACGCATCGATCATCTGCTGGCAGCGCTCGACGGAGATCTCCAGCGGCTTCTCGCAGAACACATGCTTGCCTGCCTTCGCTGCCGCGATGGTGTGCGGCGCATGCAGCGCGTTGGGCGTGACCACGTAGACGATGTCGATATCGCGGTTATCGGCCATGCGATGCATCGTGTCGTACGAGTACACGCTGTCCGCGCGAATGCCGTACTTCGCCTTCCACGCCTCGGCCTTGGCAGGCGTGCCGGTGACGATGCCGGCCAGCCGGCAATGCTTGGTCTTCATCAATGCCGGCGCGATCTGGTGTTCGCTCAATCGCCCCAGCCCGCAGATCGCGATGCCTAGCTTGCGCGACTCGTTCGCGCGCGCCCGGGTGGAACTGGTGCTGATGAAAGGCGCCGCCGCCATCGCGACCGCGGTCGAAGCCAGGAACTGACGACGGGACACCTCGGGCATGACCGGTCCTCGAGCGGGTGCTGCGGGAGAAGGTAACCGGGCCAAGGGCGTGAGGCCAGCGGTCCTGCCGGCGACAGGCATGAACCGGGATCTGACCAGATGTGAACACCGCTGGCATGGTCGCGCATAACCAGATCGAAGGTGTTCGGGCACTACGGAGCATTCGACGTTGCGGTGCCCGAGTAGATCTGGCGGCGAATCCTTGGATGCCCCTTGTCGCCTGTGATGCCCGTCAGGACATTGACCTTGAGCGTGGTTGGTGTGGACAGGAATTCGAGCGTGAAGAGTTCTCCCTGCCATTCCTCATCCGTAACCTGGTCACGAATGGGCACCACAAAACGCACGACCACGCCATCCGGGGCCGGTGCAGTGCGCCATGTGGCCACCGCTACTTCGGGAAGTGGCATTCTGGCCATGTAGGTGCGCCCTCCCCCGAAGTCAGAGTCGCCCCGGTTGCCGCCAGGCAATACCGTCTTGCCGTAGTCGATGCGGTAGTCGTAAACGCGCGGGCCGTCAATATCCATGTCCACGCTGTGCAGCCGTGACGACGACTTTGATGGTGTGCAGGCCGTTAGACACAGCATCAGCGATAGGAGTATGGACTTCATGTTATGGGCCCTTTCCCGCACCAAACCCACCCAGACCGACGACGGCGGCGGGGACTCGGCATCCCAGGCAGTAGATGCGGGTCTGCGTGTCGGGCACTGCTCGTCATTGGTCCGGATCTGCGGTGCTGCTGAAGTAGATTTGACGACTTTGCTCGGGATGCCATTGGTTACCCGGAATGCCATTGGTGTCATTGACCTTGAGTGTGGTCGGCGTGGAATGAAATTCCAGCGCGAAGTGGTAGCCGTTCCATTCTTCGCTCGTCACCTGGTCGCGAATGGGCACTACAAACCGCACCACCGTGCCATCCGGGGCGGGTGCAGTGCGCCAGCTGGCCACGGCAACCTCCGGGAGCGGCATTTTGGCCATGTAGGTGAACCCACCCGCGAAATCCGAGAGGCCGCGATTACCGCCTGGCAGCACACTACTCCCATAGTCAATGCGGTAGTCGTAGACGCGATGGCCCTCGATGTCCATACGGATTGTATGGAGCTTGGAATGGGTCTTAGAGTCGCAGGCGGTCAGGCACAGCAGCATCAGTAACAGCACGGCTCTCACGTTGCAGTCCTTGTCACGGGTCAAGCGCCCCTGCGGGCGTTGCAGTGCCCGAGTAGATCTGACGGATTGTCTTGGGGTGTTCACGGTCGTTCGTGATGCCATTGGTCACGTTGACTGTGAGCGTGGTCGTCGTCGAATGGAACTCCAGCGCGAAGTGGAAGCCGTTCCACTCCGCTTCCGTCACCTGCTCGCGGATGGGCACCATAAAGCGCACGGTTGCGCCGTCCGGAGCCGGCGCGGTGCGCCAGCTGGCCACGGCGACTTCTGGGAGCGGCATTTTGTCCATGTAGCTATACCCCCCCCCAAAGTCCGGATCACCATGATTGCCAAATGGCAAAACCGTAGTTCCGTAATCAATTCGGTAGTCGTAGAGAGTTGGTCCCTCAATGTCCATGCGGATGGTGTGGAGCTTGGAATTGGTCTTGGGCGCACAAGCGACCAGGCACAGCATCATCAGTAACAGCACGGCTCTCACGTAGTAGTCCTTGTCACGGGTCAAGCGACCCTGCAGGCGTTGCAGTGCCCGAGTAGATCTGGCGGATTGTCTTGGGGTGTTCGCGGTCGTTCGTGATGCCATTGGTCACGTTGACCGTGAGTGTGGTCGGCGTCGAATGGAACTCCAGCGCGAAGTGGAAGCCGTTCCACTCCGCTTCCGTCACCTGATCGCGGATGGGCACCATAAAGCGCACGGTTGCGCCGTCCGGCGCCGGCGCCGTGCGCCAGCTGGCCACCGCGACCTCAGGCAGTGACATCACATCCATGTATGTGCGCCCCCCTCCGAAGTCCGGGTCGCCTCGGTTACCGCCAGGCAAGATTTTGTTCCCGTACTCGATACGGTAGTCATAAGCCACTGGACCATCGTTATCCATGCGGATGGTATGAAGCTTGGAATCGGTCTTTGGCTCGCAAGCGGCCACGCACAGCATCGTGAAGAGCAATAGCAGTACGACTCTCACGTCATAGTCCTTGTCACGGGCCAAGCGCCCCTGCAGGCGTTGCAGTGCTTGAATAGATCTGGCGGCGAATCCTTGGATGCACCTTGTCGCCTGTGATGCCCGTCAGGACATTTACCTTGAGCGCGGTTGGTGCGGACAGGAATTCGAGCGTGAAGAGTTCTCCCTGCCATTCCTCATCCGTAACCTGGTCACGAATGGGCACCACAAAACGCACGACCACGCCATCCGGGGCCGGTGCAGTGCGCCATGTGGCCACGGCTACTTCGGGAAGGGGCATTTTGGCCATGTAGGTGCTCCCCCCTCCGAAATCAGGGTCAGGGCCATTGCCGAAGGGCAATATCGTCTTGCCGTAATCGATGCGGTAGTCGTAAACGCGCGGGCCGTCAATATCCATGTCCACGCTGTGCAGCCGTGAGGACGACTTTGAAGGCGTGCAGGCCGTTAGACACAGCATCAGCGATAGCAGTATGGACTTCATGTCACAGACCTTTTCCAGAACCGAACCCGCCCTTCCACTCAGACGAAGGCGGCGTCAGGGGCGCAGCATGGTAGACGTCGCGTGGCGAGGAATAGGGCAGGTAGCGCGAGTCGTGCAATAGCAATGCCGGGCTGTCCAGTGACGGTGGCGAAAAGTCGCCCAGTGGCTTTAAGGGCACCCCCAGACGTTGCAGGTATTCATGGCCAAACTGCAGCGGGATGCGCGAGTAGTCGTTCAGATAGCCGCCGCCCAGTTCCGAGTGCGCGCCGGGCATGCCGATCTCCACCCAGTTCGGGTTGTGCTCGTCCCGGCTGGTGTGGATGCTGGTCAGCGGAAACCCGGCGCGCTGCTCGTCGTCCGCGGTGAGATGCAGTACCTGCATGTCGCGGCGCGTGTGCACGTCGTAGCCCGGATTGATGTCGTTTCCGGCCGCGCCCATTGAGCCCACGGTGTCGTAGACCAGCATCGCGGATTGGTCGATGGGCAGGTCCATTCTCTCGGCCTGGTTGGCCAGATCACGCATGGCGAAGGCGCCACGGCTGAAGCCGGTGTAGACCACGCTGATGTGGGCTTCGGGATCACGGGCTCGGATGTCTTCAATCTTCTCGCGCAACTGCCGCAATTGATCGTCAATACCCCTTCGACTACCGTCGCCCGTCGCGCCCCCGGCCAGGCTGTCAAGAACGCCATCAGTACCTACGCCACGCAGGTACAGACGCTCTACGCTGTCGCCTTCAATCAACAGGTCGTTGGTCAAAATCGCCGGATTGGTGTCATACACCATCTTCCTTGCATCGTTCCAGGTGCCGTCGCGGGTCACCATCAGCAGGTAGCTGTGCGGGTCGTTGGCGTCAAAGATGGGCCGGACGGGATGTGCCTGCAGCGTCGCGTGGGCCTGTCGAACGGCCTCGCGGTCGGCGGGCGTGAGCAGGCGCGCGGCGCTGAGCTCGGCGATCAGGTCCGCGGTTCGGATGTGAGGGTCCAACTCTTCCATCCGGCGCGCGTAGTTGATGGACTCCGGCCCGGTGTAGGGCTGCATCCACCTGGGGGTGGTGCTGTCGACAGTGGACGTGACGTCGGCAAAGCGCTCGTCGCGCGGTGCCGTGACCTGCACACGCTCCAGCGTGGTGATATCGGTGTGCCGCTCTGCCCCTATCAGCTGATTGGATGCCAGCGCATGGGGATAGCGCTTCAGGAACGAGCCCTCGCCGGAGGCCGCCAATCGCTTGATCTCATCAGCCTGCACCGGATTCTGCTGCGGCAGCCGGAACTGGAACAGGTCCGGCGGCGGGATCTCGGTGCCCCGTGGCGGCGGAGCCTGATAGGGCTGCGCGTGTGCATCAAGCTCGCCCTGCTCCGATCGCGACCGTGCACCACCACTGCGCCCGAACACCGAGTACGCCAGGAACTGGCCTAGCGTGCCCTGGAAGAACGCCGCCGCCATCGTCGGCACGGCCACCAGCAGGAGCGTG